>NZ_JBZWBG010000017.1:0-158643 GCF_058680555.1 Pseudomonas sp. YA1
TGCCAGATCCAGACCAATGCGACTAAGGTTCATGCTGACTCCCCCTCCGGGACTTGTGGCTGCACCATTAGTCTGGCGCTTGACGCCGTAGGAGGGAGGAGTCCATTTCATTGCCCTACGCCCCGGTGGTCCCGACTCCCGTAGGGCGCATGACGCCAACGGCGTTATCCACCGATACCGCCATTTCCGCCACGGCGGATAACCGCAAGCGGCTATTCGCCCTACGCCCCGGTGGTCCCGGCTCCCGTAGGGCGCATAACGCCAACGGCGTTATCCGCCGATACCGCCACTTCCGCCACGGCGGATAACCGCACGCGGTTATTCGCCCTACGCCCCGGTGGTCCCGACTCCCGTAGGGCGCATGACGCCACCGATACCGCCATTTCCGCCACGGCGGATAACCGCAAGCGGCTATTCGCCCTACGCCCCGGTGGTCCCGGCTCCCGTAGGGCGCATGACGCCAACGGCGTTATCCGCCGACATCCGGCCTCGTTGTCACATGCCACGCGAACCGGCATATTGCCAACCCGCCGGACATCGCACCGGCCCGTCGCACGCTATGCTCATGCCCACACCCGGACCGGAAGCGCCTCCATGCATTTGCTGTTCAGCGTCTACCTGAAGATGCTGGTGCTCTATAGCCCCTTCTTCGTGCTGTCCTGCTTCATCAGCCTCAGCCGCGGCTTCGGCCCGCGCGACCGCAAGCGCATGGCCTGGCGGGTGGCCCTGGCGGCGCTGATCGCCAGCGTCGCGCTGTACCTGTTCGGCCGCTACATCTTCATCCTCTTCGGTATCACCGCCGACGCCTTCCGCATCGGCGCCGGCAGCGTGCTGTTCATCTCCGCGCTGGGCATGGCCCAGGGCCGCGCGGCGGTGCAGAGCGACAACGTGCAGCAGGACGTGACCATCGTCCCGCTGACCATTCCCCTCACCGTCGGCCCCGGCACCATTGGCGCGCTGCTGGTGATGGGCGTCGGCCAGGGCTGGGAGGCCAAGCTGATCTCGCTGGTGGCGATCTTCCTCGCCTGCCTGACCCTCGGCACCACGCTCTATCTTTCCGACCGCATCGAACGCCTGCTTGGCGACCAGGGCCTGCAGATCGTCAGTCGCCTGATGGGTCTGTTCGTCTGCGCGCTGGCGGCGCAGATCATCGTCACCGGCCTGAAGGGTTCGCTGTTCCCAGGCTGAGCGCACCAGCCTGAGGCGGACGCCCTGGATGCCGCGCCCTGACGCACCGCGGTGGTGCCCGGGCGAAGCGGCGGCGCTCCCATGGACGCGCCGCCGGCGGTAGGGAGGGAGGTCAGCGCGACGCCTCCCCATCCGGAGCCCACGCCCCCTTCTCCGTCGATATCCGGCGAAAACCCGTTGAAAACGCGGCCTTCCCCGGCATAGCCAGGCCTGCTCGGCATGCTTCCCCGGCGACTCGCGGCGCCTTTTCGCCGACCGATACCGGCCAGCGCCAAGAAGAGGCACAGCCTTTGCTCTGGAGCCTCGACGAAGAGATCCAGGCCGCAGTGCGCACCCCGCCGTCCACCGGACGGATGCCCGACGACAAGCACGACGCCTCCTGAAAACTGCCGCCCCGACCGCTGGTGAATGGAGAACAACACCAATGAAACGTCGCAGTCTGCTCAAGGCCTTCACGCTGTCCGCGTCCATCGCTTCCATGGGCCTGTCCTGGTCCATCCAGGCCGCCGAAACCATCAAGGTCGGCATCCTTCACTCGCTGTCCGGGACCATGGCGATCTCCGAGACCTCGCTGAAGGACATGGCCCTGATGACCATCGACGAGATCAACGCCAAGGGCGGGGTCAACGGCAAGAAGCTGGAGGCGGTGGTGGTCGATCCGGCGTCGAACTGGCCGCTGTTCGCGGAAAAGGCCCGCCAGTTGCTGACCCAGGACAAGGTCGCGGTGGTCTTCGGTTGCTGGACCTCGGTGTCGCGCAAATCCGTGTTGCCGGTGTTCGAGGAACTCAACGGATTGCTGTTCTACCCGGTCCAGTACGAGGGCGAGGAACTCTCGCCGAACGTCTTCTATACCGGCGCGGCGCCGAACCAGCAGGCGATCCCCGCGGTGGAGTACCTGATGAGCGAGGACGGCGGCGGCGCCAGGCGCTTCTTCCTGCTCGGCACCGACTATGTCTACCCGCGCACCACCAACAAGATCCTGCGCGCCTTCCTGCACAGCAAGGGCGTGGACGACAAGGACATCCAGGAGGTCTACACGCCGTTCGGCCACAGCGACTACCAGACCATCGTCGCCGACATCAAGAAGTTCGCCGCAGGCGGCAAGACCGCGGTGGTCTCCACCGTCAACGGCGACTCCAACGTGCCCTTCTACAAGGAACTGGCCAACCAGGGCCTGGAAGCCACCGAGGTGCCTGTGGTGGCCTTCTCCGTAGGCGAGGAAGAACTGCGCGGCATCGACACCAAGCCGCTGGTCGGCAACCTGGCGGCATGGAACTACTTCGAGTCGGTGAGCAATCCGGTCAACGAGAAGTTCGTCGCCGACTGGAAAGCCTACGCCAAGGCGAAGAACCTGCCGAACTACGCCACCGCGGTGACCAACGATCCCATGGAAGCCACCTACGTCGGCATCCACATGTGGGCGCAGGCCGTGGAAAAGGCCGGCAGCACCGAGGTCGACAAGGTTCGCGAGGCGATGGCCGGACAAAGCTTCAAGGCGCCATCCGGCTACACGCTGGTCATGGACAAGAGCAACCACCACCTGCACAAGCCGGTGATGATCGGCGAGATCCAGGACGACGGCCAGTTCGAAGTGGTCTGGAAGACCCCCGAACCGCTTCGCGCGCAACCCTGGAGCCCGTTCATCCCGGGCAACGAGAAGAAGCCGGAGCATGCGCTGAAGAGCAACTGATTTCTGCCGTGAAGAACCCTGCCCCCCCTGACCAGGCGTTCCCCTGAACGGAACGGGAACGCCCCGGTCGCGCGCCGAACGGCCCCCTCGCCCTTCAGGGAGAGGGCGGGGGAGAGGGGCAACGACCGGCCACACCGCACGTCGCCCAGGAACCCCAGCATGCCCCTTGCCCTCCTCACCCGCCCGCTCCAGGCCTGTGTCCTGGTCCTGGCCGCCCTTCTCGCGGTGACGGCCTACGCCGGACCGGCGCAGGACTTCGCCGCTGCCGACAACGGCGGTCGCGCCCACCTTCTCGAACACTGGGCGGCTACGCCCGACGCCGGTCGCCTGGCCTTTCTCGAAGCGCTGCGCCACAACCGCATTGCGCTGGATAGCCACCAGCAGCCATTCCTCCTCGGCGCCGACCAGCGCTTCCAGGCCGCCGAAGGCGACGCCCTGCCGGACGGCGAGCCGAAGCCGCTGCGCCTGAACAATCGCCTGCGCGGCCTGCTCAACACCGCCCTGGCCAGCCACCAGTTGGTGGCCAACGAAGTGCCGCTGCGGCTGGCCGCCGCGCAGCAGTTGCAGAAGACCGCCAAGGCCGCGCAACGGCCGCTGCTCGAAGCGCGCCTGCGGATAGAGAGCGACGCTGGCGTGAAGGAAGCCCTCGGCCTGGCCCTGGCCAACCTGCAACTCGGCGATCCCGACCCGGCGCTACGCCTTTCCGCCGTGCGCCTGCTCGGCGAGTCCGGCGATCCGCTGGCGCGAACCCGCCTGGAGAACCTGCTCGACCCAGCGGTAGAACCGGAGGAAGGCGTACGCATCGCCGCCGCCACCAGCCTGGCCCAGGTCAAGCGCCGGCTGCTGGTCGGCGACCTGCTCGGCCAGGCCTTCAGCGGCCTGTCGCTGGGCTCGATCCTGCTGCTCGCGGCGCTCGGCCTGGCGATCACCTACGGCCTGCTCGGGGTGATCAACATGGCCCACGGCGAAATGCTCATGCTCGGCGCCTACTCCACCTACGTGGTGCAACTGCTGTTCCAGCGCCTGGCGCCGGAATGGCTGGCGCTCTACCCGTTGCTGGCGCTACCGGTGGCGTTCTGCGTCAGCGCCGCCATCGGCATGGCCCTGGAGCGCACGGTGATCCGCCATCTCTACGGCCGGCCGCTGGAAACCCTGCTCGCCACCTGGGGCATCAGCCTGGTGCTGATCCAGCTGGTGCGGATGCTGTTCGGCGCGCAGAACGTCGAGGTAGCCAACCCGGCCTGGCTGTCCGGCGGCATCCAAGTGCTGCCGAACCTGGTGCTGCCGTGGAACCGCATCGTCATCATCGGCTTCGCCCTGTTCGTGCTGCTCCTCACCTGGCTGCTGCTGAACCGCACGCGGCTCGGCCTGAACGTCCGCGCGGTGACCCAGAACCGCAACATGGCGGCCTGCTGCGGGGTGCCCACAGGGCGCGTGGACATGCTCGCCTTCGGTCTCGGCTCGGGCATCGCCGGGCTCGGCGGGGTAGCCCTGTCGCAGGTCGGCAACGTCGGCCCGGACCTCGGCCAGGGCTACATCATCGACTCCTTCCTGGTGGTGGTGCTCGGCGGCGTCGGCCAGCTCGCCGGCAGCGTCCTCGCCGCCTTCGGCCTCGGCGTGGCGAACAAGATCCTCGAACCGCAGATCGGCGCGGTGCTGGGCAAGATCCTGATCCTCGCGCTGATCGTCCTGTTCATCCAGAAACGCCCGCAGGGACTGTTCGCCCTGAAAGGGAGGGTCATCGATTGAACCAGCCACTCACCGTCACCCTCGCCCGCAAGGCCGGCGGCCGCGTCACCGTTATCGCGCTCGGCGCAGCCTTCGCCACGCTGCTGGCCATGCCGCTGCTGCACCTGCTGCCGGCGGACAGCGCGCTGCACCTCTCGGCCTACAGCCTGACCCTGACCGGCAAGATCCTCTGCTACGCCATCGTCGCCCTCGCCCTCGACCTGGTCTGGGGCTACGCCGGCCTGCTGTCCCTCGGCCACGGGCTGTTCTTCGCCCTCGGCGGCTACGCCATGGGCATGTACCTGATGCGCCAGGCCTCCGGCGACAGCCTGCCGGCGTTCATGACCTTCCTTTCCTGGAACGAACTGCCCTGGTACTGGGCCGGCACCCAGCACTTCCTCTGGGCGCTGTGCCTGGTGGTGCTGGTGCCCGGCGCGCTGGCCTTCGCCTTCGGCTACTTCGCCTTCCGCTCGCGGATCCGCGGCGTGTACTTCTCGATCATGACCCAGGCCCTGACCTTCGCCGGCATGCTGCTGTTCTTCCGCAACGAGACCGGTTTCGGCGGCAACAACGGCTTCACCGACTTCCGCAGCATCCTCGGCTTCCCGATCACCGCGCCGGGCACCCGCGCCGCCCTGTTCCTCGCCACCGTCGCGCTGCTCGCGGCCAGCCTGCTGCTCGGCTGGCGCCTGGCGCGGAGCAAGTTCGGCCGGGTCCTCACCGCGCTGCGCGACGCCGAGAACCGCCTGATGTTCTGCGGCTACGACCCGCGCGGCTACAAGCTCTTCGTCTGGACCCTGAGCGCGGTGCTCTGCGGCCTCGCCGGCGCGCTGTTCGTGCCGCAGGTGGGGATCATCAACCCCAGCGAGATGTCGCCGACCAACTCCATCGAAGCCGCCGTCTGGGTCGCCCTCGGCGGACGCGGCACCCTGCTCGGCCCGCTGCTCGGCGCCGGCGTGGTGAACGGCGCGAAGAGCTGGTTCACCGTGGCCTTCCCGGAGTACTGGCTGTTCTTCCTCGGCGCACTGTTCATCGTCGTCACCCTGTACCTGCCGCGCGGTCTGCTCGGCCTGCTGCGCAAGGAGAAGGAGCAATGAGGACCACCCCGCACCTGATGCTCGAACCGGCCTTCCACCCCGGCCTCGATACCGCCGGCAGCGGCCGCGACGCCATCGGCCTGGGCGCCGCCACCAGCGGCCGGCTGGACGCGCGCCACGGCACCATCCTCAGCCTGGAAGACATCAACGTCAGCTTCGACGGCTTCAAGGCCCTGCGCGACCTGACCCTGTACATCGGCGTCGGCGAATTGCGCTGCATCATCGGCCCCAACGGCGCCGGCAAGACCACCCTGATGGACGTGATCACCGGCAAGACCCGCCCGCAGAGCGGTACCGCGTATTTCGGCGACACCCTCGACCTGACCCGCATGAGCGAGGTGCAGATCGCCCAGGCCGGGATCGGCCGCAAGTTCCAGAAGCCCACGGTGTTCGAGGCCCTGAGCGTGTTCGAGAACCTCGAACTGGCGCAGAGGGCCGACAAGTCGGTGTGGGCCAGCCTGCGCGCGCGGCTCGACGGCACGCAGAGGGAACGCATCGAGGAGGTGCTCGCCACCATCCACCTGCTGGAGTCGCGGCAGCGTCCGGCGGGTTTGCTGTCCCACGGCCAGAAGCAGTTCCTCGAGATCGGCATGCTGCTGGTGCAGGAACCGCAGTTGCTGCTGCTCGACGAGCCGGTGGCGGGCATGACCGATGCCGAGACCGAATTCACCGCCGAGCTGTTCAAGTCCCTGGCGCGCAAGCACTCGCTGATGGTGGTGGAGCACGACATGGGTTTCGTCGGCAGCATCGCCGACCATGTCACCGTGCTGCACCAGGGCCACGTGCTGGCCGAAGGCTCGCTGGCGGAGGTACAGGCCGACGAACAGGTGATCGAGGTCTACCTCGGTCGCTGACGCCAGCCATCCGCTCGGCGGGTAGCACCTGCCAAGTGGCGCCCGTCGCGTAGGGCGAATGACCGCTCGCGGTTACCCGCCGAGCCAGGTTGGGAATCGCAGTGAAGAACCATCACGGGACAAATGGAAGAGAACCATGCTGCAAGTCGACAAGCTCCACCAGTACTACGGCGGTAGCCATATCCTCCGTGGCCTGAGCTTCGAGGCGAAGGTCGGCGAGGTGACCTGCCTGCTCGGTCGCAACGGGGTGGGCAAGACCACCCTGCTGCGCTGCCTGATGGGCCTGGTCCCGGCCCGCGAGGGCCAGGTCGCCTGGGAAGGCCGTTCGCTCACCGGACTCAGGCCGCACCAGCGGGTCCGCGCCGGGATCGCCTACGTGCCGCAGGGACGGGAAATCTTCCCCCGGCTGACGGTGGAAGAGAACCTGCTGATGGGACTGTCCCGTTTCAGCGCCAGGGACGCCCGGGCGGTGCCGGACTTCATCTACGAGCTGTTCCCGGTCCTGCGCGAAATGAAACAGCGCCGCGGCGGCGACCTCTCCGGCGGCCAGCAGCAGCAACTGGCGATCGGCCGCGCCCTGGCCAGCCAGCCGCGACTGCTGATCCTCGACGAACCCACGGAAGGCATCCAGCCTTCGGTGATCAAGGAGATCGGCACGGTCGTCCGCAGCCTGGCGGCGCGCGGCGACATGGCGATCCTGCTGGTCGAGCAGTTCTACGACTTCGCCGCCGAACTGGCCGACCAATACCTGGTGATGGCGCGCGGCGAGATCGTCCAGCAGGGCCGCGGCCGCGACATGGAGAGCGAGGGCGTGCGCGGGCTGGTGGCGATTTGAACGGACTGGGACACACTGCCGCTGGCGCAACCGGGGCCTGCGCTGGCAATCTCTATGCCCTCGTCTTTCCGCAGGAGGTCGAAATGACCGTCACTCTGCGCCCGGCCGTCCAGGCCGACGCGGGCTTCGCCGCGCTCTGCGTCGCCGCCGCCTATGCCCCGTGGATCGCGGTGATCGGCCGCAAACCCTGGCCGATGACCCAGGACTACCACGAGGTGATCGCCAGCGACCGGGTCCTCATCGCCGAGCACGACGGCCAGCCGGTCGGCCTGCTGGTGACCCGGGAAACCGCCGACGGCTTCCTCGTCGACAACCTCGCCGTGCTTCCCGAATGCAAGGGCCAGGGCATCGGCCGACAGCTGCTGGAACGCGCCGAGCGCGACGCGACGAGCCTCGGCTACCGCTCGCTGTACCTCTACACCAACGAGCGGATGACGGAAAACATCGCGCTCTACGCCAGGGTCGGCTACCTCGAATACGAACGCCGCCAGGAAGAGGGATTCCGCCGCGTGTTCATGCGCAAGGCCCTGGCCTGACCCGACCGATGACCGCCGCCCTCCCCGACCTGAGCTTCCACCCCGCCTGGCACGCCCAGCTGGAGCTGGCCTACGCCCGCGCCGGCGACGCCACACGCCCGGTGACGCGGCGCCACGCCGGACCGCTGCGGGTGCAGAAGCACCTCTACGCCGAAGGCCCGGAAGTCTGCCAGCACATCCTCGTGCATCCGCCCGGCGGCATCGCCGGCGGCGACAGCCTGGCCTTCGACGTGCGCCTCGGCGAACGCGCCTGGGCCCAGCTCACCAGCCCCGGCGCGGCCAAGTGGTACCGCGCCGCCTGCCCGTCGCGGCAGACCCTGGAGATCCACCTGGAGCCCGGCGCCACCCTGGAATGGCTGCCGCAGGAAAGCATCGTCTTCGCCGGCGCCCAGGCCGAACTGGAAACCCGTATCCAACTGCGCGGCGACGCCCGCCTGTTCTACTGGGACATGGTCGCGCTCGGCCGCCCGGCCAGCGGCGAGCGCTTCGCCAGCGGCCACTTCGTCGCAGCCCTGGACATCCGTCGCGACGACCGCCTGCTCTGGCACGAGCGCCAGCGCATCGACGGCGGCGACCGCCTGCTCGACTCGCCGATCGGCCTCGCCGGGCACCCGGTGCTGGCGACCCTGGTCGCCAGCGGCGAGATCGACACCGACCTGCTGCAACGCTGCCGCGCGCTCCCCTGCGCCGGCCGCGGCAACCTCAGCCAGTTGCCCGGAGGCCTGCTGGTGGCGCGCTGCCTGGCCGACGAGGCGCTGCACGCGCGAGCCTGGCTGATCGAACTCTGGCGCCTGCTGCGGCCGGCGCTGCTCGGCCGCGAGGCCGTTCCCCCACGCATCTGGAGTACCTGAGATGGACTTGTCCCCCCGCGAGAAAGACAAGCTGCTGATCTTCACCGCCGGCCTGCTCGCCGAGCGCCGGCTGGCACGCGGTCTCAAGCTGAACTACCCGGAGGCGGTGGCGCTGATCTCCGCCGCCCTGCTGGAGGGCGCGCGCGACGGCCGCAGCGTCGCCGAACTGATGCACTACGGCACCACCCTGCTGAGCCGCGAGCAGGTGATGGAGGGCGTGCCGGAGATGATCCCGGACATCCAGGTAGAGGCCACCTTCCCCGACGGCACCAAGCTGGTGACCGTCCACCAGCCCATCGCCTGAGGCCGCCCATGAGCGCTTCGATCCGCGACGCCGGCGTCGCCGACCTGCCCGGCATCCTCGCCATCTACAACGACGCCGTGGGCAATACCACGGCGATCTGGAACGAAACCCCGGTGGACCTGGCCAACCGCCAGGCCTGGTTCGACACCCGCGCCCGCCAGGGCTACCCGATCCTGGTGGCGAGCGACGCCGCCGGCGAAGTGCTCGGCTACGCCTCCTACGGCGACTGGCGACCCTTCGAGGGCTTCCGCGGCACCGTCGAGCACTCCGTCTACGTGCGCGACGACCAGCGCGGCAAAGGCCTCGGCGTGCAACTGCTACAGGCGCTGATCGAACGTGCGCGGGCCCAGGGACTGCACGTCATGGTGGCCGCCATCGAAAGCGGCAATGCCGCCTCGATCGGCCTGCACCGGCGCCTCGGCTTCGAGATCAGCGGGCAGATGCCGCAGGTGGGCCAGAAGTTCGGCCGCTGGCTCGACCTGACCTTCATGCAACTGAACCTCGACCCGACGCGCAGCGCGCCCTGAACCCCAAGGAGCCCCCATGATCCCCGGTGAATACGACATCCAGCCCGGCGATATCGAACTCAACGCCGGCCGCCGCACCCTCGCCCTGAGCGTGGCGAACACCGGTGACCGGCCGATCCAGGTCGGCTCGCACTACCACTTCTTCGAGGTGAACGACGCCCTCGCCTTCGACCGTCCGGCCACCCGTGGCATGCGCCTGAACATCGCCGCCGGCACCGCGGTGCGCTTCGAACCGGGGCAGAGCCGCGAGGTGGAGCTGGTGGAAATCGGCGGCGGACGGCGGGTATACGGCTTTGCCGGGCGGGTGATGGGGGACCTCTAGGGCCCCACTGGCCAGGTTCGACCAAAGACAGCGAACACCGACGATCGCCAAAGGAGCGTTCGATGAAAATCAGCAGACAAGCCTACGCCGACATGTTCGGCCCCACCGTCGGCGACCGCGTGCGCCTGGCCGACACCGACCTGTGGCTCGAGGTGGAACGGGACTTCACCGTCTATGGCGAGGAAGTGAAGTTCGGCGGCGGCAAGGTCATCCGCGACGGCATGGGCCAGAGCCAGCTGGGCGCGGCGCAGGTGGTCGACACGGTGATCACCAACGCGCTGATCCTCGACCACTGGGGCGTGGTCAAGGCCGACGTCGGTCTCAAGGACGGGCGCATCCAGGCCATCGGCAAGGCCGGCAACCCGGACATCCAGCCCGGGGTGAACATCGCCATCGGCGCCGGCACCGAGGTGATCGCCGGCGAGGGCATGATCCTCACCGCCGGCGGCATCGACACGCACATCCACTTCATCTGCCCGCAGCAGATCGAAGAGGCGCTGATGAGCGGCGTCACCACCATGATCGGCGGCGGCACCGGCCCCGCCGCCGGGACCAACGCCACCACCTGCACCTCCGGTCCCTGGCACATGGCGCGGATGCTCCAGGCCGCCGACGCCTTCCCGATGAACATCGGCTTCACCGGCAAGGGCAACGCCAGCCTGCCGCTGCCGCTGGAGGAGCAGGTACTCGCCGGCGCCATCGGCCTGAAGCTGCACGAGGACTGGGGCAGCACCCCGGCGGCGATCGACAACTGCCTGGAGGTGGCCGAGCGCCACGACATCCAGGTGGCGATCCACACCGACACCCTCAACGAATCCGGCTTCGTCGAGACCACCCTCGGCGCCTTCAAGGGCCGCACCATCCACACCTACCACACCGAGGGCGCCGGCGGCGGCCACGCACCGGACATCATCAAGGCCTGCGGCTTCGCCAACGTGCTGCCCAGCTCGACCAACCCGACACGGCCGTTCACCCGCAATACCATCGACGAGCACCTGGACATGCTGATGGTCTGCCACCACCTCGACCCGGCCATCGCCGAGGACGTGGCCTTCGCCGAGTCGCGCATCCGCCGCGAGACCATCGCCGCCGAGGACATCCTCCACGACCTCGGCGCGTTCAGCATGATCAGCTCCGACAGCCAGGCCATGGGCCGGGTCGGCGAAGTGATCACGCGCACCTGGCAGACCGCCGACAAGATGAAGCGCCAGCGCGGCCGCCTCGACGGCGACGGTGCGCGCAACGACAACTTCCGCGCCAGGCGCTACATCGCCAAGTACACCATCAACCCGGCGATCACCCACGGCATCAGCCATGAAGTGGGCTCCGTCGAAGCCGGCAAGTGGGCCGACCTGGTGCTCTGGCGCCCGGCCTTCTTCGGCGTCAAGCCGAGCCTGATCCTCAAGGGCGGGGCCATCGCCGCCAGCCTGATGGGCGACATCAACGGCTCGATCCCCACGCCGCAGCCGGTGCACTACCGGCCGATGTTCGCCAGCTACGCCGGCAGCCGTCACGCGACCAGCCTGACCTTCGTCAGCCAGGCCGCCTTCGCCGCCGGCGTACCGCAGCAGCTCGGCCTGCGCAAGGCCATCGGCGTGGTCAGCGGCTGTCGCGGTGTGCAGAAGTCCGACCTGATCCACAACGGCTACCTGCCGACCATCGAGGTCGACGCACAGAACTACCAGGTACGCGCCGACGGCCAGTTGCTCTGGTGCGAACCGGCGGACGTGCTGCCGATGGCGCAGCGCTATTTCCTGTTCTGATTCCCACGCGACGGGTCCCGGCGCCACGCCGGGACGTCGACCGCTCCGTTCGGACAGCTTGGCTTGTCGGCGCTAGCGGCGACAATGGTGCCTCCCCGCAGCCGCCGGCAGTCCGTCCATGTCCTCCCGCCAATCGTCCCGCAACGCTTCCACCCCGTATCTGGCCAAGGCCTTCCAGGCGACGGCCATCGTCGTGGTCAGCTACTTCCTCTACTGGACCTACCAGCTCTACCAGTACGGCGAGATTCCCATCAGCAAGAAGGACGTGATGCTGCGCCAAGCCATCCTCGCGCGCTTTCCGGCGGACTACGAGGTGGAGATCAAGGGCGCCGACCTGCTCGGCTTCGGCGAGAAATTCCTGGTCGCCTACGGCAATCGGCGCTTCGTCGGCAAGGCCTTCGCCATGGACGACCAGGTCATCGAGCGCCTGGAGCGGAACCAGGGACGGACCAACCTGCCGCTGGTGAAGGTGTTCTACATCGCCGAACCCGGCCTCCTCTCCTCGCTGCTCAACCTCTCCCCGTTCCTGGATATCCAGAAGAACATGGTCGAGCTGAGCCTCCGGGAATACCGGAAGATCCAGTTGGTCCCCTTCGATCCGGACGCGAAGCGGAAACCGCGCGAGCAGTTCGAAACCGATTATGCCTTCCCCCAGCTGTTCAGCCTCAGCCAACTGGAAGTCGCCGACTACGACGGTGACGGCCGCGACGAACTGCGCCTGGGCTACCTGTCCTACGCCGGCGGTTCGGGAGGGACGCGCTGGTCGGTGATCTACGACCTGAAGGAGGGCGCGCTGAGCGCCCATTCCGGCTATCCGGAAATGCTCGACATCGACGTCGCCCGGTTCATCCAGGCGGTCAACCTGCACGCCGGCCTCGACGGCACCCTACCGCGCGACCAGCGTCAGCTGGAAGACGTGGTCGGCCGAGGCAGCGAGCGCTTCGCGCTGACCGCCGCGGAGCGCCAGGCACTGGTCGCCGACCCGCCGCAGCGGGACGACTACGCCAGGGTCCTGATGAGCCTTTCGCCGCGCTCGCCCTACGCCCCCGATCGCTTCATCGACCTCGGCGATGGCAGCCGACTGAGCCTGGCCCCGCGCCATACCGACGATTACTCGACCTTCCTCGACATCGGCGGGAAGAAAATCTTCGTCGAAGCCTTCTACGTCGACGACGACGCCTGCCACTGGTGCGAGCATCGCTGGCGAGTGATGGCTTTCCATTACGACGACGGTCGCTGGATCTCGGACCGCACCATCAACGGCGACGGCTTCAACGGGCAGTGGCTGCGCAACGCGGAGCCGCTGGGCCTCAACGACGTTTTCGGTACCTACCGCGACCAGGGCCCGGCGGGCCTGGCCTGGTCCTTCATCGACCCGCGCTGGACCGCCTCCAGCCAGCATGACCTGGACGATCCGCTGGGCGTGGGGATGCGCACCCTGTCGCCGGTGGAGCAATGGGTGAAGGAACGCTATCGGGAAAACTGAGGCAGGCCTTCAGCGCAACTGGCTGTCCTTGCTGCCGCGGCGGTTGTAGCCGCTGAACTTCGCCTGTTCCCTGTCGTGCTCGGCCTGGCAGTTGACGCACAGGCGCACGCCGGGAATCGCCCGGCGCCGCGCCTCGGGGATCGCCGCGTCGCACTCTTCGCAATGGGTCAGGCTCTCGCCACGGGGCAACTGGCTGCGCGCACGAGCGATGGCATCCTCGATCGTGCTGTCGATCTGTTCCTGCACCGCACCGTCGTTCGCCCACCCGCTGGCCATGACTGACTCCTCTGGCTGAAACCCTGGAACCTCCAGATATGGGCGTTCGCCCGCGGCTTTGCAAGGGCGGCGCGACCATCGGCCTGGCGTGGCACAATCGCCAGCCAAGCCTGAAGGTACACCGCATGATGGGACCGTTCCGCCGCCTCGCCCACCTGATCGACCAGGGCCGCCAGCTCGACGCCGCGCTCGCCGGCGATCCGTTCGCCCTGCCGGCGCCGGAGGACCGCTATAGCGTCCGGCAACTGCACGGCCTGTATCCGCGCCGTCATCCCGGTCTCTACGCACCGCTGCTCGGCAGCCTGGCGCTGCTGCTCGGTGCCGCGCCGCTGGGTCTTGCCGCGCTGCGCCTGGCATTGCCGGAGGCTCCTTTGCGGCCGCTGGGCTGGCTCTCCGCCCTGCCGCTGCTGGCGGCCTGGCTGTGGCTGATCGCCCTGCTCTCCCGCGGCGCCAGCCTCGGCCCGCGCCTGGCCCGCGACGCCAGTCTGCTGCTGGTCGGCGCCGGGCTCCTGCTGCGCCTGGCCAGCGGCGAGACGTCGGGCCTGGTGGCGCTCGGCGGCGGCGCCTGTGCCTGGCTGCTGTTCAACAGCCGCGCGATGCAACGCTACATGGAACTGGTCTACGCCCAGCGCCTGTACCGCGCCCAGTCGGCCAACCGCCCCGGTTCGGCGCAGCGGCGCCTGGTCAACCAGGCCGCCTACCGCGAACGCAAGCGACGCGAGCGCTCCGGGCGATCCTGAACCAGACTGTCGCCCTGCGACCTTCTGCGCATTGGCGGGCGCCGCCACCAGCGCGTAGGGTAACGCGCTCTCTCTCCTCGGCCTCAAGGACGACCCGGACATGAAGATCGACTCAGCCTCCAGCTCTCCGAGCCTGGCCCAGCGGCAGCTGATGACCCGCACTCCCGACCAGGATTTCCAGCGCGACTTCCAGGCCGCCTACGCGCGCCTCGCGGTCGCCGCCGAAGGCAGCGCGGAGCAGGCCGGGGCGCTGGCCGACACCCTCGGCGCCACCCAGCTGGAATACAGCCGGGTGCGCGGCGTCAGCCTGGAAGACCAGTTGCGCTTCGCCCATGTGCTCAACCGCGCCTGCGAAAACGGCGCGCAACTGGACGCCCGCGGCTTCCTCGCCCGCCTGGGCGCCGACGACCTGCAGGCGCTGCAGCGCAACATGGGCCTGGCCGAGCCGATCCGGGTCGAGGCGCTGAGCGAGGAAGGCGCGCGCAACCTGCTGCTGCCGGAAGGCTACAGCGTCGACCTGGACGGCGACGGCATCACCGAGGTGGGCGCCGCGAAGATCCGCCACTTCCCCCCGCGCGACGCACCGCAGGCCTTCCTCGACCAGTGGCTGGCGCTCACCGCCGGCATGGACGGCGCCGCCTATTCGAACGCCCGCGACGGGTTGCAATGGGCTTTCGATATCCGCGCCATGGCCGGCCAGCCCCTGGCCACCGACCAGTTGGCCAGCTACCGCACGGCGGTGGACGACTACCTGGGCATGCTCGCCGAGCACCGCCACGCCCTGGTTCCCGGCCAGTACGAACGCGACCTGCCGCTGTACCAGGCGCTGCGCCAGCGCCTGGCCTGAGGTCGCCTACTCTTTGACTTCCATGTAGTCGCGGGCCCAGGCCTGGTATTCCTCGGGGAAGGTGTACTTCTTCGACAGCTCCGAGGCGGTCAGGTCCGAGGCCACCGCACCGCGCTCCTCGCGCAGGCAGTCGTAGGTCGCCTTGATCGCGGCGAAATAGGCGGCGTGGCCGTTGACCACGACACGCACGCCGAGCCGCGCCAGGCGGGCGTCGTCGCGCAGTTGCGGATTACCGTAGGTGACCAGCATCAGCGGGATGTGCAGGTGCTCGGCGATCGCCTCGAGGTGGGCGAAGTCGCGCACGCCGACCAGGCAGATGCCATCGGCGCCGGCTTCCTGGTAGGCCAGGGTGCGCTGGATCACCGCATCGACGTCGATCAGTTCGGCGTTGGTCCGGGCAATGATGGTCAACGCCGGGTCGACCCTCGCCTCCAGGGCCGCGCGGATCTTGCCGACGCCTTCCTCGACGCAGATCAGGTCGGTGGACTTGCGCCCGAACTGCGCCGGCAGCAGGGTGTCCTCGATGGTCAGCGCAGCGATTCCGGCGCGCTCCAGTTCGACCACCGTACGCATTACGTTCAGCGCGTTGCCGTAGCCGTGGTCGGCGTCGGCGATCACCGGCAGGCGCGCCACCCGGCCGATGCGGGTGGCCTGCTCGACGAATTCGCTGAGGGTGATCAGGGCGAAGTCCGGCGCCGCCAGGACCTGCAGGGAAGCCACCGAACCGCCGAGGATGCCGCACTCGAAGCCGAGGTCGGCGGCGATGCGCGCCGACATGGGATCGAACACGGAAGCGGTGTGGTAGCAACGGGAGGAGTCCAACAGCGCGCGAAACATCGCACGCAACTCATGGTGTGAGGCTCTATGCATGACGAAATCCAGGACAACACGGCAAGACGGAGTGGGAAAGCAGCGCCAACATAGCACCATGCGCGGGCCCCTTGGCAAATCCGTATCCAAAGGTCGGGGCGGCCCGCACGGACGTACCAGGACGCTTCCTGCCGATCGCCGGCGGTGAAATCCGCGACGCTCTCGCATACACTGCGCGGCCGTTTTTTTCCCGGACCGTTTCGCGCCATGAACCCGAGCACCGCCGCCCGCGCCCTGGGCATCGATTTTGGCACCTCCAACTCCACCGTCGGCTGGTGGCGGCCGGAGGTCGAACCGCTGATCGAGCTGGAGGACGGCAAGATCACCCTGCCCTCGGTGGTGTTCTTCAACGTCGAGGAGCGCCGCCCGGTCTACGGCCGCCAGGCGCTCGGCGAGTACCTGGAGGGCTACGAGGGCCGGCTGATGCGCTCGCTGAAGAGCCTGCTGGGCTCCAAGCTGCTGAAGAGCGAGACCACCGTGCTCGGCAGCGCCCTGCCGTTCAAGGACCTGCTCGGCCTGTTCATCGGCCAGCTCAAGGCGCGCGGCGAGGCCGCCGCCGGGCAAGCCTTCGACGCGGTGGTGCTGGGTCGCCCGGTGTTCTTCGTCGACGACGACCCGGAGGCCGACCGCGAGGCCCAGGACACCCTGGTGCAGGTGGCCAACAAGCTCGGCTTCAAGGAGGTTTCCTTCCAGTACGAACCGATCGCCGCGGCCTTCGACTACGAGCGCGGCATCCAGCGCGAGGAACTGGTCCTGATCGTCGACATCGGCGGCGGCACCTCGGACTTCTCCCTGGTGCGCCTGGCGCCGGAGCGGCGCAACCTGGCCGAGCGCCAGGACGACATCCTGGCCACCGGCGGCGTGCACATCGGCGGTACCGACTTCGACAAGCAGCTCAGCCTGGAAGGCGTGATGCCGCTGTTCGGCTACGGCAGCCGGATGAAGAGCGACGCCTTCATGCCCACCAGCTACCACCTGAACCTGGCCACTTGGCACACCATCAACGCGGTGTACGCGCAGAAGTCGCAATTGGCGCTGAAGAACATGCGCTACGACATCGTCGACAGCACCGGCATCGACCGCCTCTTCAGGCTCATCGAGGAACGCGCCGGGCACTGGCTGGCGATGCAGGTGGAAGACAGCAAGATCCGCCTGACCGAAACCGAGCGCCTGCACCTCTCGCTGGAGCGCATCGAGGCCGGGCTCGGCGTGGAGCTGACCCGTGGGCTGTTCGAGAACGCCGTCGACGGACTGCTGGAGCGCGTGCGCAACAGCGTCGCGCAACTGCTGGCCTCGGCCGGGGTCGACCCGGACCGGGTCGACACGGTGTTCTTCACCGGCGGTTCGAGCGGCATTCCGGCGCTGCGCCGGAGCGTCTCGGCGATGCTGCCCAACGCCCGTCATGTCGAGGGCAACCTGTTCGGCAGCATCGGCAGCGGCCTGGCCATCGAGGCGAAGAAGCGCTATGGCTGAGCCGCCCTGGCCGCGCCCCTGTCCTATAGGGGGATAAGGTCACACCGGGCCCGCCATGGCGGATAACCGCGAGCGGTTATCCGCCCTACGCCAGGACCACGCCACACCCGTCCGCAGGGCGGATAACGCCACAGGCGTTATCCGCCGCCACACCGAGCCCGACGAGGGTGGGGCTCACTTCTTCAGGCAGGTGCTCATGAACGCCTTGCGTTCGTCGCCCTTGAGCGCCTTGGCGGTGGCGTCGGCGTTGCAGGTCTTCATCTTCTCCTGCTGGGTCGCCGCCTTGGCACTGCCGCCGGCCTTCAGGCAACTGCTCATGAATGCCTTGCGCTCGTCGCCCTTGAGCGACTTGGCGCTGGCGTCGGCGTTGCAGCTCTTCATCTTCTCCTGCTGCGCGGTGGCCTTGCCGCCGGCAGGCGCGCCGGCCTTCAGGCAGCCGCTCATGAACGCCTTGCGTTCGTCGCCCTTGAGCGCCTTGGTGGTGGCCTCGGCGTTGCAGGCGGTCATCTTCTCCTGCTGCGCGGTGGCAGCGAAACCATGGGCCGAGACGGCCATGGCCAATACGAACATCGGGATACGCAGGATATTCATCGAACTCTCCTTGAAGGGCTGCACGTTCGCATGCAGGTGCGCTGAAGTCTAGCGACTGCGGCGGGCTTTGCAGGGGCTGGGAACGCGTCCTGTGCGCTTGCGACAAGCGTCATGTTTCGCGGCTAGACTGACGCTTCGCACGAGGAGGAGTTCCATGCAACAGGTCATCGCGGTGAGCCTCTGCGCCACCCACGCGTTCAGCAAGCAGGTGCGTCCCGCCATCCGCCTCCTGAAAGGCCTCGGCGTCGAGGGCGACGCCCACCACGGCGTCACCGTGAAGCACCGCTCGCGGGTGCGGCAGGACCCGACCCAGCCGAACCTGCGCCAGGTCCACCTGATCCACGAGGAACTGCACGACGAGCTACGCGCCAGCGGCTTCGCCATCGGCCCGGGGACCATGGGCGAGAACATCACCACCCGTGGCGTCGACCTGCTCGGCCTGCCCACCGGCACCCGCCTGCGCCTGGGGGAAAGCGCCCTGGTCGAGCTGACCGGCCTGCGCAATCCCTGCTCGCAACTGGACAACTACCAGCCCGGACTGACCGCCGCCGTGCTCGGCCGCGACGAACAGGGCAACCTGATTCGCAAGGCCGGGGTGATGGCGATCGTCCTGGAAGACGGCGAGGTTCGCCCCGGCGACGCCATCGATATCCAGCTGCCCCCCTTGCCGCACCGGGCCCTGGAGAAGGTCTGAGGCAATCCGCCGCGATTCCGGGCGAACTCTGCGCGAGGGCCTGCGTTCCAATGTTGGCAAGCACCGCTCAACCACAAGGAGTCACAGCATGTACAAGCAGTCACTGGCGGCACTGTTCGTGATGGCAACCCTGGCCGGCTGCGCGTCGACCAAGGTGCAGAACCCGGTCAACTACATCACCTTCCGCAACGAACCGCTGGTCAAGGATGTCGAGAAAGGCATGAGCCAGCAGGAAGTCCTGCGCATCGGCGGCACGCCTTCCGGCACCCAGAAGCGCCTGATGAAACCGGGGAGCTGCAACAGCTACATCCTCAACAAGGACGGCCAGCAGCAGCCGTTCTACGTCAGTTTCGACGGCAGCGGCAAGGTCGACGGCTCGGGCTTCCTGAGCTGCTCCGAGCTGGACCGCCACGAGCGCGACGCCCGCCCCTGACGGCTCGACGCCCCGCTTCCTTACGGAGGCGGGGCGTCTGCGTTCAGGCCCGGGACAGGGCCTCGATCAGTTCGGCCTTGCGCATCGTCGAACGACCGCGGATGTCGCGCTTGCGCGCCAGCTGCATCAATTCCTCGCGGGTCATCTCGCTCACCGAAGTGCTGCCCTGACGTTTGCCACGGCTCGCCGAGCCGCGGTTGGCCGGTCTCCCTGAGCGGGCCTGGGCGGCGCGATGGGCCGAGTCCTTGCGGTCGGCGCGCTTGGCCGTCTCGCTCTTGGCGCGGCCGGAACCGCCCTTGCGCTCGCCGCCGCCGGACTGCTTGTTCACCGTCGCCCAGGCGCGCGCCTCGGCTTCCGATTCGCTCACACCCTTGGCCTTGTAGCTCTCCTCGATGTGCTCGGCCTTGCGCTGCTGCTTGTCGCTGTACTTGCTCTTGTCGCCACGGGGCATGGGGATATCTCCCTTTGCGATGGGTTCACTGTTGGGACCGGGAGGCGACGGCGGACGTTCAGAGAAAGTGCACACCGGCACAAACCCCTTGACCTTGCCCCAGGGGCAATCCGTAGTCTGCCGCTATCCCGCAGCAGGAACCGGAAATGCTCACCATCGGCCAACTGGCGCGAATCTTCGAGATCTCCACCAAGACGCTTCGCCACTACGATGCCATCGGCCTGTTCGTCCCCGCGCGCACCGGTAGCGACAACGGCTACCGCTACTACCGGCCGGAACAGATCGAGCAGCTCTCGCGCATACTCGCGCTGCGCCGGCTGGACGTTCCGCTGGAAGCCATCGACCGCCTGAAACGCGATGGCGCGCTGGACGACCCGCAACGCCTGCGGCATTTCCTGCAACGACACCAGCACACCCTGCGCGAAGAGATCAGCGCCCGCCAGCGCCTGCTGGCGGAACTCGACCGAACCCTGGCGACGCTCGCCCACTGGAGGATCCGCAACATGCATGCACGAATCGTCGAACGTCCCGCCTTCAGCGTGGTGGGCATGGAATACTTCGGCAGCGCCCCCGGCGACACCATCGGCCAGCTCTGGGAACGCTTCATCCCGCGCGAGCACGAGATCGCTGGCAAGCACGATCCCGAGGTCTCCTATGGCATCTGCGCGCAGCAGCCCAACGGTGAATTCCACTACGTCGCCGGCTTCGAGGTGCAGGAAGGCTGGCCGGTGCCGGAGGGCATGGTGCGCTTCCAGGTGCCGGCGCAGAAGTACGCGGTGTTCACCCACAAGGGCACGGCGCCGCAGATCGCCGAGAGCTTCCAGGCGATCTACAGCCACCTGCTCGCCGAACGCGGCCTGGAGCCCAAGGCGGGGGTCGACTTCGAATACTACGACCAGCGTTTCCGCGGACCGCTGGATCCGAACTCGCAAGTCGACCTGTATATCCCCATCTACTGACTCAGCGCTTGCCGGCCGGCGCCTTGGCCGGCTGGCGCATGCGTTGCAGCAGGGCGGTGCACTGGTTGTCGTCGCTCTTGCTCGGCGCCACCAGAGCCAGCAGGCTGGCCGCCGGGCCCACCGCCACGCCGAGGGCGATCATTCCCGCGCCGCGCGCCACCAGCGGCCCGGCGTGGACCCCGGCGTCGGGCTTGGCGAAGGTGCCGCGCACGTACAGCGGCGAGCGCAGCGAGAAGATCCGCAGGCCCTTGCTGTGCGGGGTGACATCGAGGTCGAGCTTCTCGTTGGCGAAGTTCACCGTGCCGTCGACGTTGACCAGCGCGTTCTCGGTGTCGAAGACGAACAGCCGGCTGGTCATCAGGCCCTTCTGCAGCCCGAAGTCGGCGGCCGCGCAGTTGATCTTCACCTCGTCGTCGCCGAACAGCTTGGTCACCAGGTAGTTTCCGACATTGAGGCCGGCGATTTCGGTCAGGCCTTTGCTGATCGCACCGTCGTTGATCAGCATCTTCAGTTCGCCATCGGCGCCACCGAGGATCTTCGCCACCGAATTGCCGCTGCCGCTGAGACTGGCGTCGCCGTTCAGCTCGCCGAAGCTGGTCTGCATCGGCGCGAAGCCGGGGAACAACTGTTTCAGCTTGAAGCCCCGCGCGCTCATCTTCACTCGGCTCTGCATCGGCTGCTTGCCGCCGTCGAGGCGAATGTCCGACTCCAGCTTGCCGCCGGCCACGCCGAAGCGCAGGGGCTCCAGGCGCAGCAGGCCATCGTTGAGCACCAGATGGGTATAGAGGTCGCTGATCGGCAACTGGTCGCTGTGGACGATACGCTTGCCGGTGAATTCCACGTCGGCGTCCATGTCGCGCCAGCGCTCGGTGCGGAACTCCTCCACCGGCAGCACCTTGTCGCCCGGCTGGCGGCTGGTCTGCCCGCGCTTCTGTTTCTCGGCATTGCTGTCGGCGCCGATCAGCGGGCCGAGGTCGGCAAAGCGCAGTTGCTCGGAGGTCAGCTTGCCGGACAGCTTCGGCCTAGGCTGGCGAGCGACGAAGGTCAGGCTGCCGTGCAGGTCGCTGGCGCCGACCTTGCCGTTGAAGTTCTCGTAGCGGAACAGTGCGCCGCCCTCCTCCTTGAGCCGCGCCAGCAGGTGTCCGTCGGTGGAGTAGGCCGGAGTGTCCGGCAGGGTGATGCCGGTCAGCGGATAGAGATTGGCCATGCTGGTCCCGGACAGCTTCAGGCGCAGGTCGAGGGCGCCGAGGTTGAGCGGGTCGGTCAGGGTGCCGACCACCGCGGCACGGGTGCTGCCGGCACTGACCTCGGCCTGTAGCGGGAAGGGCTTGCTCGCATCCTGCAACGCCAGCATCCCGCCGACCTTGCCCGAGCCGGCCAGAGCCTGGCCCTTGTAGGTGCCCTTGACCTTCCAGCCGAACACATAGTCCTGGGCGTTCGCCGCATCGCCCGTGGCCAGCGCCTTGCCGGCCAACTGGCCGAACGGCACCGGCTTGCCGAGCGGGTCGACCAGCACTTCCAGGCGGGTCTTCAAACGCTGGTCGTCGAGGCTGACGCGACCCTTGTCGAAACCGATCTCGCGGATGTCCAGTTGCCAGGCGGACGGCTCGTCGCTGTCGCTGGCAGGCAGGTCGAAATCCCAGTTGGCGCGGCCGTCGGCCAGGCGCAGGAGGTCGGCGCGCGGCTGGGTCAGCTTGATCTGTGGAATGCGGATGGTCTGCCAGAGCAACGGCAACGGCGCGAGGCGGAACTCGATGCGTTCCAGGCTGGCGAACTCGCTCGCCTTGGTCTTGCCCGCCGTCCAGTCCGGGTTGCCGAGGGTGATGTCCTCGGCGCTGAAGCGCGGCCAGGGGATCCAGGCGCGCCAGCCTTCCTCGCCCTCCTCGCGGCGCCAGGCCACGGCGAGGTTGCCGTTGATGGCGAACGGGCGGTTCAGCGCCGCCGAGACCTTTTCGTTGAGGGTGGGCTTGATCAGGTTCCAGTCGAAGGTGGCGATGAACACCACCAACGCCGCCAGCAGCAGGACCAGGCTGGCGAGGCTCCAGGTCAGGATCTTTCGGCCGCGCGTCATGCACAACTCCTTTTCGCCGCGTCGGTTGTCGGGCAGGCGCGGCAACGCGCCTCGCTCAGCCCGTCAGTGTGCAGGCTGGCCCATGGACTCGCCAGCGCGAATACGCCGGCCCGTTCCGTTAGGACCGGCGAAACGCCGGCATTGCTCCCCGTCCCACGCATTTCAGGCAAAAGGCCAGTTCGGCGGCGGGGCGATAAAACTTTTTCGACCGCGCGGGACTCACACCTTAGGTAAGCAGAAAAAAGCCGGCCGCAGAGCCGGCCCCTTTTTCACCGGATCAGCCCCAAGGAGATAACCGATGACCACCGTTCAACTGACGGACGTCCAGACCCTTCGCGACCGTGCCCGCAAGAACATCCAGGAAGGCGCGGTCACCGAAGGCTATTCGGCCGATCGCCAGACCGTCCTGCGCCTGCTCAACGAAGCGCTCGCCACCGAGCTGGTCTGCTTCCTGCGCTACAAGCGCCACTACTTCATGGCCACCGGCCTGAAGGCGAGCATCGCCGCCGCCGAGTTCCTCGAGCACGCCAACCAGGAAATGCAGCATGCCGACCAGTTGGCCGAGCGCATCATGCAACTGGGCGGCGAGCCGGACTTCAATCCGCGCGGCCTGGAGGAGCGCTCCCATGCCGAATACGTCGAAGGCAAGACCCTGGAGGACATGGTCACCGAGAACCTGATCGCCGAGCGCATCGCCATCGACAGCTATCGCGAGATCATCACCTACCTCGGTAACGACGACCCCACTAGCCGACGCATCTTCGAGGAAATCCTGGCCCAGGAAGAAGAACATGCGGACGACATGGCCGACATCCTCGACGACCTCGCCTGACTCTAGAGCAAGACCCGTCCGAGAGCCGGCGCCCGCAGCGCCGGCTTTTCTTTTCGCCTTATTTATCCAATTTATCGATTAAATAGAGAAAAGCTAACCATCCTTTACGAAATCTGCAACATCACAAAAATAATCAATTAACTTACTGATAAATAATAAGAAAACACATAATCACCCATGTCGATAGACACTATCATCGCACTTCGTTTTTAAATCGACTTATCCGAACTGAAAATGACTCCAACGCAACCAACAACCCACTCGGAGTCACCGCCATGAAAGCTTCCCTGATCCTCGGCCTCGCCCTCGCCACCCTGACCGCCAACGCCGCCTTCGCCGCCGACGGCTCCAGCCGCACCATCGACCGGCTGCACCAGGACATGTCCAGCGTCGAACTGCGCATCGCCGACAATGGCAGCGAGCAGACCATCGACCGCCTGCACAAGGACATGACCAAGGCCGAAGCCCGCCTGGCCGACAACGGCAGCGAGCAAACCGTCGACCGCCTGCACAAGGACATGACCAAGGCCGAAGCCCGTCTGGCCGACAACGGCAGCGAACAGACCGTCGACCGCCTGCACAAGGACATGACCAAGGCCGAAGCCCGTCTGGCCGACAACGGCAGCGAACAGACCGTGGACCGCCTGCATCGCAGCATGAGCCGTTTCGACCTGCGCACCGCCTGACCGCTCGTTACGCCGCAAGGCGCGAGAAAAGCCCGGCTCGATGCCGGGCTTTCCTATTTTCCCATCCCTGTCGCGCTGGGCGCATGGCCCGAGGCAAGCCGCACTCTCCCGCCTCAGACTCCGCTGAACCAGTTGTAGCCCTGGTCCTCCCAGTAACCTCCGGGATTGCTGTTGCTGACGAAGATCTCCACCACGTGCTTGGCGTTCTTGAAGCCGAGCTTGGTGGGAATCCGCAGGCGCAGCGGATAGCCGTTCTCCTCCGGCAGCGCCTGCCCGGACATCTCCAGCGCCAGCAGGGTCTGCGGATGCAGCGCGCTGGGCATGTCGAGGCTGGAGTAGTAGCGGTCGGCGCACTTGAAGCCGACGTACTTCGCCGAGGTGTCGGCGCCGACCAGCTCCAGGAAGGTGCGCAGCGGCACTCCGCTCCACTGGCCGATCGCGCTCCAGCCCTCGATGCAGATCAGTTGCGTGACCTGGCTGGCCTGCGGCAGCCGGCGCAGTTGCTCCAGGCTCCAGGGGCGCTTGTCGCGGACCCGCCCGGAAACCTGCAGGCGGTATTCCGGCAGGTCGATCTCCGGCACGTTGTAGGCCGGGTAGAACGCGTTGAAGGGGAACGGCGAGACCACCTGCGACGGATCGAAGGTCGGCGCCAGCCGCGTACGGCTGAACAGCCAGGCCTGGACCCGGTCGTTCCAGCGCGACATGGCCCAGAGTACCTTGTCGACCGAATCGCCATCCTGTAGCCGGCACCCCGAGAGCATCGCCAGGGCGCCCAGGGACAGGCCGCCGCGCAACAGCAGGCGGCGTTGCAAATCGACCATCTGCCGCTCGCTGGACGGGTCGATCGCGATCTTCGCGCGCTCCTTCTCCGGCCCCTTCATCCTTCGCTCCTCCGTCCGCGCCGCCACTCGCGTCCGATGATCATCGGCACCAGGGTGCGCGGCACCAACAGCACCAGCAGCAGGTGCACGACGACGAACCCGACGACCCCGGCCATGGTCAGGAAATGCACCCAGCGCGCCCCCTGGAAGCCACCGAACAGCGCGGTCAGCCCGTGCAGTTGCACCGGTTTCCAGATCGCCAGCCCGGACAGCACCAGCAGCGCACCGAGCGCCAGGACCAGCCAGTACAGCAGGCGCTGCACCGCGTTGTAGCGGCCCGGCTCATGGACCAGGCGCAGGCCGAGGGCGAGGCGCAGGTCGCGCCAGACGCCGGCCGCGCTCAAAGGCAGGAAGTCGCGACGAAAATGCCCGCTGGACAGTCCGTAGGCGAGGTAGCACAGGCCGTTGCCGAGCAGCAGCCACATGGCGGCGAGATGCCAGGCGATGGAACCGCCGAGCCAGCCGCCGAGGGTGGCCCAGGCGGGAAAACGGAAATCCAGCAGCGGCGAAGCGTTGTAGATGCCCCAGCCGCTGCCGATCAGGCAGGCCATGGCATAGGCATTGAGCCAGTGGCAGAGTCTCACCGGCCAGGCGTGCAACGCACGGTTCATGGCTTTTCTCCCAGGAAACCCGGCCGGGACGGACGCGCCGTCCCGGCGAAACCTCACATCGGCGGGGTCACGCCGTCCTTGCCGACCGAGATGGCCAGGGCGGTGAGGCTGCCGTCGGCGCCCTTCTGCGGGAACAGCACGACCTTGGCGCCAGGCTTGAGCAGGCTGCGCTCGCCCGGCTCCAGGCTGACGATGGGCACGTCGTCCGGCACCACCACGGTCTTCTCGCCATCGCCGTATTTCACGGTCATGCGCCGGCCCTGGCTGACCACCAGGTTGCCGACCGTACCGTTGGTCATGGTCGAGGCGCTGCCATCGGCGTTCTCCCAGGGCCGGTGGCCTTCGCCGCTGCCGCGCAGGCTGGGGGCGAAGACATGCACCTCGAGGGCCTTCAGGGTGCCGTCGGGCTGCGGCACGGCGGCGGTGCCGATGAAGCTGTCGGGCTGGATGTCCTCCGGCTTCGCCAGCGACACGGCGCGGATAGCGGTCTTGTCGGTGAGCCTGACCGTCAGTTGCTGGCCGTTGCGGGCCTTCAGTTGCAGGTGGTCGTCGGCGGCCTGCTGGATGGTGCCGCGCAGCGGTTGCAGCATGCCCGCAGGCGGTTGCGCGGCGAAGCTGGTGGCACTGGCCAGGAGCAGGCCGAAGAGCAGCGCGGGGGAAGCCTTGAGTCGAAGCATCGGTCGATCCTCGGTGGGGTTGAGCCTCGATGGTCGCCCCGCCGGCGGTACCCGGAGATGACTTTCGCATGACAAAAATGTCACCGAGTCCGCGCCGCGCGCTGGCTAGAATGGCGGCGAACGAGGGGGAACGAGACATGCGCATCCTGGTGATCGAAGACGATACGAAGACCGGCGAGTACCTGAAGAAGGGCCTCGGCGAGTCGGGCTATGCGGTCGACTGGTCGCAGCACGGCGCCGACGGTCTCTACCTGGCGCTGGAGAACCGCTACGACCTGGTGGTCCTCGACGTGATGCTGCCCGGCCTGGACGGTTGGCAGATCATGGAAGTGCTGCGCAAGAAGCACGATGTGCCGGTGCTCTTCCTCACCGCCCGCGACCAGTTGCAGGACCGTATCCGCGGCCTCGAACTGGGTGCCGACGACTACCTGGTGAAACCCTTCTCCTTCACCGAGTTGCTGCTGCGTATCCGTACCCTGCTGCGCCGCGGCGTGGTCCGCGAGGCAGAGCAGGTGCAACTGGCCGACCTGCAACTGGACGTGCTGCGGCGCAAGGTCAGCCGCCAGGGGCAGGTGATCGCCCTGACCAACAAGGAGTTCGCCCTCCTGCACCTGCTGATGCGCCGCGAGGGCGAGGTGCTGTCGCGCACCCTGATCGCCTCGGAGGTCTGGGACATGAACTTCGACAGCGACACCAACGTCGTCGACGTGGCGATCAAGCGCCTGCGCGCCAAGGTCGACAATCCCTTCCCGAACAAGCTGATCCATACCGTGCGCGGCATCGGCTACGTCTGCGAGGAGCGCCCGTGCCCGCCCGCCGCTCCCTGACCCTCTACGCGGCGCTGCTGTTCGCCGCGGTGGCGGCGCTGGTGGTCAGCGCGGTCGGTTTCTACCTGTACCGCTCGGTGGAAGAGGCGATGCTGCGGCGCAGCGACGTGATGGTCGCCGGCCGGGTCGAGCACTTCCGCAACCTGTTGCGCGACAACCTCACCCTGGCCGAGCTGAAGGCGCGCCCGCGTCTGTTCGAGAACATGCTTGGCAACGAGCAGGACATCCTGCTCCTCGGCCAGCCCGGCGAGGCGCCGATCGTCGCGGTCAACCCGCGCCACGAACGCCTGCCGTCGCTACGGGTGGTCGCCGCTGGCCAGGCGTTGAATCCGTCCGTCGTGCACGCCGCGCTGACCCACGACGGCGTCCCGATGCGCGTGCTCGCCGCCGAGGTCCTGGTCGGCGGCCGCGAACCGTTGCAGATCACCGCTGCGCACCTGCTGCTGGGCGAGACGCGGATGCTCGCCCAGTACCGCGACCGGGTCATCGCCGCCGTGCTGCTGGCGTTCCTCGGCACCGCCCTGCTCGGCTGGCTGGTCCTGCGCCACGGCCTGCGCCCGCTGCGCACGCTGGCGGCGAAGGCGGCGGAGATCCATCCGACCAGCCTGGATACCCGCCTCGACGTCGCCGCCGCGCCTGCCGAGTTGCAGCAGGTGGCACAGTCGTTCAACGCCATGCTCGAACGCCTCGACGACGGCTACCAGCGCCTGCAGCAGTTCTCCGCCGACCTCGCCCATGAGATCCGCACGCCCATCGGTTCGCTGATGGGCCACGGCCAGGTGGCCCTGCGCCAGCCGCGCAGCAACGAGGAGTACCAGGCGCTGATCGCCTCCAACCAGGAAGAGCTGGAGCGCATCGCGCGGATGGTCGAGAGCATCCTGTTCCTCGCTCGCGCCGACGACGTACGGGCAGCGGTGGAGCGCAGCCGCCTGGACCTGGGCGAAGAGCTGCGGCGCCAGGCGGAGTATTTCGAAGGGCTGGCCGAGGAACGTGGGCTGAGCCTCGACGTCCAGGTCAGCGGCCAGCTACGCGCCGATCCGCAACTGTTCCGCCGGGCGCTGAGCAACCTACTGGCCAACGCCATCCGCTACGCCAGCGCCGAGAGCCTGATCGAAGTGCGCGGCCTGCGCCGATCGGGGGAATTCCTGCTGAGCGTGGAGAACGCCTGCGACAGGCTGCCGGCCGAACCGCTGTCGCGCCTGTTCGACCGTTTCTACCGTGGCGACGCCGCGCGCAGCGACGCCCAGTCCAGCGGTCTCGGCCTGGCCATCGTCCAGGCGATCATGCGCCTGCACGGCGGCCGCGCCGAAGCGAGCGCCCCGGCTCCGGGACGCATCCGCTTCGAGCTGGCGTTCCCGGCTCAGGACTGAGCGGGCTTCTCGCCGGCGTCCGGCTCGCCGTCGGAGCGGCCGATATTCGCCGGCGCCTCCACCACCAGCTCCTCCGGCACTTCCTCGACGCGCGGGTCGAGGGTGGCGGCCATCGGGCTGACCGTGTCCGGCATCGCCACGTGTTGCAGCGGCGCCTCGTCGACCCGGTGTTCGCCGGTGACGCGCTTGGGCTGCACCCAGAACACCAGCAGCACCGCGTAGCCGGACACCAGCATGTAGAACAGCCCCGGACCGAAGTGGCGCATCAGCGCGCCGGCCACCAGCGGGCCGATACAGGCGCCGACCCCGTAGGTGGTCAGGAGCATCGCCGACAACGCGACCCGGCGCGGCTGCTCGACGTGGTCGTTGGCCAGCGCCACCGCCAGCGGGTAGAGGGTGAACAGCAGCATGCCGGTAACGAACCCGTTGGCCAGCAGCAGCCAGTACGGCAGCGTCACCAGCCCCCACATCGGGATCGAGGCCAGGCACAGCAGCACCGCATTGCCGCGGATCAGCCAACTGCGGTCGAGGCGGTCGGACAGCCAGCCCAGCGGCCACTGCGCACAGAAGCCGGCGACGATGCACATGCCGACGAAGAAACTCGATTGCGAGGCATCCAGGCCGTTGCGGTTGGCGTAGACCGGCGCCAGGCCGTAGAAGGCGCCGACCATCAGGCCGGCGATGAAGATGGTGCCCAGCGCCTGCGGCACGCGTTGCCAGAAGAAACGCACTTCCAGCGGCGCGGCGACCAGCTTGGCCGGGTGCACGCGACGGGTCATGGCCAGCGGGATCAGGCACGAGGCGAAGCAGATGGCGACCAGCAGCAACGGCTTGTAGTCGAGGGTCGGGCTCAGCGCCAGCAGGCCCTGGCCGAGCACCAGGCCAAGGTCGACGGCGACCATGTAGCCGGCGAACACCTTGCCGCGCTGGTGGCTCTCGGCCTGCTCGTTGAGCCAGCTCTCGATCACCATGTACTGGTTCATCATCACCGCACCGGTGATGAAGCGCAGCAGCAGCCAGACTTCCAGCTGATCGACCAGGGCATGCAGCAGCACGGTCACGGTGGCAATCCCGGCGCAAGCCACGTAGGAGCGGATATGGCCGAAGCTGGCGATCAGCTTGTGTCCGAATTTTCCACCGCAGACCAGGCCGAAATAGTAGGACGCCATCAGCCCGCCGACCCACAGGTCGCCTGCGCCTTCCTGGGTCAGGCGCAGGCCGATGTAGGTGGTGAACAGGCCGGAGCCGGCCAGCATGAGCAGGGTGGCGGTGTAGAGCGCGGGAAAGGTGACGAGCGGGCTGAACATGACGGTTCCTGGACGGACGGGCCCCACGGCCGGCATCCGCCGAGCATTGATAGGTTCGGGAAGGATCGACGCTGCTGGCCGATCGCGGGCGCAGGCCGTCCTGCGTTCGGCGAGACTCCGACGCCGCGCGGCGGCCGGAAGCCACGTCGCGGCGCACAGGGCGGCATTATCCCCGCTCCGGAGCGGCCCCGCCACGGGCGCCGCGAGCGTTCCGTCGGCTCAGCTGCGCCCCGCCGGGAGCGGCTCGCGCGGCGGCAGCCGATATACCCAGATGCGCCGCAAGACAGTGAGGAATTGCCGTCCAAGGCGTCCGCTGTTGTAGGTCTGCCCGTAGCGCCGGGCGATTTCGCGGACCTCGCGGGACAGCGCGGCGTAGCGACGCGCCGGCAGGTCCGGGTAGAGATGATGCTCGATCTGGTGGCTGAGGTTGCCGGTCAGGATGTGGAACAGCGGCCCGCCCTCCAGGTTGCTGGAGCCGCGCAACTGGCGCAGGTACCAGTGGCCACGGGTCTCCCCCTCCAGCACCGAGGGCGGGAAGACCACCGCCTTCTCGGTGAAGTGGCCGCAGAAGATCACCGTGAAGGTCCACAGGTTGCGCAGCACGTTGGCCAGCAGGTTGCCGACGAACACCGCGCCAAAGCCGCCGGCGAACAGGCCGAGAAGCGGGAACAGCAGGTAGTCCTTGGTCCACTGGCGACCCAGCTTGGCACGCAGGCGGCGTAGCAGCGGCATGAGTTCGGCCTTGTCCAGGCGCCCCTTGGCGTACTTGTCCAGGCGCAGATGCTGGATCGCCACCGCGTACTGGAACAGCAGCGCCTGCAGCGTCACCCACAGCGGTTGCCAGCGGTAGAACGGCTTCCAGCGCTGCTCCGGGAACAGACGCACGACCCCGTAGCCGACGTCGTCGTCCTTGCCCAGCACGTTGGTGTAGGTGTGGTGGATATGGTTGTGGGTGTGCCGCCAGAAGTCGGACGGCCCGGCGATGTCCCACTCGTAGGCGCGGCCGGCGAATTCCGGATCGTTCATCCAGTCGTACTGGCCGTGCATGACGTTGTGGCCCAGCTCCATGTTCTCGAGGATCTTGCCCAGGCCGAGAAGCAGGCTGCCGAGCAGCCAGGTCGGCGGCAGCCAGCCGAACATCAGCAGCGCCCTGCCGCTCCAGCAGCAGACGCGCACCGCCGCGCGGACCCGGCGGATGTAGCGCGCGTCGTCCGCGCCGAGATCGGCCAGGGTACGCTGGCGCAGGGCGTCGAGTTCGGCGCCGAAGGCCGCCAGTTGTTCCGGGGTCAGTTCGCGGTCGTCGCGCATCGCAGGGCTCGCAGGTCGGTTCACAGGTCCAGCGCCAGGTCGCCGTGGGCGGCGCTGACGCAGAGGCGGATAGGCTGGCCGGGCTCGCTGCACAGCGCGCCGCTGCGCAGGTCGCGCACGCAGCCGCTGAGCAGGACGCAGGTGCAACTGGCACAGATGCCCTGGCGGCAACCGTGGGCCGGGCGCAAGCCGTGGGCCTCGGCCTGTTCCAGCAGGCTGGCGGCGCTGTCGCCGGAGACTTCCCGCTGCGACCGGGCGAAGCGCAGGCGCACTTCGCGCGGCGCCTCCCCGCTGAGCCAGCGCGGGACGCTGAAGGATTCCGTCTGCAAGCCGGCGAAGCGTGCCCCCAGTTGCTCGCCCACCGCCTCGACGAAAGCCGCCGGCCCGCAGGCCAGGGCTTGGCTGCGCGCCAGGTCGGCTGCCCAGCCGTCCAGGTGGCGCGGCTGGAAATGCCCCTCCAGGCAGCCATCGGCCCGCGCCCCGCGGGTCAGGCTCCAGCGCAACTCCAGGTTCGGGTGGCGCGCCGCCAGCGCCTCCAGCTCGCCGAGCCAGGCGCGCTGGCCGGGATGACGGACGTAGTGCAGCCACAGCACGGGACCACGATAGCCGTTCTCCAGCGCCTCGCGGAGCAGGCCGAGCAAGGGCGTCAGGCCGCTGCCGGCGGCCAGCAGGCAGACCGCCTCGGCCTGCATCGGCCAGCGCAGATCGCCTTGCGCGGGCTGCAACTCGACACGCTGGCCGACCGCCAGGTGTTCGCACAACCAGGGCGAGAGCAGCCCGTCCGGGTGACGCTTGACGGCGATTTCCAGGCGCTCGCCGACCACCCGGGTCAGGCTGTAGCTGCGCCCGACCCGCACCCCGTCGCGCTCCGCCAGCAGCTGGATGTGCTGGCCCGACCGCGCCGGCGGCCAGCCGGGGGCGGTACGCAGGGCCAGGGCGAGCATATCGTCGGCCACCCAGTAGCGTGCCTCGACCCGCGCATAGTGGCGGTTCAGCGACGCCAGCGGATGGGCGTGGCGCAGCAGGCCGTCGACATCGGCCTCGCGCAGCCAGCCACGGGCGGCGAGACGGCGCAGGGGTGCGAGCAAGGGGGTCAGGAGAGCGAGGGGAAGCAAGGCCATCGAGAATATTTCAGTGAACGATCGTTCACAAAACTTTGCCCGTTCCGCGCAATCGAGTCAACAAGCGTTCACTGATGTATCCTTCGACCGCTGCCGTCCCCGGTTCGACCGGGTCGCGGGGCTTTTGCTACAGTCGCCGGTCCGCCAAAGGAAGCCGTATGTCCTCACCCCGCGCCGAACAGAAACAGCAGACCCGCCACGCGCTGATGAGCGCCGCGCGCCACCTGATGGAAAGCGGGCGCGGCTTCGGCAGCCTCAGCCTGCGCGAAGTGACGCGCGCCGCCGGCATCGTCCCGGCCGGCTTCTACCGGCACTTCAGCGACATGGACCAGCTCGGCCTGGCGCTGGTCGCCGAGGTCGACGAGACCTTCCGCGCCACCCTGCGCGCGGTGCGCCGCAACGAGTTCGAACTGGGCGGGCTGATCGACGCCTCGGTGCGCATCTTCCTCGACGCGGTCGGCGCCAACCGCTCGCAGTTCCTCTTCCTCGCCCGCGAGCAATACGGCGGCTCGTTGCCGATCCGCCAGGCCATCGCCAGCCTGCGCCAGCGCATCACCGACGACCTGGCCGCCGACCTGGCGCTGCTGAACAAGATGCCGCACCTCGACGGCGCGGCCCTCGACGTGTTCGCCGACCTGGTGGTGAAGACCGTCTTCGCCACCCTTCCGGAGCTGATCGACCCACCCGCCGCCGATCTGCCGCCGCACCTGATGCCAGCCGCGAAGATCACCCACCAGCTGCGTTTCATCATGATCGGCGGCAAGCACTGGCACGGCCTGCCCGGCTGACCCCACACCTCCCCAGCGGACCTCCGGCTCGGCGTTCGCCCGCGGACTAGACGCGCGCGCACCTTTCCGGTGCGGCAAAAAAGTCGTTGCGCACCAACCTGGCGCGCTGCAATATTTTGTTACATCCCTATGGCCCCGTTTTCCCGGTACAGGCGTCCCGCATCGACCTGGCAAGGCCCTTGCTGGTGCTTGTTGTGATTCCTTTCCTGTCGCATTGCGGAAACTGCCCATGCTGGTCATTCACCAACGCCTGCCCGCCCGCTCGCCCCGCTGGGACGAAGAACTCCACCTGACCTACGAGGCGCGCAGTAAAAGCCGCCTGCGCTGCTTCGCGGCGAGCGGCGAGGAGGTCGGCCTGTTCCTCGAGCGCGGCCAGCCGCCGCTGGCCGACGGCGACTGCCTGAAGGCCCGCGACGGTCGCCTGGTGCGGGTCGTCGCCCGCCCCGAGCGTCTGCTCCACGTCACCTGCGCCAGCCCGCTGGAACTGACCCGCGCCGCCTACCACCTGGGCAACCGTCACGTCGCCCTGCAGGTCGGCGACGGCTGGCTGCGCCTGCTCGACGACTACGTGCTGAAAGCCATGCTCGAACAGCTCGGCGCCACGGTGGAAGCCATCGAGGCGCCGTTCCAGCCGGAGCACGGCGCCTACGGCGGAGGCCACCACCACTCGCACCATGGCGCGGCGGAGTTCAACTACGCGCCGCGCCTGCACCAGTTCGGCGTGCGCCGGTGAACAGCATCTGGGCGCGCCTGCGCCTGGCCAGCTCGCAGTTGCCGATCGGCGGATACAGCTATTCCCAGGGCCTGGAGGCGGCCCTCGACAATGGCTGGGTGCGCGACGCCGAGAGCGCGCGGACCTGGCTGGTCGACCAGTTGCAACTGAACCTGGCGCGCTTCGAGGCACCGCTGCTGGCCGGCCTGCTGCGCGCCGCGCTGGTCGGCGACTGGGCCGCCTGCGATGCGGCCAGCGAACGCCATAGGGCCAGCCGCGAGACCCGCGAGCTGGCCCAGGAGAGCCGGCAGATGGGCTTTTCCCTGCACCAATTGCTGGAAGCCCTGCCCGAGCTCGACGCTCCCGGCCGCGCCTGGCTGGCTCGCCAGGACCCGCCCAATCTCGCCGCCGCCTGGGCGATGGCCGCGCGCGCCTGGCGCCTGGACCCCGAGGAGGCGCTCAGTGCCTGGTTCTGGAGCTGGCTGGAAAACCAGTTGGCGGTGCTGATGAAAACCCTGCCGCTCGGCCAACTGGCCGCGCAGAAACTTGCTTCCAGCCTGCTGCCGGAACTCGACCGCGCCTGCGCCGAGGCGCTGCGACGGCCCGCCGTCGAGGGCAGCGCCGCGTTCGGCCTGGCGCTGGCCAGCATGACCCACGAAACCCAGTACAGCCGTCTGTTCCGTTCCTAGGAGAAAACCCATGACATCCCAACCCCTGCGTGTCGGCATCGGCGGTCCGGTGGGCTCCGGCAAGACCGCCCTGACCCTGGCCCTGTGTCGCGAACTGCGCGAGCGCTACAACCTCGCGGTGGTCACCAACGACATCTATACCCAGGAAGACGCAGAGTTCCTGGTGCGCAACGAGGCCCTCGCCCCCGAGCGGATCATCGGCGTGGAAACCGGCGGCTGCCCGCACACGGCGATCCGCGAGGACGCCTCGATCAACCTGGAGGCGGTGGACCAGCTCAACCGGCGCTTCCCCGGCCTCGAACTGATCCTGGTGGAATCCGGCGGCGACAACCTGTCGGCCACCTTCAGCCCCGAGCTGTCCGACCTGACCCTCTACGTGATCGACGTTTCCGCCGGCGACAAGATCCCGCGCAAGGGCGGCCCCGGCATCTGCAAGTCGGACCTGCTGGTGATCAACAAGATCGACCTGGCGCCGCTGGTCGGCGCCTCCCTCGACGTGATGGACCGGGACGCCCGGCGCATGCGCGGCGACAAGCCGTTCGTGTTCAGCAACCAGAAGACCGGCCAGGGGCTGGACGAAATCATCGCCTTCATCGAGCGCCAGGGCCTGCTGACCGCCGCCTGACGCCACCTCGCAACGACAAGGAACCGCCAATGAAACTGCCCAAGCTGCTCGCCGCCCTCGTCCTGCTCGCCGCGCCGGCGCTGGCCTTCGCCCACCCCGGCCACGGCGAACACGGCCTGGTCGCCGGCCTCGCCCATCCGCTCACCGGTCTCGACCACCTGCTGGCGATGTTCGCCGTCGGCCTCTGGGCCGCCCAGCAACAGGGAGCCGCGCGTCTCGCCCTGCCCTGCACCTTCGTCGGCACCATGCTGGTCGGCGGGCTGCTCGGCTTCGAGGGCCTGCAACTGCCGTTCATGGAGACCGGCATCGCCGCCTCGGTGCTCGCCCTCGGCCTCTGCGTGGCCCTCGCCGTGCGCCCGCCGCTGCCGCTGGCGATGGCCGCCACCGCACTATTCGCCCTGGCCCACGGGGTCGCCCACGGCCTGGAGCTACCGGACCTCTCCAGCCCCTGGCTGTACGCGCTCGGTTTCGTCGCCGCCACCGCCGCGCTGCACGCCGCCGGCTACGCGCTGGTGCGCTTCCTGCCGCAGGCGGCCGCGCCCCTGGTACGTCTCGCCGGGCTGGCCTCGGCGGGCGCCGGGGTCTGGTTGCTGGCCGGCTGAGCCGCCGCGCCTCCCCTCAGCGCCTGATCAGCACCCGTCGGCCTTGGTGCACGAGGCGCAGGCCATGGGTCTGCGCCAGCATCGCCAGGGCCAGCGGCAGGTCGTCGACGGGAAAGGTGCCGGAGACCCGAAGCGGGTCCAGCGACGGCTCGCACTCGATGCTCTCGCCGCCGTAGCGCATCAGTTCTCCCGCCCACTGCCGCAGCGGCATGTCGTCGGCCACCAGCAGGCCCTGGCGCCAGGCCAGCGCGGCCTCGCTGGCGGACTCGACGGGGCCGATCCGCTGGCGATCGAAGCGCACCCGCTGGCCAGCCTCGATCACCCGGCCATCCGCCGCGCTCGCGGCGCCCTCCGGACGCACCTGGACCGCGCCTTCGTACACCGCCAGCACTGTCTCTGCGCCCTCGCGTCGGACGCTGAAAGCGGTACCCAGCGCGCGCATCAGGCCCTGTTCGGTGCGCACCAGGAACGGTCGCGGCGGCTCGCGCCGATCCGCCGCGGTGCGGAGGTAGATCTCTCCGCGATACAGGCGCAGCAGGCGCTGGCCGGCGTCGTAGCGCACGTCCAGCGCGCTGTCGGTGTTCATCTCGACCTGGCTGCCGTCCTCCAGCACCAGGTCGCGCCGCTCGCCGACGGCAGTGAGGTAGTCGGCGCCGAAGCCGTCGCGCCAGACCTGGGCGCGCCATCCCCACCAGACCAGCGGCGCGCCGCCGAGCAGCAGGACGAGGCCGCGCAGGACCGCGCGCCGGCCGCTGCCGGACGGACGCTCGAGCGCACGCCGGGCCAGCGCCGGCGGCAGCGAACCGATATTCGCCAGCAGACGCTCGGCGCGCCGCCAGGCGCGCTGGTGCTCGGGGCTGCGCGAGCGCCAGGACTCCAGCTCGGCCTGCTGCGCCGGAGCCAGCGGCCCCTCCTGCATCAGCAGCAGCCAGGAGGCGGTCTCCCTGAGCACCTGCGGGGCGATCGCCTCGGCGGCCGGCGGCCCGGAAAGCTCCGAATCGCCCGCCTGCGGCGCCCGGCTGGAAGCGCGGTCATTCATCGGGCATCAGGCTCAGGCAGGTCACGTAGGCCTGGTGGATGAACTTCTTCACCGTCGGCAGCGCGACGCCCAGCGCCTGGGCGATGTCCTTCTGCTTCATGCCGTCCAGCGTCGCCATCAGGAATGCCTGTTTCACCCGCGGGCGCAGGGTGTCGAGCAGCGCGTCGATCTCGTGCAGGGTCTCGACGATCACGCTCTGTTGTTCCGGCGACGGCTGCAACGGCTCGGGCAACGTGGCCAGGGCCTCCAGCCAGGCGAGTTCCAGCGATTGGCGACGGCGCCAGCTGACCAGCACGCAGTTGGCGATGCGGGTGAGGTAGGCGCGCGGCTGACGGATCGCGTCACGCTGGCCGCCATCGCGGCTGGCGAGGATGCGCAGGAAGGTGTCGTGGGCCAGGTCATCGGCCACGCCGCGTCCCCAGGAGCGAAGTCGGTAGGCCAGCCAGTTGCGCAACCAGGCATGGTTTTCACGGTAGAGCGTGGCGACGCAGTCGCGGTCCGCTTGCAGGCAGGGGCTTGGCGCATTCATCGGAGGCGCATTCATCGGAATAGTCAGCTGGCTTCAATCGCAAATGAAAACTATTATCACTAATTTTCTGCTGACCACAATGTCGGCGCCCTTCCTCGACCGACCCCGCCGAACCCGAAATATCCCTTTTCCAATCTCGTGCGACAGAGGGAATGAGAGCCCGCAATGACGGGCGCCAACCCTGCGAGCGAAGAAGTCATGTCCCTACAACGCCCTATCCCCAGCCTGGCGCGTCCCTTGTCGCGCCTCTCCCCGCTCACCCTTGCCCTGCGCTGCGCCCTGCTCGGCCTGTCGGCGGTCGGCGCCGGCCTGCTCGGCGGCGGCCTGGCCCACGCGCAGAGCGTCGGCCAGCACAGCGCGGCTACCCGCCTGGACGACGCCACGCCACGCAGCTACGACATCCCGGCGGGGTCGCTGGGCGCCTCCCTGGGCGCCTTCGCCAGCCAGTCGGGCCTGCTGCTGTCCTTCGACCCCGCGCTGACCCGCGGCCGCACCGCGCCGGCGCTCAAGGGCCGCTACAGCGTACTGGAAGGCTTGCAGCGAGTGCTGTCGAACACCGGCCTGCAGGTCGCGGCGGGAACCTCCGGCGCCTACCTGCTGGTCGAGCCGCGCATGTCCGGAGAAGCCCCGGCCGACCTGTCGCCGGTGGTGGTCTCGGCCGCCGAGCTGGCCGATCCGCAGAAGGAAACCTATACCGCGCCGCGCTCGTCGGTGTACCTCTCCAGCGAAGAGATCGACCGCTTCGGCCGGGTTTCCGTGGGTGACCTGCTCCAGGGCATCCCGGGCGTACAGGTCGGCGACAGCCGCAACGGTGGCGCGCTGGACGTCAACATCCGCGGCATCCAGGGGCAGAGCCGGGTGGCGGTGCGGGTCGACGGCGCGGAGCAGGCGCTGGACGTCTACCGCGGCTACGCCGGCACCCAGCAGCGCAGCTACATCGATCCCGACCTGGTCAGCAGCGTGACCGTCGACAAGGGTCCCTCGACCCGCTCGGGCGCGATCGGCGGCAGCGTGGAAATGCGCACCATCGGCGTCAAGGACATCCTGGTGGACGGTAAGGACCTCGGCGTGCGCTTCACCGGCAACGTCTGGAACAACGGCGTCGCCCCGCAGCACCGCAGCGCCAGTTCGAAGACCGAGAATCTCAGCAGCGTGCCGCACGATGACCGCGGCAGCCTGTTCGGCTCCCAGGCCAAGTCCGGCAGCGCCGCCTTCGCCTACCGCAACGAGCATCTGGACCTGGTCGCCGCCTATGCGCAGCGCAATCAGGGCAACTACTTTTCCGGCAAGAAAGGCCAGGACCGCTATCGCGTCTACAACCGCTACGGTCGCGAGGAAAGCAGCGTAGCCAAGGTCTACAACGCAGGGGAGGAAGTGCTCAACTCGTCGTCGGAGACCGAGTCCTACCTGCTCAAGGCGACCTGGCGCATCGCCGACGAGCACACCCTGGACCTCGGCTATCGTCGCTACGACGGGCGCACCGGGGAGATCATGCCGTCGGACATCTTCCGTTTCGGCACCGCCGGCATCTACCAGTACCCATTGAGCGAAGTGAAGATCGACACCTACACCGCACGCTACCGTTACCTGCCCGAGAACAATCCGCTGGTGGACCTCAGCACCGGCCTGTGGATGACCGAGGCGAAGAGCGACATGCTGACCTCGGTGCTGGCACCGCGCTCCCAGGCCTATCGCTCCGACCGCAACTGGACGCGCCAGGACAACCGGCGCATCGGCGGCGACCTGAACAACGTGGCGCGCTTCGAAACCGACTTCGGCGATTTCAAGCTCGACCTCGGCGGCTCGTTCCAGGTCGAAGACATCCAGCCGCAGAAAAGCGTGGTCACCACCCTCCACGACATCAACGCCAACCGCACCCTGAGGGACGCCACCCGCCAGGAATACGGCCTCAACGGCAAGCTCGAGTTCAAGCCGGTCGAGCGCCTGACGCTATGGGGCGGCGGCCGCTACAGCCACTTCAACAGCAAGGACAACGGCATCTCCGCCTCGCCGCGGCGCGAGGATCGCGACATGCGCTTCATCACGGTGAGCAGGCCCGGCTACTACGGCTCGATGATGTGGTTCCCCGACCAGAACGGCCAGTACACCGACGCCACCGATCCGCGCCTCAACAACGGCATCGTCACCAACAACACCAATAATCCGTTCGAAGGCATTCCCTTCGACGAGTTCGGCCCGGCCAACGTGACGGTCCATCCCTCGCGGGTCACCAACGTGGTCACCGGCTACAACTACAGCAAGAAGGGCAGCAGCCGCGGCGGCGGTTTCTCGCCGGCATTCGGGATCAATTTCGAGCTGGCCCCGGATACCTTCGTCTACGCCTCCTACACCGAAGGCCTGCGCCTGCCGTCGCTGTTCGAGACCAGCCAGGGCACTCTCCAGGTGGAGCCGGGCAAGGACCTCAAGCCCGAGCGTTCGCGCAGCTGGGAGATCGGTGCCAGCGCGCTGCGCGACAGCCTGTTGGCCGACGGCGACTCGGCGGCGATCAAGCTGGCCTACTTCAACAACACCATCAAGAACTACATCACCCGCTATTACGATCCGGGCCAGATGGGCCTGATGACCTTCAGCAACACCGACAGCTACCGCACCAGCGGTCTCGAACTGCAATCGCACTACGACGCAGGGCGGGTGTTCGCCGACCTGTCGGCGACCTACTACCTGAAGACCGAGACCTGCGACGCCGCCTTCGCCGCCAGGCTGCGCGCCGGCGCCAACCGCTACCAGCGCACCGAGAACACGCCGAACTGCACACCGGGCAGCTTCATGGGCTCCTATACCAACACGCAGAACCCGCCGCGGCTGGCGACCAACCTGACCGCCGGCCTGCGCTTCTTCGACCAGGCCCTGACCCTGGGCGGACGCATGACCTATACCTCCGGCCCCACCGCCACGGCGGACAAGCCCTGGCAGGTCGGCGCCACCACACCGCAGATCGAGTACCGCTCGGTGCAGTTGTTCGACCTGTTCCTCAAGTACAAGCTGTTCGAGCACACCGAACTGAATGCCTCGCTGCAGAACCTTACCGACCGCTATTACCTCGACCCGCTGGCACAGAGTTTCATGCCCGCGCCCGGGCGTACCCTGCGGGTGGGGATGCAGGCGAAGTTCTGAGCCGCCCTCTCCCCCTCCAGGCGTTGTCGGCGGAGCGCCGCTCCGGTAGGGCGGATAACCGCCCAGCGGCTATCCGCCGAAGCACCGGGCCTCCCGCTCCCCGTCCCTCCGAAACTGTCCGGAGGAGCGGCGAGACAGCGTCCGTCACCACGACAACGGATAACTCACCACCAGCCGCGTCTGGTCGAAGTCGCTGTTGAAGCTGCGTCGGTTGCTGGCGTGGTTGAGGCGCACGTTGAGCCGCGCCAGCGGACCGCTCTGCACGGTGTAGCCGAGTTCGACATCGCGCTCCCATTCCTTGCCGCCGCTACCGGCCTTGGTGGTGGCGTTCGAGCCATGGCCGTAGCGGACCATGCCGATCAGGCCGGGCCAGCCGAGGCCGACGAAATCGTAGTCGTAGCGAACCTGCCAGGAGCGTTCGTCGGCGTTGGTGAAGTTGCCGTTGAACATGTCGTTGCCCATGCTCCGCCCACTGCTGCCGTAGACCGACTGCCAGCCGCTGTCGCCGCCAACCTTCTGCAGGCCAAGGTAGAAGGTGTGCAGGCCGATGCCGGCGGAAAACAGGCCGTAGACGGTATGGCTGTCGATCTCGCCGGCGCGCGCGGCACCGTCGTCGCGGTCGACGAACAGGCCGAGGTTGGCGCCCAGGGTCCAGTCGCCGACACGCTGCTTGTGCAGCAGGTTGGCGTAGCTCTGCCGGTAGACGTCCTCCAGTTGCCCGTGCCACAGGCCCAGTTGGGTGCGCTCGCGGTTGAAGCGGTATTCGGCGCCGGCGTAGTTGAAACCGTCCGATTTCTGCGTCGGCGCGGTCCAGGCCGACAGGTCCTGCATGTCCGCCGAATTGCGCAGGCTCACCGCGTCGAAGCGTCCGGCCTGCAGGGCCAGGCCCGGCAGCTCGCGGGAAACCACGGCGAAGCCGCGGAACGTCTGCGGCAGCAGGCGTCCGTCGTCGTAGCGCAACAGCGGAATGTCCGGGAGCATCTCGCCGATCTTCAATTCGCTGGCCGAAACGCGCAGCTTGGCGGCCACGCCGACACGCCCATAGTCGTCCGCCGCGCGACCGCCATCGTGCAACGGAAGAAGCTCGGAATTGCTGGTGCCACGTCCGCTGTTCAGCTTCACGCCGAACAGGCCGATGGCGTCGAGGCCGACGCCGACCGTGCCCGGGGTATAGCCGGAACTGAACTTGAGGATGAAGCCCTGCGCCCACTCGTCCACCAGGCTCTTGCCGGCATCGTGGTCGCGGAAATCGCGGTTGAAGTAATAGTTGCGCAGGACCAGGTCGGTCTTCGCATCCTCCAGGAAGCCGCCCTCGGCAGCTTGCGCGGCAAGACAGGCGAGCATCGGCAGGACCGCCCCTGCGTTGCGCGGGACTGCGGTTTTACGACGGATTTTCATTGTTATTGTGCTCCGTTTTTCAGGGACGACCGGGCCCCGGCAGCCTCTGCGGGCCACCTGGCGACGACGGTCGGGTCAGCGGCGGGGCGCGGGCCCCGCCGCCAGGGTCAGAACGGGTACTGGCGCGGCGCGTGCTGCACGCTGATCCAGTGGTCGGTGGTGAATTCCTCGATGGCCCAGTCGCCGTTGAAGCGGCCAAGCCCGGAGTTCTTCTCGCCGCCGAAGGGCGCGTTGGCCTCGTCGTTCACCGGAATGTCGTTGACGTGGGTCATCCCCGCGCGAAGCTGGCGGGCAAAGCGCACCGCGCGTTCCAGGTCGCGGCTGAACACCGCGCTGGACAGCCCGTATTCGCTGGCGTTGGCCAACTCCAGCGCATGCGCCTCGTCGCGCGCGCGGAGCAGGCCGACCAGCGGGCCGAAGATTTCATCGCGGGCGATCTCCATCGTCGCGCTGACCTCGCCGAATACGTGCGGAGCCAGCAACTGCCCATCGACGCCGCCCTCGTACAGCGGCTTGGCGCCTTCCTGGCGGGCCAGGCGGATCTTTTCCAGCAGGCCTTCGAGCTGGCGCGCGTTGACGATCGGCCCAACCGCGGTATCGGCGCGCTGCGGATCGCCGACGCGGAGGCCCTTGACCCGCTCGACGAAGCGCGCGGCGAAGGCGTCGTAGAGGCTGTCCTCGACGATGATGCGGTTGATCGCCATGCAGATCTGCCCCTGGTGGAGGAACTTGCCGAACACCGCGGCATTCACCGCCTGCTCCAGGTCGGCGTCGCCGAGCACCACGAACGGACTGTTGCCGCCCAGCTCCAGCGCCACGTGCTTGAGATGCGCGCCGCCGCTGGCGATGCGGCCGATGTTGCGGCCCACCGGGGTCGATCCGGTGAAGGTCACCAGGCCCGGCACCGGGTGTTCGACGAAGGCGTCGCCGATCTCGCTGCCGGGGCCGACCACCACGCTGAACAGCCCGGCCGGCAGCCCGGCCTCTTCGAAGATCCGCGCCAGCAGCAGTCCGCCGCAGACCGGCGTGTCGCTGGCCGGCTTGACCACCACCGCGTTGCCCAGCGCCAGGGCCGGGGCGATGGAACGCTGGGTCAGGTGCAGCGGGAAGTTCCACGGGCTGATCACCCCGACCACACCGATGGCGCTGCGGTAGACCCGGCTTTCCTTGCCCGGCACGTCGGACTCGACGATGCGCCCGTGCACCCGTGCCGGGAACGACGCCGACTCCAGGGTGATCGCGCGCACCGCGCCCCATTCGATCTCGGCCTTCAGGCGGGTGCTGCCGGACTCGCGGATGAGCCAGTCGACGATCTCCTCGTGGCGGCGGTCGAACACCTCCACCGCCTTGTACAGCACCGCCGCGCGTGCCGAGGGCCCGAGCGCAGCCCATGCCGGCTGGACCTCGGCGGCCTTGGCGTAGGCGGCATCGAGGTCGTCGCGGTCGGCCTGCTCGATCTCCAGCAGCAGGCTGCCGTCGAACGGATTGCTCACCTTCAGCCGGCGGCCGGCCCGGCCGTGGCGCCACTCGCCGGCCAGTGGCTGGAGACCGAGGTCGGTATAACGGGAATCGCTCATCGCTCTTCTCCTCTTTCGAAAATCACAGGGGTTTCTTCGCCGTCGCGTCGACGGACACTTCCGCCGGCACGCGCGGCCGCAGGTGGATGCAGGCGATCGCCAGCGCGCCGATCACGCCAGGCGCGGCGAAGGCCAGGAAGTTCTGCTGGAACGGCAGCTCCAGGGCCAGCAGGCTGCCGCCGAGCATCGGCCCGGCGATGGCGCCGAGGCGACCGACGCCGGCAGCCCAGCCGACCCCGGTGGAGCGCACCCAGGCCGGGTAGAACTGCGCGGCGTAGGCATGGATCACCGCCAGGGTGCCGATGGTGGTGGCGCCGGCCACCACCAGCAGGCCGTTGAGCAGCCAGGGGCCTGGCCCCAGGCCGAGGGCCGCCAGGGAGGCCGCGGCCAGAGCGAAGAACAGCACCAGGGTGCGGCCGGCGCCGAGGCGGTCGGCCAGCCAGCCGCCGAACAACGCACCGAGGGTCGCCCCGACATTCAGGGTGACGAGGAACGCCAGGCTCGAACCGAGGGCGTAGCCGCCGCCGGCCATCAGCTTCGGCAACCAGGTGTTGAGCCCGTAGCTCATCAGCATGCACATGGCGAAGGCCACCCACAGCAACAGGGTGCCCAGTGCCTGGCGCCCCTCGAACAACTGGGCGACCCGTCCGCTCGGCGCTTCGGCCGCGACAGCGTTCGCCCGCTCGGCGCCGGGCCGGTAGTCGGGATCGACCTTGCGCAGCAGCGCGTCCAGTTCGGCGCGGCGGCCCTTGAGTTCGAGGAACGCCGCCGACTCCGGCAACCAGCGCAGCATCAGCGGCACCGCCAGCACCGGCAGCACCGCCACGTAGAACACCGATTGCCAGCCCCAGGCGGGGATCATGGCGATCGCCAGTAGCGCCGAGAGCACCGCGCCCACCGAGTAGAAGGCCGACATCACCGTGACCAGGGTGCTGCGCCGCCCGGCCGGGGCGAATTCGCTGATCAGGTTGATCGCGCTGGGCACCAGCGCGCCCAGCGCCAGGCCGGTGAAGAAGCGTCCGGCGCCCAGTTCCAGCGGGTCGCGGGCGTGGCCGGTGAGGAAGGCGGCGAGGCTCGCCAGCAGGGTGGTGGCGATCACCAGGCGGCGCCGGCCGAAGCGGTCCGCCAGCGGCGCCAGCAGGGTGCCGCCGAAGAGCATGCCGAACAGCGCGCAACTGCCGAGGGTGCCGGCCTGCACCGGGCTCAGCTGCCACTCCTGCATCAGGCGTGGCACCACCGAGCCGTAGATGACCATGTCGTAGCCGTCGAACAGCATGATGAAACACCCCCAGCCGAGAATCAGCCAGTGAGTACGGTTAAAGCGGGCAGCGTCGATCACCGCCGCAGCGGATTGCCTGTTCATACCAACCTCTCTCTTGTTCTTGTTATGGGCGCACGCGGGCGTCGGTCGGCACCGCCCACTCTGGCATGGGGCGGCGCCGTGGAACATCAGGGTTCGATGGTTTGCGTCGGCACCTCGATCAAAACCGGGCGATCAGCGGCCAGGGCATGCTTCAAGGCGCTTTCCAGCTCTTCGCGGGTGGCCGCGTGGAGCGCCTCGACGCCATAGCCGCGGGCGATCGCGCAGAAGTCCAGGCCGGGCACGTCGAGCCCCGGCGCATCGGGCACCTCGAGCACCCCGGCGAACCAGCGCAGGGCGCCGTAGGTACCGTTCTTGAGGATGATGAACACCGCCGGCACACGGTATTGCGCGGCGCTCCAGAGTGCGGTGATGCCATAGTTGGCCGAGCCGTCGCCGATGATCCCGATCACCTGCCGCCGCGGCTGCGCCAGTTGCGCGCCGACCGCCGCCGGCAGGCCGAAGCCGAGTCCGCCGGCGGCCGGGAAGAAGTAGCTGCCCGGCTCGCGCATCTCCACGCGCTGCCAGAAGGCGGTCACGGTGGAAGTCGACTCCTTGACGAAGATGGCGTCGCGCGGCGCCAGCGCATCGATCACGTCGAACACGGTTTCCGGCCGCAGCGGTCCGCCCTCCTCGGCCAGCGCCGGCGGTCGCGGCAGCGCCTCGGGCAACGGCCGCGCACTGGGGCGGACCTGTTCGAGCAGTGCCTCGAGGGTCAGCGCGATGTCGCCGACCAACGCGTCGCCCATCGGCGCCCGTGCCGCTTCGCCGGGATCGCAGGTGACCTGCACCAGCTCGGCGCCGGCCGGCAGGTAATCGCCGGGGGCGAACTGGTGATAGCGGAACACCGGCGCGCCGACCACCAGGATCAGGTCGTGGCCGTCCAGCAGCCGGCTGATCCCGGCGATGGCCGCCGGCAGCACGCCGCGGAAGCAGGCATGGCGGGTGGGGAACGGACAGCGCGAGGCCGACGGCGCGACCCAGGCCGGCATCCGCAGCTTCTCCGCCAGTTGCACGGCCAGGCCGTTGGCATTCGCCCCGTCGACGTCCGGACCGAGCACCAGCACCGGGTTGCGCGAGCGCGACAGGCGCTCGCCGAGTTCGGCCAGCAATGCCGGCGCCGGCAGCGCGGCGCCGCTGACCTGGCGCGCGGCCAGGTGTTCGACACCGGCCGGCGCCGGTTGCGCCCAGTCGTCGTAGGGAATCGACAGGTACACCGGCGCCCGCGGCGGCAGGCTGGCGGTCTGGATCGCCTGGCTCAACGCGCGCGGCACATCCTGGGCGCAGGCCGGCTCGTGGCTCCATTTCACCAGCGGCTTGGGCAGTTGTCCGGCATCGACGTTGGCGAGCATCGCCTCGACCCCGATCATCGAGCGCACCTGCTGCCCGGCGGTGATGACCAGGGGGCTATGGGAGTACCAGGCGTTGGTCAGCGCGCCCATGCCGTTGCCGGTGCCGGCCGCCGCATGCAGGTTGACGAAGGCCGGGCGGCCGCTGGCCAGGGCGAAGCCATCGGCCATGCCGACCACCGCGCCCTCGTGCAGGCCGAGGATGTAGCGGAAATCCTCGGGGAAGTCCTTGAGGAACGGCAGCTCGTTGGAGCCGGGGTTGCCGAAGACGGTGGTCAGGCCGTGGCGACGGAGGATCTCGTAAGACGCGGAATGGACGGTTTTCATGCAGGCCTTCAAGCTCGTTTCCTGGATTTGCGCTACTGTTGCAGCCGCTCGATAGTCAATCAAATCGATACTCTTTCTATAAAAAATAGAATTGGTCTATATGAGTCCGATCGATCTCAACCTGATCCGCACCTTCGTCACCCTCTACGAAGCGGGCAGCGTGACCCTCGCCGCGGAGCGCCTGTTCGTCACCCAGCCATCGGTGAGCTACGCCCTGGCGCGCCTGCGCGAACTGTTCGACGACGCGTTGTTCACCCGCACCCGCGACGGCATCCAGCCGACCTTCGTCGCCGAGCAGCTCTACGGCACCTTCCGCGAGTCGCTGACGCGCATCGAGGGCGCGGTACAGAGCGTTCGCCACTTCGATCCGGCGACCACCGAGCGACGTTTCCGCATCGCCCTCACCGATCTCGGCGAAGTGGGTTTCCTCTCGCTGATCCTCGAACGCCTGACCCGCGACGCGCCGTTCGCCGAAGTGGAAGTGCTGCCGCTGCAGGTGGACGAGGTCGGCGCCTGGCTGAGCAGCGCCAAGGTCGACGCGGCGATCTGCCGCCAGCCGGTGCCCGGCGCGCGCAGCCAGCGGGTCCTGCACGAGCGCTACGTGTGCCTGCTCAGCGACCGCCACCCGCGGATCGGCGACAGCCTGAGCCTGGAGCAGTACCTGGCCGAGCGGCACATCGTGGTGACCCGTACCTCCGGCCACGGCATCGCCGAGGACGTGCTCGAGGCCATGCAGGTGCAGCGCCGCATCAGCCTGCGGGTGCCGCACTTCTCGGTGCTGCCAAAGATCATTCCCGGTACCGAGCTGCTGACCATCCTGCCGGCGCAGATCGCCTATCGCTTCGTCGCCGAAGGCGGCATGCGCATGCTCGAACTGCCCTTCACCCTGCCGCCGTTCGACGTCTCCCTGCACTGGCACGAGAGCAGCGAACGCTCGGCGGCGCTGAACTGGTTCCGCACCACCATCGCCGAGGCGATCATCGCCGCCCAACGCTGAAACGCCGGCGGCCCTCACGCAGCGTCTCCCAGCGTCGGCGAGCGCTCGCGACGCCGCGCACCGAGCAGCGGCAACACGGCGGCCGCGGCGACGAACACCGCCGCGAACGCCCCATAGAGGGACAGCGGCTGCCAGCCGTCGTCGAGCAGGAGCCCGGCCACCAGCGGCGAGAGGATCGCCCCGCCGCGACCGACGCCGATCCCCCAGCCGACCCCGGTGGCGCGCACCGAAGCGTCGTAGAGGCTCGGCGCCAGGGCATACAGGCCGGCCACGCAGGCGTTGGCGCAAAGCCCGATCAGCAGTCCCAGCGGCAAGGCCGCGCCGGGCAGCCCGGCGCTCAGCGAGAACAGCGCGAGCAGAGCGGCGGTAAGCAGCATGAACAGCGCCAGCACCCGTTCCAGGCGAAAGCGCGCGGCAAGCCCGCCGAGCAAGGCGGCACCGAAGATCCCGCCGATGCTCAGCAGGGTGCCGCCGGTGATGCCCTGGGCGGTGGACAGGCCGGCGGCGACCAGCAGCTTCGGCGTCCAGCTCATGATGAAGTAGAAGCCGAACATCACCAGGAAAAACAGCGCCCAGAGCAGCAGCGTGGTACGTCGCTGGGCAACGCAAAGCAACCGGGCGAGGCGGCTACCGTGCTCCGCTCCGCCACCGGGCGGGCTCGGCAGTTCCGCGAGCGCCGCGCGGCCCAGGCGCCGGGCCAGCGCGTTGACCCGTTGCAACGCCCGCGGCGGCCGGCGCGCCAGGAGGAAGTCCAGCGACTCCGGCAGGCACAGGCAGACCAGCGGGATCACCGCCAGGGTCAGGCCAGCGCCGAAGACGAACACCGAGCGCCAGCCCCAGGCGCCGATCAGCCATACCGCGAGCAGTCCGCCAAGGGTCGCGCCGAGCGCGTAGCCGGTGGACTGCAGGCTTACCGCCAGGCCGCGCCAGCGGCGCGAGGCGTACTCGCTGGCGATCACGTTGCTGCTGGCGAGGATGCCGCCGATACCCAGCCCGGTCAGCCCGCGCAGCAACGCCAGTTGCCAGGCCGCCTGGCTCAGCGCCGAGGCGAGCATGCCCAGGCCCGACAGCGCCAGGCAGGCGAGGATCAGCGGGCGGCGCCCCCAGCGGTCGGCCCAGGGCGCGATGAACAGCGAGCCGGCGGCCATGCCGAAAAGGCCGGCGCTGAGCAGCAGGCCGATCTCGGCGCCGCCCAGGTTCCATTCGGCGGCCACCGAAGATGCGGTGAAGGCCATCACCAGCACGTCGAAGCCATCGATCAGGTTGAGCACGATGCACACAGCCACCGCCAGCCACTGGAACGGCCGCATCGGTTCGTCGTCGAGAGCGCGGCGCAAGTCCCGGTTCATGGGCGGCCCTCCCCGAGCGGACAGGAAAGAAGCGACGGCAGGCGGGAGCGAGGCGCGGGAATGCAGGAATCCATCATCGGGAAGACCCTTTTTCTTGTTGTTGTAGGCACGGCAAGCGCAGGCACCCTGGCACCGTTGCGTCGATGCCGCAATCCTATTGGATCCATTTGTGCGACAAGAAGACGGAAGACCAGCGGATATCCCACTGTCAGCGAAATCTGAGAAAGGCTCTGGAACGAGATAATTGAGCGATTTATTCCTGAAGTTTTTTATGTGCGACTATCGAACGGATTATTTTTTGTACAGAAGCGGTTGACTTGGAAAAGTTGCCTCGCGAATTATTGGATCCAATTACAAAAACAACGAGAGGATCCGACGATGTTTCCGAAGAACGCCTGGTACGTGGCCTGCACCCCCGACGAACTGGCCGGCAAGCCGCTCGGCCGACGCATCTGCGACGAGCCGATGGTTTTCTACCGAGGCGAGGACGGCCGCGTGGCGGCCCTCGAGGATTTCTGCCCGCACCGTGGCGCGCCGCTGTCGCTGGGCTTCGTCGAGGACGGCGTGCTGGTCTGCGGCTACCACGGCCTGGCGATGGGCGAGGACGGTCGCACCCGCGCGATGCCCGGCCAGCGGGTCCGCGGCTTCCCCTGCATCCGTCGCTTCCCGGTGCAGGAACGGCACGGCTTCGTCTGGGTCTGGCCGGGCGCGGAAGAACAGGCCGACGCCGCGCTGATACCCCGCCTGGAATGGGCGGAAAGCCCCGATTGGGCCTATGGCGGCGGGCTGTACCACATCCACTGCGACTATCGCCTGATGATCGACAACCTGATGGACCTGACCCACGAGACCTACGTCCATGCGTCCAGCATCGGCCAGAAGGAAATCGACGAGGCCGCGCCGACCACGCGGGTGGAAGGCGACGAGGTGATCACCAGCCGCCACATGCAGAATGTCATGGCCCCGCCGTTCTGGCGCATGGCCCTGCGCGGCAACGGCCTGGCCGACGACGTGGCGGTGGACCGCTGGCAGATCTGCCGCTTCACGCCGCCCAGCCACGTGCTGATCGAGGTCGGCGTGGCCCACGCCGGCCACGGTGGCTACCAGGCGCCGGCGGAGCGCAAGGCGGCGAGCATCGTGGTCGACTTCATCACCCCGGAGAGCGCCACTTCCATCTGGTACTTCTGGGGCATGGCGCGCAACTTCCAGGCCCACGACCAGGCGCTTACCGAGAGCATTCGCGAAGGCCAGGGAAAGATCTTCGGCGAAGACCTGGAAATGCTCGAAAGCCAACAGCGCAACCTGCTGCGCCATCCACGGCGCGACCTGCTGAAACTGAACATCGACGCCGGCGGCGTGCAGGCCCGGCGCATCATCGAGCGCCTGCTGGCGGACGAGCGCCAGGCCGCCGCCCCCAACCGCGCCCAGGCCTGACGGGAGCCTTCGCCATGATCGAGGTCATCGTCGGCGCCATCCGCCTGGAGGCGCAGGATATCCACAGCTTCGAACTGTTCCGGGCCGACGGGGCGGCACTGCCGTCCTTCGAGCCGGGCGCGCACATCGACCTGCACCTGCCCAACGGCCTGGTCCGCCAGTACTCCCTCTGCGGCCCCGCCGAACGGCCGCGCCACTACCGTATCGCCGTACTGCGCTGCCGCGACTCGCGCGGCGGCTCGGCCACGCTGCACGCCGAACTGCGGGTCGGCCAGCGGCTGCGCATCGGCGAGCCGCGCAATCTCTTCCCGCTGTCGCCGGAGCCCGGTCCGCGCCTGCTGTTCGCCGGCGGCATCGGCATCACGCCGCTGCTGGCGATGGCCGAACGCCTGGCCCGCGATGGCGCCGACTTCCAGTTGCACTACTGCGCGCATTCCGCCGAGCGCGCGGCCTTCGTCGACTATCTTGACCGGTGCGCCTTCGCCGACCGCGTGTACTGCCACTTCGACCACGGCGACAGCAGCCGCCGCGCGGACCTTCGCGCCCTGCTGGCGGCCAGTCCGCGCGACGCCCAGCTATACCTTTGCGGGCCGGCGGGCTTCATGCAGTGGATCGAAGAAAGCGCCCGCGAACTGGGCTGGGAAGCAAGCCGCTTGCATCGCGAGCACTTCGCCGCCGCGCCACGGGACGCCAATGCGGACGGCACCTTCGAAGTGCAGTTGGCGAGCAACGGGGCGCTGATCCGGGTCGCCGCCGGGCAGACCGTGCTGGCGGCCCTGCGCGAAGCCGGGGTGGACCTGCCGGCCTCCTGCGAGCAGGGCATCTGCGGCACCTGCCTGACCCGCGTGCTGGACGGCGAGCCGGAGCATCGCGACCTCTACCTCAGCGAAGAGGAGCAGGCCGCCAACGATTGCTTCACGCCCTGCTGTTCGCGTTCGCGCAGCCCACGGCTGGTGCTGGATCTCTAGTCGGCGGCGACGTCGCCGTGAAGCACGGTGACGCCCTTCCGCGCCGGATCGAAGTAGTCGGCGTAGCGCAGGGTCGCATTGGCGTGCTCGCGCATGATCGCCTCGGCGCGCGCCCCCTGGCCGTTGACCAGCGCGTCGACCACCGCGTGGTGCTGCATGTGGGCGAAGTTGAAACGGCGGAATTCCTGCTCGAGATTGTCGCGATCCACCGCCAGGGCGCTCACCGAGGCGAACGGCAGGTGGTCGTTGCGCGCCAGCGCCACGGCGATCGCCGGGTTGCCACTGGCCTCGATGATGGTGCGGTGGAAGCGCATGTTCATGCGCTGGTAGCGCTCCAGCTCCTCCAGCAGGACCTGGCCGTTGGCGAACAATCGGTCGCCCTCGGCCAGGCATTCCTCCAGGGTCGCCCGTGCCTCGGCGGACAGCCCGCGCTCGGCCGCCTGGCGCGCCGCCAGGCCTTCCAGCACGCCGCGCACCTCGACCGCGCCGGCGATATCCTCGCGGGTCACCGCGCGCACCCTGTAGCCGCGCCCGGTCTTGCACAGCAGGCCTTCCTGCTCGAGGGTACGCAGGGCGATGCGCACCGGCATGCGCGAGACCTGCAGGCGTTCGGCGGTGGGAATCTCGACGATGCGCTCGCCGGCGGCGAGTTCGCCGGAAGCGATCAGCTTGCGCAGCTCGGCCAGCACGCGTTGGCCCGGTTTGCTCATGGAATTCGCTTATTCGATCGGGACGACCGGGGCATCATAGCGCGCCCCGGCCGCCTCCGCCGGTCAGCTTTCGCGGTGGATGGCGAAGCCGGCCCAGGACTGGCTCACCGGCATGATCTCGAGGCTGTTGATGTTCAGGTGGGCGGGCTGGTTCATGATCCAGAAGATGGTCTCGGCGATGTCTTCCGGCTGGATCGGATGGGCCCCGGCGTAGGTCTTGTCGTAGCGCGCCTGGTCGCCGCCGAAGCGGACCAGGGAGAACTCGCTCTCGCACAGCCCCGGCTCGAGGTTGGTCACGCGCACCCCGGTGCCCTGCAGGTCGCAACGCAGGTTCAGGGAGAATTGCTCGACGAAGGCCTTGGTGCCGCCGTAGACATGGCTACCCGGATAGGGCCACTTGCCGGCCACCGAACCCAGGTTGACGATGCTCGCCCCGGCGCCGTGGGCGATCAGCCGCGGCAACAGCAGGCGCGTGCTGTAGAGCAGGCCCTTGATGTTGGTGTCGACCATGGTGTCCCAGTCGTCCAGGTCGCAGGACTGCGCCGGGTCGGTGCCCAGCGCCAGGCCGGCGTTGTTGATCAGGCCGCGCAGGGTGGCGAACTCTTCCGGCAGGTTGTCCACGGCCGCGCTCATCGCCGCGCGGTCGCGCACGTCCAGGGTCAGCGGCAACACCCGGGTCTTCGCCGAAAGCTCGCCGGCCAGGGCCTGCAGACGCTCCTCGCGACGGCCGGTGAGCACCAGCGACCAGCCGGCCTCGGCGAAACGACGGGCGCAGGCTTCGCCGAAGCCTGAGGTGGCGCCGGTGATGAACAGGGTGGACGACATGGGGCATCTCCTCGTACGGGGCGGAAAAACGATGTCCGGGGATTCTAGAGCCTCGCCGTGCCCGGTTGGCCATACAGTTGCGCACGAGTTTGCCGAGGCGCCTGCTCAAAAAACGACCAACCTCGCGGAGCCCGCACCGTGCTTGGGCCGCAGCGAACAGCCACCAACTTGTCCACAGGGCGTCGCACAGTTTTCCTGAACAACTGTGGCAGCGGCATGACCACGCGCTGGGGATAAGTGCCCCGGCGCGAGCACTGATCATTTTCTGACCAGCCACGCCTAACCCTCGCCAATTCAGGGGCTTGGCGGTTCTTACCCACCTTATCCACAAGCCCCCGCACAGAAATCCTGAACAACCTCAGGCGGCGTTATCCACAACCCGGCGCGCGGCGACCAGGTCCTCCAGCGCATAACCCACCGACTTGAACAGGGTGATTTCCCCGGGATCGCCGCGCCGCCCTGCCCCGCCCAGCAAGTCGCGCAGTTCGGTGGATATCGCCTCGCGCCCGATGGCGCCTTCGGCGATCGCCTGCAACAGGTCGCCGGCCTCTTCCAGCGCGCCTGCGCGGGTATCCACCACGACCCGCGCGCGCGCCACCGCCAGGGCGTCAGTCTCGCGTATGGACGGCAGGAAGGCGCCGACCAGGTCGAGATGGACGCCCGGCTTCAGCCATGCGCCGCGCACCAGCGCTTCGCGGGCGGTGGTAACGCAACTGACGCAATCGGCCGCCTCCACCGCCGCGCGCAACCCGTCGGCCGCTCGCGCCGGGTAGCCCTCCTCGCGCAGCCGGGCGGCCAGCGCGGCGGCCTTGGCCGGATCGCGGCCCCAGATGTCGATGTGGCGATAGTCGCGCACGCAGGCGTGGGCCCGCACCATGTGCGCAGCCAGGGTTCCGCAGCCGACCACCAGCAGGCGCCGCGCATCGTCCCGCGCCAGGTAGTCGGCGGCCAGCGCCGAGCTGCAGGCGGTACGCCGGGCGGTCAGCTCCGAAGCCTCCAGCAACGCCAGCGGGCGACCGTCTTCGCCGTCGAACAGAGCGAACACCGCGGCCACCGCCGGCAGGCCACGCGCCCCATTGCCAGGGAACACCGTCACCAGTTTCACGCCGATCCCCTCACCGGCCTGCCACACCGGCATCTGTAGCAGCGAGGCCTGCGCCGGCAAGGCATGGCAGCTGCGTAGCGGCGCACTGCAAGGCTTGGCCAGGCCGATGCGCAACGCCTCGATCAGTTGTGGATAGGACAGGCGCTCGGCGACCTCGGCGTTGCTGAAAAAGCGCAGGCTGTGCATAAGTCGAGTTTCCTCCGTGGCTCCAGGGCAGCGCCCGCCCCGGCGGCCAGGCAGCCGGGGCGGGGCGCGCTCAATGTCCGCCGAGATAGGCGTTGCGCACCTCCTGGTTGCCGAGCAGTTCTTCGCCGCTGCCGCTCATGCGGATTTCCCCGGTGACCATCACGTAGGCGCGGTCGGAGAGCTTCAGCGCATGGTTGGCGTTCTGCTCGACGAGGAAGATGGTCATGCCGCTCCTGGCCAGCTCGCGCAGGGTCTGGAAGATCTGCTTGACCACGATCGGCGCCAGGCCCAGGGAGGGCTCGTCGAGCAACAGCAACTTCGGCCGGCTCATCAGCGCGCGGGCGATGGCGAGCATCTGCTGCTCGCCGCCGGACATGGTCATGGCGCGCTGGTTGCGCCGCTCCTTCAGGCGCGGGAACAGCTCGAACATGCGCTGCATGTCCTCCTCGGCGTGGTCCATTCCGATGGGAATGGTACCCATCAGCAGGTTTTCCTCGACGCTCATGTCGGGGAACACCCGGCGTCCTTCCGGCGACTGCGCGATGCCGTTGGACGCCACGTAGTGCGCCGACTTCTGGCGGATGTCCTGGCCGCGATAGAGGATCTGCCCGGCCGCCGCGCGCGGCTGGCCGAAGATCGACATCAACAGCGTCGACTTGCCCGCGCCGTTGGCACCGATCAGGCTCACCGTCTCGCCCTCGTTGACCTGCAGCGAGACCTTCTTCAGCGCCTGGATCGGCCCGTAGAACACGTCCACCTCACGGAATTCCAGCAACGCCGCGCTCATGACAGCTCCTCTTCGTCGGCACCGAGATAGGCGGCGATCACCTTCTCGTCATGGCGGATCTGTTCGGGGTTGCCACGGGCGATCACGTCGCCGTGGTCGAGCACAATGATGTGGTCGGAGATGTTCATCACCATGCCCATGTCATGCTCGATCAGCAGTACGGTGATCCCGTGGTGGTCGCGCAGGTAGCGGACGATGTTGCTCAGGGCGTGGGTCTCGGCCGGGTTGAGGCCGGCGGCCGGTTCGTCCAGGCAGATGAGTTCCGGCCGCGTGCACATGGCCCGGGCGATCTCCAGGCGCCGTTGCTGGCCGTAGGACATCTCGCCGGCCAGGCGGTTGGCGCAGTCCACCAGGTCGACCACCTCCAGCCAGTAGAACGCGTGGTCCAGCGCCTCGCTCTCGGCACGGCGATAGCCGGGAGTGTTGAGGATGCCGGCGAGCAGGTTGCGGTTGACGAACATGTGCTGCGCCACCAGCAGGTTCTCCACCACCGACATGTCCTTGAACAGGCGGATGTTCTGGAAGGTCCGCGCCAGCCCGGCGCGGTTCACCAGATGGGTGCCGCCGAACATCTTGTAGTAGAGGCGACTGCCCAGTTGCGGCGGCTTGACGAAGTCGTCCAGCTGGAACGGCTCGCCGAGCACCTGGATGACGTCCGTGGTGCGCCCCTGGGTGTTGAGCAGGATGTTGCCGCCGGTGGCCTTGTAGAAGCCGGTGAGGCAGTTGAACACGGTGGTCTTGCCGGCGCCGTTGGGGCCGATCAGCGCGGTGATCGAACCGCGCTCGACGTCGAGGTTGACGTCGTTGAGCGCCTTGATGCCGCCGAAGTGCATCATCAGGTGCTCGACGCTGAGGATCTTGTCGCTCATGGCGCCACCCCCTTGCGCGGGGCGAAGCCCACCCGGCTGATGCGGATCAGCCCGCGCGGCCGCCAGATCATCATCACCACCATGAGTATCCCGAGCAGCAGCACGCGGATGTCGGCGAAGCTGCGCAGCAGCTCCGGCGCCACGGTGAGGACGAAGGCGGCGATCACCACCCCGACCGTCGAGCCCATGCCGCCGAGCACGACGATGGCGAGGATCAGCGCCGACTCGAAGAAGTTGAACGAGGACGGGTTGACGAAGCCCTGGTAGCTGGCAAAGAACACCCCGGCCAGTCCCGCGGTGGAGGCGCCGAGCATGAACGCCGAGAGTTTCACCAGCACATGGTTGAGGCCCATCGCGCGACAGGCGATCTCATCCTCGCGCAGCGCCTCCCAGGCGCGCCCGACCGGCATCCGGGTCAGCCGGTGCTTGATGTAGAGCACCAGCAGCACGACCAGGAACAGCACCACGTAGATGAACAGGAACTTCATGTTGGGGTTGTAGGCGATGCCGAGGAACTCGTGGATCGGCATCCCGCCATCCTTGGCCCGGCGGCCGAACTCCAGGCCGAGGAAGGTCGGCGCCGGCGCCGGCATGCCGTTCGGCCCGCCGGTGAAGGACAGCCAGTTGTTCAGTACCAGGCGGATGATCTCGCCGAAGCCCAGGGTGACGATCGCCAGGTAGTCGCCATGCATGCGCAACACCGGGAAGCCGAGGATCGCCCCGGCCACCGCGGCGGTCAGCGCGGCCAGCGGCAGGACGGTCCAGAAGCCCAGGCCGAGGTACTGGTAGCCCAGCGCCAGGCCATAGGCGCCAATGGCGTAGAAGGCCACGTAGCCGAGGTCGAGCAGCCCGGCGAGGCCGACCACGATGTTCAGGCCCAGGCCCAGCAGCACGTAGATCAGGCCGAGGATGACCACCGCCAGCAGGTACTTGCTGGCGAAGAACGGGAAGATCACCGCGGCCACCAGGATCAGCGGCACGATCCAGCGCAAGCGGGTCTTGTAGCCCGGCGGCAGGACGTGGACGCCGCTGCCAGCCCCCTCGAAGCGCTCCAGCACGGCGCGCCCGCCGCGGGTCTGCAGGTAGAGGCTGAGCAGGAAGCGCCCGGCCATCACGATCGCGATGATCCAGCCGACCCGCTCGTAATGCAGGTTGAAGCCGTAGCCGTCGAGGACCACGCCGACGATGGGGCCGAACACCACCAGGGCGATCAACCCGGAGAGCACGGCATCGAGGACGCACTGCTTGAGATCGATGGAAGTCTCGTTGCTCATCGTCGTCCCCTTACACCTTGGCGATCTGCGGGCGGCCGAGCAGGCCCTGGGGACGGAAGATCAGGATCAGTACCAGCAACGAGAAGGCGAACACGTCCTTGTAGTCGGTGTTGACCATCCCCGAGAACTGCGCCTCGGCCACTCCCAGCACCAGGCCGCCGAGCATCGCCCCGGGCAGCGAGCCGATGCCGCCGAGCACCGCCGCGGTGAACGCCTTGATGCCGATGATGAAGCCGGCGTAAAAGTCGAAGGTGCCGTAGTTCATGGTGATCAGCACCCCGGCAAGGGCGGCCATCGCCGCGCCGATGACGAACACGTAGGAGATCACCCGGTCGGTGTTGATCCCCAGGATCGAAGCCATCTTGCGGTCCTGCTGGGTCGCCCGGCACATGCGCCCGAGCTTGGTGTAACGGATCACGTAGGTCAGCACTGCCATGCCGATCAGCGAAGCGATCAGGATGAACAGCTTGGTGTAGGTGAGCTGGACGAAACCGTCGCCGACGTGGAATTTCAGGGCGCCGTCGAGCAGGGTCGGGATCCCCTGCTGGCGCGGTCCCTGTGCCACCTGCACGTAGTTCTGCAGAATCAGCGACATGCCGATCGCCGAGATCAGCGGCGCCAGGCGCGTGGAGTTGCGCAGCGGCTTGTAGGCGATGCGCTCGATCACCCAGCCGTAGGTGCAGGTCACCAGCACGGTGAACAGCAAGGTGCCGAGGATCAGCAGCGGGAAGTTCTGCAGGCCGAAGAAGGCCAGCAGGGCAAGGGCGATGGCCGACAGGTAGGCGGAGATCATGTACACCTCGCCGTGGGCGAAGTTGATCATGCCGATGATGCCGTAGACCATGGTGTAGCCGATGGCGATGAGGCCGTAGACCGAGCCGAGGGTCAGCCCGTTGATCATTTGCTGGAGGAAGATGCCGTCCATTTTTCAGTCTCTTCAGAGCGAATCGCGACGGCCTTTGTAAGGCGCGCCGGCGCTCGCCGGTGAAAGCGGACGGGTGCTACTGAAACGGCCCCGGATCGCGGGACTCCAGACCGACCACACGCAGACGTCTTCGGTGAATCCGCACTACGGCGGCAAGCACGGGCGAGCACTTCAGCAGCTCCCGGACTTACCCATGCGCCGGGTCTGTGCCCGGCGCATGGCGGTCGAGCGCGATCAGGGCAACTGGTGGTACTTGCCCTTGTCGTCCCACTCGTAGACCACGTAGTCGGAGACTTTCAGGTCGCCCTTCTTGTCCCATTCCTTCTTGCCCATCACGGTCTGCACCGGATGCGACTTCAGCCACTCGGCGGCCTTGGCCGGATCGTTGGCGCCGGCGCCGTTGAAGGCCGCCGCCAGGGACTGGATCGAGGCGTAGGAGTAGAGGGTGTAGCCTTCCGGCTCGAAACCGCCGGCACGGAACTTCTCCACCACCGCCTTGCCGTCGGGGATCAGCCGCGGGTCGGCGCCGAAGGTCATCAGCACGCCCTTGACGTACTGCGGACCGCCGGCGGTGGTCGCCAGTTCGTCGGTGACCACGCCGTCGTCGGACATGAACCTGGCGGTCAGTCCCTGTTCACGCATCTGCCGTACCAGCGGACCGGCTTCCGGATGCAGGCCGCCGAAGTAGACGACCTCGGCACCGGAGGCGCGGATCTTGGTAACCAGCGCGTTGAAGTCCTTCTCGCCGCGGGTCAGGCCCTCGTAGAGAACCTCTTTCACGCCGAGCTTGTTCAGTTGCGCCCTGGTGGCGTCCGCCAGGCCCTGGCCATAGGTGTCCTTGTCGTGGATCACCGCGACCTTCTTGGCCTTCAGCACCTTGACGATATAGTCGCCGGCGACCACGCCCTGCTGGTCGTCGCGGCCGCACATGCGAAACATCCCGGAGAGTCCGCGCTCGGTGACCTGCGGGTTGGTGGAACCGGGGGTGATGGCGATGATCCCGGCCTCGTCGTAGACCTCGGATGCGGGGATGGTCGAAGAAGAGCAGAAATGGCCGACCACGGCGATGGCCTTGTCCTGGTCCACCAGGCGGTTGGCCACGGCCACGGCCTGCTTCGGTTCGCAGGCGTCGTCGGCCTTGACCAGCTTGATCTTCTCGCCGTTGATCCCACCCGCCGCGTTGATGTCTTCCGCCGCCTGGGACGCGCCGCGCCAGTATTGCTCGCCGAAGGAGGCGTTGGCGCCGGTATGCGGTCCGGCCACGCCGATCACGACGTCGGCCAGCGCATGCGTGGAAAGACCCATCACGGACGAAACCGCGAGAGCCAGGATGCCTTTTCTGAACAGCTTCTTGGACATGGGGTGTTGCTCCTGAGGATGATGTTGGCGCTCGTAACTACGATGTTGTTGTTGTGTTTCGCTCAACAGGCAGAGCAAGCGGCGTGCCATTCGTTTTTTTCCTGAGTGGCCGGCCACAAGAACTTTAGCCCTCCTTTCCGTTTTTATCTTTGTTATTGGAAATCAGTCATTTAGGCATTTCTCCGAATCCCCTTCGGAGAGCTACAGCCCAGGCCTCACAAGGCCTGAACCGTTCCTAGGAATAACTCTACAACGATATTGAAGCGGTTAGAAACTGCACGTCACTGGTGCGCTGCACGCACTAATTGAGGTCCTCTTTTTCAATGAAAGTGCAGGACAGAGCGGTTTTTAAAATTAATATGAACATGAACTTCCCGGGATTCGGTACTTGACGGAAAAAGTCGATTCGAATACGACATGGACATATCCGTGAGCGACGCCACGTTCGGCGCAAAGCCCTGTGACGGATTCGTCATAAGCCAGCGAATGCTCTATCGCGAGACTTGCCGGCAGTAATAAGCGTCGCCCGGCACTCCGGCAAGCGAGCTTTCCTCCCCACGTCATTCCGTTTATTCATATAACGCGTTCCGCCCGCTCCACCCGCGCCAGGAAACCCGCCATGCTGAACAAACGCCGCCTGCCGTCGATGACCGCCCTGCAATGCTTCGAAGCGGTAGCCCGGCACCTGAGCTTCACCCGCGCCGCCGAAGAGTTGAGCCTGACCCAGAGCGCCATGAGCAAGCAGGTCGCGCAACTCGAGGAGCAACTGCAGCACGCCCTGTTCCGCCGGGTGCGCAAGCGCTTGCAACTGACCCCGGCCGGCGAGCTGTACCTGGCCGAGGTACGCCGCATCCTGCAACAGGTAGAGCTGTCCACCCGCTTCCTGCTTTCCTACGGCGGCGAGACCGAAGTGCTGCGAGTGGCGACCCCGCCGACCTTCGGCGCGCGCTGGCTGATCCCGCAACTGAACGGCTGGCGCCACCGCCACCCGAACATCCACCTCGATCTGCGCCAGGAACTGGAACCGGACGACCTGCGCCAGGGCCATTGCGACCTGGCGTTCTTCTTCGGCCCCGGCACCCTGCCGGGCGCCGAGTGCATACGCCTGTTCGGCGAACAACTGGTGGCGGTCTGCGCGCCATCCCTGCTGCCGGCCGGCGGACTGGACGAACCGACCCAACTGGCGGGGCTGGTGCTGCTGCAGAACGCCAGCCGCGCGGAGGCCTGGCACGACTGGTTCGCCAGCCTGGAGCGAAATTGCCAGGGTTGCTACCACGGTCCACGCTTCGACACCTTCTACATGTGCATCCGCGCCGCCCAGGCCGGTTGCGGGGTAGCCCTGCTACCGCGCTTCCTGGTCGAGGAGGAACTCGCCGAAGGCAAGCTGGCGATCGCCTGGCCGCACGCCCTGCCCAGCCAGGAGGCTTACTACCTGGCCTATCCCGAGCATGCCGCGGAAGTCCCCAAGGTGCGCCATTTCATCGAGTGGATGGTAGAGCGCCTGGAGCAGGAGCAACCCTCAGCGGGCCCCCGCCAGACGCGCCACGGCCCGGTTTGACGTTTCCGCTGCGCGGAACCATCTTTACTCTCACTCGGTTCACCTCGGAACGTCCCATGCTCACTGGCGTCACGGTTCGAATCCGCCTGCTGGTCCTGGCGTTGCTGCCCCTGACGATGCTCGTCACGGTCATCGCGATGGCGCTGGCCAACGCCAGTCGACTCGATGCCAGCTTCCAGGACCTTTTCAACAACCGGATGAAGCCCATCAGCCAGCTCAAGATCGTCGCCGACGCCGTTGCGGTCAGCGTGGTCGACGCCCTGCACAAGTACCGTGCGGGCGTCTTCGATGAAGAGCGCCTGCAGCAGGAGTTGAGTGGGGCGCTGTCGCGCATCGAGAAGTCGTGGGCCGACTATTCCGCAGACCACCGGACTGCCGCCGAGAAGGAAATCATCGAGTCGCTGGTCCCCACCCTGGAACAGGTCAAGCGGATGACCCTGGCATACGGCGAGCAGGCCAGGGCCGGAAGCCTGCGAAACGTCGAGGCCGGCACGTTCAATCGCGAGATGTATGGTGCGTTCGATCCGCTGGGAACCGCGCTGTCGACGCTGATCGACCTGCAGCTCAGCGAAGGCGCCAAGCTCAACGAGCAGATGGAGAAACGCTACGACTCCATGCGCACCACCTTCCTGCTCATCGGCGCCGCAGCCCTGGTCCTCATCGTCGCCGCGGCCTGGTTCATCAGCCTGTCGATCATGCGCCCGCTTTCCGATCTGCGCGGGGTGATCCGCCGCGTGCAGGACTCCTCGAATCTCACGCTCCGCGCCGATGCGCGCGGGCGCGACGAAGTGTCCGATACGGCGCGCGCATTCAATATGATGTTGGAAAGCCAGCAGGCGCTGCTCCGCCATCTCGCCGAAACGGCCAGGAAGCTGACCGTCACCTCGGACGAGATGAGCGCCATCAGCAACCAGGTCAGCCATGTCGCCACGTCCCAGGGCGACCAGACCGACATGGTCGCCACGGCGGTACACCAGATGAGCATGGCGGTCCAGGACGTGGCGCGGAACGCCCAGGCCGCCGCGGCCAGCGCGGAATCGGCGAACAGCGAGGCGCACACCGGAACCGGCCTCGTGCATGCGAACCTCGACGCCATCCAGGGCCTGTCGGTCATGGTCGGAGAGGCGGGAGCCGTCATCGACACGCTACGCAACAAGACCGATGAAATCAGCACCGTCCTGGAAGTCATCCAGAACATCGCCCAGCAGACCAACCTGCTCGCCCTCAATGCCGCGATAGAAGCCGCACGGGCGGGCGAGGCCGGACGCGGGTTCGCGGTGGTCGCCGATGAAGTGCGCAGCCTGGCCACCAATACGCACAAGGCCACCGAAACCATCCGCGAGATGATCGAAGCCCTGCAGGCAGGCGCCAGCAGCGCGGTCAGCGTGATGCAGCAGTCACGCGAGCAGGCCCAGGTCAGCGTCCAGCGCGCCCACGAGGCGGGAAAGGCGCTCGGTCTCATCGCCCAGGCGGTCGAAGGTATCGCCCAGAGCAACGCGCAGATATCCACGGCGACGGAAGAACAGACCGCCACCGCGAGCGAGGTCAGCCAGAACATCGACTCGCTCAATGCCAGCATCGGCGAAGTCGCCGAGGGCGCGGTGAAGACCTCCACCTCCAGTGTCGAGCTGGCGAAGCTGGCAAACGGGCTGGAGCAGCAGATCCAGCGCTTCACCGTCTAGCAAGCGCGGCAGGGAGCGGCCTCACCGGCCCTGCCGCACCCGTTTGTCAGGACGCCAGCAGGCTGCGGTCGAAAACGAAGGCGCCGCCCGGCTTCGGGGTGAAATGCAGGACGTGTTGCGGGCGCCCCATGGGCGGACGCTGGCGTTCGCCGGTGTCCTCGACCCAGCCAGCCTCCTTCATCCGCTCCAGGCGGCCGCGCAGGCTGGAATGCTGGACTTCCTGGCCGATGGCGCACTCGAAGGCCTTCAGCGCCTCGGCCACGGTGAAGCGCGGCGCCAGCAGGAACAGCGGCAGGGCGCTGTACACCGACTTGCTCGCCAGGCGCTCGCAGGCCTGCTGTACCAGTTGGGCGTGGTCGAACGGCAGGGCGAAGCGCTCGCTGCGAACGTCGCGCAGCGGCACGAAGTCGAGGTCGTCGTCCTCCACCCGGGTGTCCGGGCCGACCAGCACCAGGTAGAACACGCTCAGCGACCAGCCGCGCGGGTCGCGTACCGCGTTGCCGACCGTGGCCACCTGCTCGATGTAGGCCGGCTCCAGCCGCGCCTTGTCGCGCAGGGCGCGCACCGCCGCGTCGTCGAGGCTGTGGTCGGCGCTGCGGCCGTTGACCAGCACGCCGGGCAAGGCCCACTGGCCGGCGAAAGGCGCCTGGGCGCGGCGGATCAGCAACAGCTCCAGTCCGTGCCCGGGGTTCAGGCGCAACGCCACGATATCCACGCTGGCCAATACTTCCGCTGAACTCATCGTCACTCCTCTCTTCAGACCGCCTGGCGTTCGCCGCCATAGCAGTGCAGTTCGTCCTTCACTTCCGGCAGGCACCAGGCCTCCGGTACCGCCAGCCCTTCACGCAGGCGCTGGCGGATCATCGAGCTGTGCAGCGGCAGCCGCTCCTCCGCCACCAGCCGGCCGAAGCGCCAGCACAATTCGGCGGCGCGTTCGAAGCGCGGCAGCTCCGCCTCGTTGTCGGCGCCGATCAGCAGGGCGATCCGCGCTGACGCCAGGCCGCTACGCGCGGCCAGCGCTTCCAGCAGGTCGATGCTGTAGACCGCCGGACGATCGGGCATCAATCCTGCTTCGATCGGCTCGCAATACACCCGCCGCGGATCGATTCGCCGGGCCAGCCGCGCCAGCCAGCGGCAGCGCAGCTCGAAATCGCCCATGCGCTTGCCGAAGGCGTGGCGGTGGCTCGGCACCAGGGCGACCCGTTCGGCGCAAAGCAGCGCCCGGCGGATCACCGACTCATGGCCGGGGTGTGGCGGGTCGAACGCCCCACCGTAGACCGCGAGGGCGAAGTCGGGGGCGCGTCCGCCGCTCATCCCGGCAGGCAGTCGGCGAATCCGGGAACTTATTTCATCACGCATAGAAAATACCTTCCACTGCGAAATTTTGTAGTACAAGTGCTTGACGACTTATTTCACGTGATGAATTATGTACCCACATTCAGCCCCAACCCGTCAAGCGGAGGCTTCCATGAATCGCCCCAGCAAGATCGCCAGCTTCGATGTCGACGCCCAGAAAGGCTTCACCCCGCTGTGCCCGGACGAACTGCCGGTGCCCGGCGGCGACGCCATCGGCGCCGCCCTCAACCAACTGGCCAGCCGCGCCGCGCTGCGCCTGGGCAGCAAGGACGCGCACAGCCCGAAGGCTGCCTGGGTAGTGGAAAGCGCCGAGCAGATGCTGCGGCCGCTGGCCTATCCGGACGCCGACCTGACCTGGGTGAGCCACTGCGTACCGGGTACGCCGGGCTTCGAGCTGCTCGACGAACTGCCGCGGCCGATCGACTACGACTTCTTCGTCTGGAAGGGCGTGGAGCCGGACCTGCATCCCTACGGCGCCTGCTACCACGATCTGGCGGAACGCCGCAGCACCGGGGTCATCGAATACCTGAGGCAGAATGGCGTGAGCCATGTGCTGGTGGGTGGCCTGGCGCTGGACTACTGCGTGAAGAACACCGCCCTGCAACTGCGCCGCGCCGGTTTCGAGGTGCTGCTCTACCTGCCCGCCTGCCGGGCCATCGCCGAGGACACCGCGCAGCGGGCCTGCGACGAGATGCGCGACGCCGGGGTGATCCTCTGCGCCGACCTGGAACGACTGGATAGCGCCCTCGCCGGCGCCGACAAGGAGAAGTGAACATGGCCGAAAGCGTCTTTGCCGAGCGCATCGTGCAGAACCTGCTCGATACCGATTTCTACAAGCTGACCATGATGCAGGCGGTGCTGCACAACTACCCCAACGCCGAAGTGGAGTGGGAATTCCGCTGCCGCAACGCCGAGGACCTGCGTCCGTACCTGGCGGAGATCCGCTACCAGATCGAGCGCCTCGCCGAAGTCGAGGTAACCGCCGACCAGCTCGCCTTCCTCGAACGCATCCCGTTCATGAAGCCGGACTTCATCCGCTTCCTCAGCCTGTTCCGCTTCAACCTGCGCTACGTGCACACCGGCATCGAGGATGGCCAACTGGCGATCCGCCTGCGCGGCCCGTGGCTGCACGTGATCCTCTTCGAGGTGCCGCTGCTGGCCATCGTCAGCGAGGTGCGCAACCGTTATCGCTACCGCGAGGTGGTCCTGGAACAGGTCGGTGAGCAGCTCTATCGCAAGCTCGACTGGCTCTCCGCCCAGGCCAGCAGCGAGGAACTCGCGGAATTCCAGGTCGCCGACTTCGGCACCCGCCGGCGCTTCTCCTACCGCACCCAGGAGGAAGTGGTGCATATCCTCAAGCGCGACTTCCCCGGGCGCTTCGTCGGCACCAGCAACGTGCACCTGGCCCGCGAGTACGATCTCAAGCCGATCGGCACCATGGCCCACGAATGGCTGATGGCCCACCAGCAACTCGGCCCGCGGCTGGTCGACAGCCAGCAAGCGGCGCTGGACTGCTGGGTCCGCGAGTACCGCGGGCAGCTCGGCATAGCCCTGACCGACTGCATTACCATGGACGCCTTCCTCGACGACTTCGACCTGTACTTCGCCAAGCTCTTCGACGGCCTGCGCCACGATTCGGGCGACCCGCTGGCCTGGGCGGAGAAAGCCATCGCCCACTACCGCCGCCTGGGTATCGACCCGCAGAGCAAGACCCTGGTGTTCTCCGACGGGCTGGACATGCCCAAGGCGTTGCAGCTGTTCCGCGCGCTACGTGGCAAGATCAACGTCAGCTTCGGCATCGGCACCAACCTGACCTGCGACATCCCGGGGGTCGAGCCGATGAACATCGTCCTGAAGATGACGGCCTGCAACGGCCATCCGGTGGCGAAGATATCCGACGCCCCGGGCAAGACCCAATGCCGCGACGAGAACTTCGTCGCCTACCTCCGCCACGTCTTCAACGTGCCGGCCTAATCCTTTCGCACCTAACGGGAGCCCGAACATGCAACAGATCCAACGCGACATCGCCCAAGCCCTGCAGGTCCAGCCGCCGTTCCAGTCGGAGGCCGACGTGCAGGCGCAGATCGCCCGGCGCATCGCCTTCATCCAGCAGTGCCTGAAGGATGCCGGGCTGAAGACCCTGGTGCTGGGGATCAGCGGCGGCGTCGACTCGCTCACCGCCGGCCTGCTGGCCCAACGCGCCGTCGAGCAACTGCGCGAGCAGACCGGCGACCAGGCCTACCGCTTCATCGCCGTGCGCCTGCCCTACCAGGTGCAGCAGGACGAGGCCGATGCCCAGGCCTCGCTGGCGACCATCCGCGCCGACGAAGAGCAGACCGTCAACATCGGTCCGTCGGTGAAAGCCCTGGCGGAACAGCTGGAAGCCCTTGAAGGACTCGAGCCGGCGAAGAGCGACTTCGTCATCGGCAATATCAAGGCGCGCATCCGCATGGTCGCCCAGTACGCCATCGCCGGCGCCCGCGGCGGCCTGGTGATCGGCACCGACCATGCCGCCGAGGCGGTCATGGGGTTCTTCACCAAGTTCGGCGACGGCGCCTGCGACCTCGCTCCGCTCAGCGGCCTGGCCAAGCATCAGGTGCGCGCCCTCGCCCGCGCCCTCGGCGCTCCGGAGAACCTGGTGGAGAAGATCCCCACCGCCGACCTCGAGGACCTGCGCCCCGGCCATCCGGACGAGGCTTCCCACGGCGTCACCTATGCCGAGATCGACGCCTTCCTGCACGGCCAGCCGCTGCGCGAGGAAGCTGCGCGGGTGATCGTCGACACCTACCACAAGACCCAGCACAAGCGCGAACTGCCGAAGGCGCCCTGAGCCTCCCGGTCCGTGCGGCAGGCCCGTCGTCGACGGGCCTTTGTCGCGGGCGGGAATGTGCCTGTCGCAACCAGGTCTTCAAGTCCGCGCGGCGGCGCGCTAGAAGGAAGCTGAATCCCTGCGAAGGCCAGCCATGCGCACCCGTCTCCCCGCCCTGCTCCTCGGTGTCCTGCTGGCCGGCCAGGCCTGCGGACACACGTCCCCGCTGCTCGCGCCGGTACGGCAGATCCACGCCTTCGGCGACAGCTATTCGGACAACGGCGAAAGCCAGCGACTGACCCGCGAGATGCTCGCCAAGGGCATCGCCGGCGCCCAGGCATTGCCCGGCGAAGTCTACTGGCAGGGCCGCTGGAGCAACGGTCCGACCGCCGTCGAGGTGCTCGCCCGCCAGCTCGGCGCACAACTGGCCGACCATGCGGTGGGCGGCGCCAAGAGCGGAGCGGAAAACTACTACGGCTGGATGAGCGCCTACCGCCATACCGGCCTCGCCGGCCAGGTCGACGCCTACCTCGCCACGCTGGACGGCAAGCCGGCCGACGGCCAGGCGCTGCACTTCATCTTCGTCTCCGCCAACGATTTCTTCGAGCACGAGGATTTCGCCGGCGAGCAGCCCCTGGAACAACTGGCCGGCAGCAGCGTGGCGAACATCCGCGCCGCAGTGCAGCGTCTCGGAGAGGCCGGCGCACGACGCTTCCTGGTGGTCAGTTCGACCGACCTGAGCGTGGTCCCGGCGGTGGTCGTCGGTAACCGGGTCGAGCGGGCGCAGCGCTACCTGCAGGCAGTCAACGCCAGCCTGCCGATCCAGCTCGCCGCCCTGCGCAAGACCCGCGGCCTGGAGCTGAGCTGGTTCGACCATCTCACCTTCAGCCGCCACTTGCGGCGCAACCCGGCACGCTACGGCCTGGTGGAGCTGGACGCGCCCTGCCAGCCGACCCAGCCCAGCGTCCGCCCGGCCTGCGCCAACCCGGACCAGTACTACTTCTGGGACGAGTGGCATCCGACCCGGCGCGTGCACCAACTGGCCGGCGAGGCGATGGCGGCGCGCTACGCGCGCTGAGCCCGGCGCGCGCCCATGAAAAAGCCCGGCAGTGGCCGGGCTTTTTCATGCAGCGGATCGCTCGCGCATCACTTCAGGGTCAGGGTGCCCTTCATCAGCGCGGAGTGGCCCGGGAAGGTGCAGAAGAACATGTACTGCTCGCCTTCCTTCAGCTTGGAGACGTCGAAGGTCACCGAGTCCTTCTCGCCCGAGCCGATCAGCTTGGTGTGGGCGATGACACGGCTGTCGTCGGGCTTCAGGTAATCCTTGTCCAGGCCGGAAGCCATGCCGTCGGTGACCACGCCCTGCATGTCGGCGGCGGTGCTCAGTACCCAGTTGTGGCCCATGACGTTCTTCGGCAGGTTGCCGGGGTGGGACAGGTTGACGGTGAACTGCTTGCAGCTCTTGTCGACGGTGATGGCATTGGTGTTGAACTGCATCTGGTCGTTACCCTGGATGTCCACCGAGCACTCGGCAGCCAGCAGCGGCGCACTGAGCAGGGACAGCAGGGATACCGCAGCGAGTTTACGTAGCATGGAGCAGCCTCCTAGGCAGGTTGGGCGATGAATCCTGAAAGAGCAGACTGCCCGATCGGGCACCGAGTTCCACTGATTCAGGTCAAACCCGAACCGGACGTGGCGGGGCATCGAGCGGGATCTGCCCGGCGTTTACTACGGGGAACTCCTGTTTTAGCACAGATGTGCCGCTTCGCGCCTGCGACGCAACGTCCGGCAACGCTTCGCACGGCTTGGTCGAAGCGCTCCCAGCCGCTACCCTGTGCGCCTTTTTCCACCCCCGACAGGAGTCGATCATGACCTTGCGTTCCGTCTGCGTATTCTGTGGCGCCAGCCCCGGCGCTTCCCCGGTCTACCAGGAAGCCGCCGTGGCCCTCGGCCGGCACCTGGGCGAGCGCGGCCTGACCCTGGTCTACGGTGGCGGCGCGGTCGGTCTGATGGGCACCGTGGCGGACGCCGCATTGGCCGCCGGCGGCGAAGTGATCGGGATCATCCCGCAGAGCCTGCAGGAGGCCGAGATCGGCCACAAGGGCCTGACCCGCCTGGAAGTGGTAGACGGCATGCACGCGCGCAAGGCGCGCATGGCCGAGCTGGCCGACGCCTTCATCGCCCTGCCCGGCGGGCTCGGCACCCTGGAAGAGCTGTTCGAGGTCTGGACCTGGGGCCAACTGGGCTACCACGCCAAGCCGCTGGGCCTGCTCGAAGTGAACGGTTTCTACGATCCGCTGCTGACCTTCCTCGACCACCTGGTCGACGAACGCTTCGTCCGCGCCGAACACCGCGGCATGCTGCAGCGCGGTGCCAGCCCGGAGGCGCTGCTCGATGCCCTCGCCGCCTGGACGCCAAGCGTGGCGCCGAAGTGGGTCGACCGCACCCCGCAGTGATCCGCTCCTCTCTCAGGACGGCGGCAGCAGGCTCAGCGGGTCGAGCGGCCGGCCGTTCTGGCGGATCTCGAAGTACAGTTGCACCCGGTCGGCATCCGAGGAACCGGCCTCGGCGATCTTCTGGCCCTTGCTGACCATCTGCCCCTCCTTCACCAGCAAGCGGCTGTTGTGCGCGTAGGTGCTGGTGTACGAGGTACCGTGCTGGATGATCACCAGGTTGCCGTAGCCACGCATGTTGTTCACCGCGAACACCACCTTGCCGGCCAGCGAGGCCTGTACCGGCTGGCCCAGGGTGCCGGCGATGCGGATGCCCTTGTTGAGCTTGTCGGAACTGGAGAAGCGGCGGATCACCGGCCCCTTCATCGGCCACTGCCAGCCGCGCAGGGTCACCGACGGCGGCGGAGGCGGCGGCTTGCGCGCACGGCTGCTCGACGAGGAGCGGCTGCTGGCGACGTAGGTCGACTTGCGCCCGTCGAAGCGCACTACCTGGCCGACCTTGACCGCGTAGGGCGGGCGGATGCCGTTGGCGCGCGCCAGGTCCTTGTAGTTCCAGCCGTGCCGGGTGGCGATCGAATAGAGGGTGTCGCCGCGCTTGACGCGATACTCGCCGCGCACGACTTTCGGCACCGACGCCCCCGGGCCGGGAGCCTTGGAGCTGCACGCGGATACCGCCAGCAGGACGGCGATCAAGAGCAATCTGAAGAACACACGGAATCCTTTTCCCGATGAAACCCGGCCGGCTGCGGCGACGGTTGCAGGCCCGCACTATACCTTGTTCGCCGGGGTGCCCGTTGGACTCGCCGATGGCCCGTTTTCTCCGCGCGGCCCGCCACCCGGTCCGCGCACAAACGCCAACGCCCCGCAGGACGGGGCGTCGGTGCCGAGCGGGAAACGTCAGGCGCCGGCGGACTGCTGCACGATCACCGTCTGCGCCGGCATCGGTGCCGGGAAGTCGGCGCCGAGGGCGTCCTTGATCACCTTGTTGGTATCGAAATAGACCTGCCAGTAATGGTCGTTGTGGCAATACGGGCGCACCGCCAGCACCGGCCCGACCAGGTTGCACTCGAGGATTTCCACGTCCACCGGCGGCTCGCCGAGCACGTTGGGAATCGCCGCGACGCGCTGCTTGAGCAGGGCGATGGCCGCCTGGTAGTCGGCGGCACCGGAAAGCTGCGCCTTCAACTCGACCCGGCGGAACGGGTTGTGGGTGAAGTTCTGGATGTTGTCGCCGAATATCTTGTTGTTGCCGACCATGGTCAGCACGTTGTCCGGAGTGTTGATCGCCGTGGTGAACAGGCCGATCTCCTTGACCGTGCCGGTCACTCCGCCGGCGCAGATGAAGTCGCCGACCTTGAACGGCCGCAGGACGATGATGAAACCGCCGGCCGCCAGGTTCGCCAGCAATCCCGACCAGGCCATGCCGATGGCCAGGCCGACCGCCGCGATCAGCGCCGCCAGGCTGGTGGTCTGGATGCCGAAGAAACCGAGGATGCCCACCACCAGCAGCACGTTCAGGGTCACCGTGATGAACGAACCCACGTAGCGCAGCACGGTGGGATCGACCTTTTGCCGCTCGAGGGATTTCTGCACCATGCCGACGGCGAAGCCGATCAGCCAGCGGCCGATCACCCAGAAGGCGATGGCCGCGAGAATCTTGATGCCGAAGGCGAAGGCGTACTGGGACACCGTCGCCCAGAGCGCGTTGATCTTCTCGGTACCTACGTTGACGATCGTCGTGTCATCCATATCGCTCACCGTGCGCAAGGAAGGAGTCTGGCTCCGTACGAGAACCGCCCCTGGCACCGGAAAGGCAGGCTCCGGCCCTTGGCCCGACAACGTCCGTAGCGGATTCTGGAAAAGCTAGCACGGCGCCGCGAATTTGCCGGAGCACCGCTTCGTTGTCCCCAAACGGCGTGGGCGAGGCTGTGGACAACCTGGGTGAAAAGGTCCGGGAGTCCCGGGCGGCAGGGCCTCCGCGGAGCCGATCATTTTTTGATCAGCCGGCAGTTTCCCGTAGCGGCAGCACCGTCACCCGCACCTCCGGGTCATGGCTACCACCGCCGAGGATCACTCCGCGCAGCGGCGACACATCGGAAAAATCCCGCCCCCAGGCCAGGGTGATGTGCTCCAGGTCGGGCAACAGGTCGTTGGTCGGGTCGAAATCCACCCAGCCGTTCTCCGGGCAATACAGCGAGACCCAGGCATGCGAGGCGTCGGCGCCGATCAGTCGCGCCTGCCCGGGCGGCGGGCGGGTCAGCAGGTAGCCGCTGACATAGCGCGCCGCCAGTCCGCGCGCGCGCAGGCAGGCGAGCATCAGGTGGGCGAAGTCCTGGCAGACCCCGCGACGGCGCTCCAGCACTTCGTCCAGCGGCGTCGCCACCTGGGTGGCCTGCGCATCGAAGGCGAACTCGCGGAAGATTTTCTCCATCAGTGCCGCCGCCGCCACCAGCAACGGCCGTCCGGGCGGGAAGCAGTCGGCGGCGAACTCGGCGAATCGCCGCTGGATGCGCACATAGGGCGACTCGACGCGATAGCGGCAGGCTTCCAGCTCGGCGGCGGACAGCGCCCACCCGGAAAATGCCAGCCCGGCGGCGACGGTTTCCCATGCCGGCGACGCGGTCAGTTGCGCCGGCGCATGGGCGAACACTTCGATCTGCAGTCGCGCGCTGACCCGCAGCGCCTCGTGGGGACGCTCGAAGGCCAGCCGGCTCAGCGGATTGCCGAATGCGTCGTGGCCATCCTCGCGCCGGCTCGGCCCCGGCTCGATCAGCAGTGCCCGCTCATGACAGGCCTGCCAGGCGCATTCGCGTGGCCAGAGATGCGCCAGTTGCCGCGACAGCGAGACCGGCGTCGCATAGCGGTAATGGGTGTCGTGCAGCACCTGGTAGCGGGCGCCCTGGAGCGGAACGGAGCGAAGCGCGGGTGCGGACATCAGGTGGATACCGTTCTCTGGCTGACATCGTCGACATGGGCGAAATAGCGCAAGCCTAGCCGATCGGAGACCTGTCCGGCGCAGGCGGCGATGTCGCGCAGCAGTCGCGCCAGCCCGACGAGCACCTCGTCGAGTCCTGCCGCGCCGAACAGCGGGCTTTCCAGGGCCGCCAGATCGAAGCTGCGCAGGCGTTCGCCCAGGGTCCTGAGTTCCCGCTCCCGTGGCGCGCCGAACTCCTCGTGCAGGCGCTCCAGCGAACGCTCCAGGGCCTGCAACTGGAAGCGCAGCGAGTGCGGGTTCTGCTCGTGCAACAGGAGCAGGTCGAGCACCGGGACCAGCTGCGGCGACGCCAGGTAGCGCGAGCGGTAGGTGATGCCGCTGTTACCCAGTTCCAGCAGCCATTCCAGCGCGCCGGCGTCCCAGGCGCTACCGCCGTCGAGGAAGGCGGCGATGCTCTCGGCGAAGAAGCGCACGCGCTCGATACGCCGGCCGATCATCAGGAAACGCCAGCCGTCGTCGCGGGTCATGTCGTCGAGGGCGAAACCGGACAAGGCAGCCAGGGACATCACTAGCCGGTTGAGGAAGTCCAGCGCTTCGCCGAGGTCGGTGCGTGCCGGATCGAGCGCCTGCATGTCGCGTTGCAGTTCCAGCAAGGCCAGCCAGTTTTCCCCGGACAAGCGCCCACGCACCTGCGCCGCCGCCCAGTGCAGGCGCCGCAGGTTGGCGCACAGGCTGGCCGGCCAGTGCTCGTCGAGCAGCGCCTGCAACAGGCGCCGCTCCAGCGGCGCGCCATCCCCGGGCAGCAGGCCGATGCCGCCGGCCAGGGCCAGGGCGCTGCGCAGCGCCTCTTCGTCGCCATCGGCATCCACGTAGCGCGACAGCACCACCCGCAGCAGGCGCGCGTGGTCGTCGCAACGCTCGGCATAGCGGCCGTACCAGAACAGGTTTTCCACCACCCGCGACGGCAGGTAGGGATCCTCGCGGACCAGGTCGCGCACGCCGAGCCGGCGCGGCCGCCACGGCTCGCCGCCGACCGCACGCTCGGCCAGTACCCAGGTGTCCTTGCTGGCGCCGCCGCGTTGCATCGACACCACCTCGGCATCCGCCGCCGAGGCTACTCGGGTCAGACCGCCGGGCATCACCCAGTAGCGTCCGTCGGCGGCGGCGACGGCGAACACGCGCATGCCGATGGCCCGCGACTGCAGGCCGACGCCGGCCTCGCCGTCGCGCCAGACCGGCGCCTGGGACAACTGCGCCAGGCGTTGCGCCACGTAGGCCTGCGGGCGCTCGCGCAAGCGCTCGCCGAGGGATGCCAGGCCGGCACCGTCGAGGGCGTGGCCGAACAGCGGTTCGCAGCGCTGGCCGGGAAAGGCCGGCTTGATCACCAGGTCGGGCAGTGCCGCGAGTATCGCCTCGAGGGCCTGCGGCTCGCCGCACCAGCGGGTGTCGAGCGAGGGCAGCGCCAGCTCCTCGCCGAGCAGGCGGCGACAGGCCTGCGGCAGGAAGCCGAGCAGGCCGGGCGATTCCAGCACCCCGCTGCCCAACGCGTTGGCCACCAGCACGCGTCCCTGGCGTACCGCCTCGAGCAGGCCGGGAATGCCCAGCGCCGAGTCGGTACGTAATTCCAGCGGGTCGCAGAAATCGTCATCGAGGCGCCGCAATACCGCGTGCACCCGTTTCAGGCCGCCGAGGGTCTTGAGATAGAGGGTGGCGTCGCGCACCGTCAGGTCGTGCCCCTCGACCAGCGGGAAACCGAGCTGGCGCGCCAGGTAGAGATGCTCGAAGTAGGTTTCGTTGAAACGTCCGGGAGTCAGCAGTACCACCAGCGGCGTCTCGCCGTCGCCGGCGGCCTGGCTGGCGAGGGTCTCCTGCAGGGTGCGGAAATACCCGGCGAGATGCTGCACGCGCAGGTCGCGATAGAGTTCCGGCAAGGCCCGCGAGACGATCTGCCGGTTCTCCAGCGCATAGCCCGCGCCGGACGGCGCCTGGGTGCGGTCGGCGAGGACCTGCCAGCATCCGTCGGCATCGCGCGCCAGGTCGACGGCATAGCTGTGCAGGAAAATCCCGCCGGGCGGCCGGATGCCGAGCGCCGGCCAGAGGAAGTTCGGATGGCCGAAGACCAGTTCGCTGGGCAGCAGCCCTTCGGCGAGCAGACGCTGCTCGCCGTACAGGTCGGCCAGCAGCGCGTTGAGCAGCCGAGCACGCTGTGCCACGCCGGCGGCGATCGGCTGCCACTCGGCGGCGGACAGCAGGTTCGGCAGAAGGTCCAGCGCCCAGGGGCGGTCAGTGCCCTTGGGATCGGCGTAAACGTTGTAGGTGACGCCGTTCTCCTGGATCTGCCGTTCCACCAGGGCCTGGCGCTGGCGCAGTTGCTCAGGGCTGCTGCGCTCCAGTTGGCGGAACAGCCGCTGCCAATGGGGACGCACGCCACCCTGGCGATCGAGCAGCTCATGGTAGGCCGTATCGGTGAACGGATAGTGGGCAAGCAGCTCGGGCATCGAAGGCTCGCGGGGCTGGGGTTGCGGTCACTGTAGCGGAGTCGGCGACGCGCCGCCGGAGCGAAGCGACGAGGCGTTGCCGGGTCCGCCAGCGCGGTTCTCCGCGAAGACCGGGTTGCCCCGGAAGCGCAAGACTTGTGCCAGCGCCGCCAGGCCCGGGAGGCCAGGAGGTCGCGCCACGGCGATGCACCGCGACGGTGCGCGACCGCTGGCAGGGTTGCAGCCACGCACCCTTTGCGGGCGGCAGGGCCGCCCCGGCGATCAGCGCGGGATGTTCGGCTGGCGCGACTTCTTCTTGCCCTTGGCGAAGGCCGTCGCCTTGTTCTGCTGGCCCTTGCTCCACGGCTTGCCGCCGTCGCTGGCGCGTGGCGGCAGGCCGGTATGCTGGGTCAGCAGCTTGCCGGCCTTCTTGCTGCCGGCCGGCGTCGAGTTCTTCCGCCGGGCGCTCTGGTATTCGCCGGTATCCGGCTGGTAGGTCGGGACCAGGTGGTGCTTGCCATTGCCGATCAGGTCGGCGCGCCCCATCCGCTCCAGCGCCTCGCGCAGCAGCGGCCAGCCTTTCGGGTCGTGGTAGCGCAGGAAGGCCTTGTGCAGGCGCCGCTGCTGGTCGCTCTTGACGATGGTCACGCCATCGCTCTTGTAGGTGACCTTGCGCAGCGGGTTCTTGCCCGAGTGATACATCGCGGTGGCGGTGGCCATCGGCGAGGGATAGAACGCCTGGACCTGGTCGGCGCGGAAGCCGTTGCGCTTGAGCCACAGGGCCAGGTTCATCATGTCTTCATCGGTGGTCCCGGGGTGGGCGGCGATGAAGTACGGGATCAGGTACTGCTCCTTGCCGGCTTCCTTCGAGAACTTCTCGAACATCTGCTTGAAGCGGTCGTAGGTGCCGATCCCCGGTTTCATCATCTTGTCCAGCGGACCGCGCTCGGTGTGCTCCGGGGCGATCTTCAGGTAGCCGCCGACGTGGTGGGTCACCAGTTCCTTGACGTACTCGGGCGACTCGACGGCGAGGTCGTAGCGCAGGCCGGAGGCGATCAGGATCTTCTTCACCCCCGGCAGCGCCCGGGCCTTGCGGTACAGCTCGATCAGCGAGCTGTGGTCGGTATCGAGGTTCTCGCAGATGCCGGGGAACACGCAGGACGGCTTGCGGCAGTGCCGCTCGATGTCCGGGCTCTTGCAGGCGATGCGGTACATGTTCGCCGTCGGTCCGCCAAGGTCGGAGACCACGCCGGTGAAGCCGGGCACCTTGTCGCGCATCTCCTCGATCTCGCGGATGATCGAGTCGTGCGAGCGGTTCTGGATGATCCGTCCCTCATGCTCGGTGATCGAGCAGAAGGTGCAGCCGCCGAAGCAGCCACGCATGATGTTCACCGAGAAGCGGATCATCTCGTAGGCGGGAATCTTCGCCTTGCCGTAGGCCGGGTGCGGTACGCGGGCATAGGGCATGCCGAACACGTAGTCCATTTCCTCGGTGCTCATCGGAATGGGCGGCGGGTTGAACCAGACATCCACTTCGCCGTGCTTCTGCACCAGGGCACGGGCGTTGCCCGGGTTGGTCTCCAGGTGCAGCACGCGGTTGGCGTGGGCATAGAGCACCGGGTCGTTGCGCACCTTCTCGAAAGACGGCAGGCGGATCACGGTCTTCTCCCGGGTCAGCCTGGGGTTCGCCAGCAACTGCACGACCTTGGCTTCCTGCGGGTCCTCCTGCACGCCCTTTTCCTGCTCGATGGCGCAGGCGGCAGTGTCCTGGGTATTCACGTAGGGATTGATGATCTTGTCGATCTTGCCCGGCCGGTCGATCCGCGTGGAATCGATCTCGAACCAGCCCTCCGGGGTGTCGCGACGGACGAAGGCGGTGCCGCGCACGTCGGTGATCGCGCTCAGCGGTTCGCCCTGGGCCAGGCGCTGGGCGATTTCCACCACCGCACGCTCGGCGTTGCCGTAGAGCAGGATGTCGGCCGTGGCGTCCATCAGGATCGAGCGGCGGACCTTGTCCTGCCAGTAGTCGTAATGGGCGATACGGCGCAACGAGGCCTCGATCCCGCCGAGGATCACCGGCACATGGCTGTAGGCCTCCTTGCAGCGCTGGCTGTAGACCAGGCTGGCGCGGTCCGGGCGCTTGCCGGCCAGGCCGCCGGGGGTGTAGGCGTCGTCGGAACGGACCTTCTTGTCCGCGGTGTAGCGGTTGATCATCGAGTCCATGTTGCCGGCCGCCACGCCGAAGAACAGGTTCGGCTCGCCGAGCTTCATGAAGTCGTCCTTCGACTGCCAATCCGGCTGGGCGATGATGCCGACGCGGAACCCCTGGGCCTCCAGCAGGCGGCCGATGATGGCCATGCCGAAGGACGGGTGGTCGACGTAGGCATCGCCGGTGACGATGATGATGTCGCAGGAGTCCCAGCCAAGCTGATCCATCTCTTCCCTACTCATAGGCAGGAAGGGCGCCGGACCGAAACACTCGGCCCAGTACTTGGGATAGTCGAACAGCGGCTTGGCGGCTTGCATCACGGGCACCAGGGGGTATCTCTAGGAATAGGGGGTCGCGAAAACGCGGGCGCGGAATATAGCACAAAAAATGAGCAATTCCGACGTTTTCACTGGGTATTGCCTGCCGTCGGCCGGCTTCGAAAAAATGCCATCATTTCGCCACCTTGTTTCTATACTCCATTCATCGTCATCTCACCCGGCCTCTAAGGCAGGCCCCCGGGAGAGTCATCGTGCGCCATCCTCTTGCCCTGCTCGCGGTCATCTTCCTGCTACTGGCCAGCGCCGTTTCGCGCGCCGCGCCGGAGTTTCCGGCGCCTCCGGCCAGCGGCGCCTGGTTGAACGGCTCGCTGGACCTGCTCGAAGACCCCGATGGCAACCTGGCGGTGGAGGACCTCGAACAAGCGGAGCAGGCCGGCCGCTTCGTCGCCGCCGCCGGCCGCACCAGCGTCGGCCTCAGCCGCAGCGCCTGGTGGCTGCGCCTCGACCTGCCGAGACGCGAGGCGGTATCCGGCGGCTGGTGGCTGGAAGTCGCCAGCGCCAGCCTGCACGACCTGCGCCTGTATCTCCCCGACGAGCGCGGCGGGTTCCGTGAACATCGCAGCGGCGAAGCGGTGCCCTTCGCCGAGGGCCGCGACCACGCCTACCGTCATCCGCTGTTCCGGATCCCTCCCGGCGATGGGCCGTTGCGCGTCTACCTGCGCAGCTACGATCCCGGCGGCAACGCCTTTCCGCTGAGGCTCTGGAGCCACGACGAACTGCTGGAATACCGCAGCCAGGGCAACCTGCTGTTCGGCATGGCCTACGGGCTGATCCTCGCCCTGCTGCTGTACAACCTGTTCCTCTTCACCAGCCTGCGCGATCGCGCCTATTTCTGGTACGTGCTGACCGCTGCCAGCGCGCTGGTGCTGACCCTGAGCATCAGCGGCCATGGTTTCGAGTATTTCTGGCCCGAGCGGGCGGTGCCCTGGTGGCTTGACCGCCTGGCGCTGCTGGCGATCTGGGGCATCTGCGTGATCCGCTTCAGCCAGAACCTGCTGCAAAGCCGGCAGCACGCACGCTGGGCCCATCACCTGCTGAACGCCTGTTGCCTGCTGTTCCTTGCCTGCCTGGCGTTCAACGCCGCCGGCTGGCGCTGGCAGGCGGCCGGCGTGCTGGCGCTGACCCTGCTGGCCAACCTGCCGATCGCCATCGGCCTGGCAGTGCAGCGCTGGCGCCAGGGTTCGGCCACGGCGCGCCTGTACCTGGTCGGCTTCGGCCTGGTGCTCGGCAGCGTCAGCCTTGGCGTGATGCGCGCCACCGCGCTGGTCCAGCCGACCTCGGCCAACGCCATGGTCTTCCCCCTGGCGCTGACCCTGGAGGCCCTGCTGTTTTCCCTGGCGCTCGCCTCGCGCATCCAGGACCTGAAGCAGGAAAGGGCCCTGGCCCTGGACCAGGCCGACCAGGAAAAGAATGCGCGCCTGGCCCTGCTGCACAGCGCGCAGCGCGACCTGGCACGCGCCGTGGAAGTCCGTACCAACGAGCTGAGCGAGGCCAATCGCCAGTTGCAGATGCGCGAAGCGCAACTGCAGTACGCCGCCCATCACGACCCGCTGACCGGGCTTGGCAACCGCAGGCACCTGATGGAGTTCGCCGAAAGTGCCCTGGACGACGCGCGCCGCCACGGCAACAGCATGGCGCTGCTGCTGATCGACCTGGATCACTTCAAGCCGATCAACGACACCCATGGCCACGATGCCGGCGACTTCGTCCTGCAGAACGTGGCCCAGCGGCTGCGCCATTGCGTGCGCACCGAGGATTGCGTGGCACGCCTCGGCGGCGACGAATTCGCCGTGCTGGTCGGCGGGTCGAATGCCGAGCAGCATGCCCGCGACATCGCCGAACGCCTGCTGCGAGAACTGGCGAAACCGGTGGAGTTCGCCAAGCAGTGGCTGGTGATCACACCGAGCATCGGCGTCGCCCTGTTTCCCGGCGACGCCCTGCAGTTCGGCAAACTCTACAAGGCCGCCGACCAGGCGCTGTACCGGGTCAAGGGCGCCGGGCGCGCCGGCTATGCGATGGCTGCCGACGATGAACGCGAGACCGCGCCGGCGCTCCCCTGGCCGACCGCCCTGGCACCGGAGCGTATCTCCTGAATCAGTGGCTGTAGCGTCGCGGAACCCGGGCCGTGACCTTGCTCAGAAGCTCGTAGCCGAGGGTGCCGCAGGCACGGGCGACCTCGTCCACCGACAACCCGGCGCCCCACAACTCCACCGGGTCGCCAACGCGAGCCTCCGGCAGGTCGGAGAGGTCGACCGCCAGCATGTCCATCGAGACCCGCCCGGCCAGGGTCGCGCGGCGTCCCCCGACCAGTACCGGAGTCCCGGCTGGCGCGGTGCGCGGGTAGCCGTCGGCGTAGCCGCAACTGACCGTGCCGATCCGCGCCGGCCGCTCGGCGATCCAGGTGGCACCGTAGCCGACGCTCTCGCCCACGGCCACCTCGCGCAGCGAAATCAACTGCGCGCCCAGGCTCATGGCCGGCTTCAGGCCCAGTTCGGCGGCACTCAGGTCGGCCAGCGGGGTCGACCCGTAGAGCATGATCCCCGGCCGTAGCCAATCCATGTGGGCGGCCGGGATGGTCAGCACCGCCGCCGAGTTGGCCAGGCTGCGCTGGTCGAAATCCAGGTCGAGCAGGCCGAGGAAACTCTCCAGCTGCTGCTCGGTGAGCGGATGGTTGCGTTCGTCGGCGCAGGCGAAATGGCTGATCAGGTTCAGTTCGCGCACACCGGGATGGTTGCGCAGGCGCGCATGCCAGGCGCGCAGCGCGACGGGATCGAAGCCCAGGCGGTGCATGCCGGAGTCGAGCTTGAGCCAGACGTTGAGTGGAATATCCAGGCCGGCGGCGAGGAACGCCTCGCCCTGTTCCGCGCCCTGGATCACCAGGTCCAGGCGCAATTGCCCGGCGAGGGCGTATTCGCTCGCCTCGAAGCAGCCTTCCAGCAACAGGATGCGCGCGCTGGCGTGCAAGGCGCGGACTTCCGCGGCCTCCTCCAGGCAGGCTACGGCGAAGCCATCGGCATCGTCGTGCAACGCGGTAACCACTTCGCGCGCACCGTGGCCATAGGCGTTCGCCTTGACCACCGCGAACGCCTGGCGCTGCGGCGCGCAGCGCTTGGCCAGGGCATAGTTGTGGCGAATGGCGGAAAGGTCGACGGTGGCAACGAGGGGACGCATGGCATCGGGTCCTGCAACTGAAACGGGTGCCTATGGTAAGGCGCCCGCCGGGCAAGACCCAAGCCGGGTCATTCGTCCTCGAAGTTGTACATGCCGGCGGCAAGGTTCTCGAAGCGCGTGTATTTGCCGATGAAGGCCAGGCGCACCGTGCCGATCGGACCGTTACGCTGCTTGCCGATGATGATTTCGGCGACGCCCTTGAACTCGGTCTCCGGGTGGTACACCTCGTCGCGGTAGACGAACATGATCACGTCGGCGTCCTGCTCGATCGCCCCGGATTCGCGCAAGTCGGAGTTCACCGGGCGCTTGTTGGGTCGCTGCTCCAGGGAGCGGTTGAGCTGCGACAGGGCGATCACCGGGCAGTTGAATTCCTTCGCCAGGGCCTTCAGCGAGCGGGAGATCTCGGAAATCTCGTTGGTCCGGTTGTCGCCGCTGGAGCCGGGTATCTGCATCAGCTGCAGGTAGTCGATCATGATCAGCGCCAGGTCGCCGTGCTCGCGCACCAGGCGACGGGTCCGCGCACGCATTTCCGAGGGGCTGATGCCGGCGGTGTCGTCGATGAACAGCTTCTTGTCGTTGAGCAGGTTGATCGCCGAGGTCAGGCGCGGCCAATCCTCGTCGTCGAGCTTGCCGGAACGGACCTTGGTCTGATCGATGCGACCGAGCGACGAGAGCATACGCATCACGATCGAGTCGGAGGGCATCTCCAGGGAGTACACCAACACGGCCTTGTCGGTGCGCATCACCGCATTCTCGACCAGGTTCATGGCGAAGGTGGTCTTACCCATCGACGGACGCCCGGCGACGATGATCAGGTCGGCCGGCTGCAGGCCGCTGGTCTTCTCGTCGAGGTCGGTGAAACCGGTGGACACCCCGGTCAGCGCCTCGCTGGTGTTGAACAGGTAGTCGATGCGGTCGATGGTCTTGACCAGGATATCGCTGATCCCCACCGGCCCGCCGGTCTTCGGTCGCGCTTCGGCGATCTCGAAGATCTTCCGCTCGGCCTCGTCGAGGATCTCGTTGGCGCCGCGCCCTTCCGGGTGGAAGGCGCTGTCGGCGATCTCGTTGCTGATGCCGATCAGTTGGCGCAGGGTGGCGCGCTCGCGGATGATCTGCGCGTAGGCCTTGATGTTGGCGACCGACGGAATGTTCTTCGCCAGTTCGCCGAGATAGGCCAGGCCGCCGACCTGGGCCAGTTGTCCTTCCTTCTCCAACTGCTCGGAGAGGGTCACCACGTCGATCGGCTGGTTGGCCTCGGCCAGCTTGTAGATGGCGCGGAAGATCAGGCGATGGTCATGGCGGTAGAAGTCGCCGTCGGACACCGAGTCCGACACCCGCTCCCAGGCGTTGTTGTCCAGCATCAGGCCACCCAGCACGGCCTGCTCGGCCTCGATCGAGTGCGGCGGCACCTTCAGGGCTGTGGTTTCCAGGTCGTATTGCTCGGGGCTGGTGATCTCGTTCATAGACTCGACGCAAGAAAAAGGAACAGCGGAAAAAACAACGGGCACGGTGCCGTTGCCGGTACCGTGCCCGATGTTAGCGGACTGCCGCGGACACGCATATGCCCGCCCAGCCCTACCGATCGGATCGCTTACTCAGCGACGATGATCAGCTTCAGAGTGGTTTCCACGTCGGTGTGCAGGTGCACGGCGACGTCGAACTCACCGGTGTTGCGCAGCGCGCCGTTGGGCAGGCGAACTTCGGCTTTTTCCAGCGGGTAACCGGCAGCGGAAACGGCTTCGGCGATGTCGCGGGTGCCGATCGAACCGAACAGCTTGCCTTCGTCGCCAGCGTGGGCGCCGAGGGTTACCACCAACTCGGAGAGCTGGGCAGCACGGGCTTCGGCAGCGGCCTTCTTCTCGGCGGCAGCCTTTTCCAGCTCGGCGCGGCGGGCTTCGAACGCAGCGACGTTCTCGGCGGTGGCGACGGTGGCCTTGCCCTGCGGCAGCAGGAAGTTACGGGCGTAACCGCCCTTGATGTTCACCTTGTCGCCCAGGTTGCCCAGGTTGGCGACTTTTTCCAGCAGGATGACTTCCATTTGAGTCTTACCTCTTAACTTTTAACCTTCACCGTTCGTGGAACCCTGGCGCCGGGCCAGGCGTCCACGAAAATCAAACAGACTGTCGACAACCGCTAAAAGACAGATCAGGTTCCCCAGCAGCAATACAGCCAGGTACAGGCCCACCAGCCAACCACCCGCGAGGCGCTTCAGGGCGATCAGGCCATGCCCGAGCGCCACGCCGGCGATGATCAGCGGCACGCTGCACAACGGACCGAGCACCGCGGCCTGCACTTCCAGCGCCGGGACCACGACGGCCCCCAGCAGCAGGATCACGGCAACCGCCGGCGCCAGCCGCAAACTCCGGAATTCGCGACCGAAGCCGCCCGGGTTGTACAGCGAAGCCTGCCAGTACCGCGCGAGCATCAGGCAGAGCAGGCAGGTCACCTGCAGCGAGGAAGCCATGACCCCGGTCAGGGTCGGCACCAGCGCCACCTGCAACTTGTCCAGCTCTTCGCCCGACAGCTGGGACTCCCCGCGAAGCTGGGTCAGGACCTTGGAGACTTCCGTCGCCAGGGTACCGATCAGCTCGCTGGAGGTATGCCCCAGCACCAGCGCGAATACCACGCCAACTGCAACACTGCCCAGCAGCACATGGCTCCAGGACGTGCTGGCGCGCAGGATCTGCGCCAGCGTCAGGGTACCGAGCAGGACCAGAAGGATGCTCGGATCGCCCAGGTACCACCAGAACATCGCCGGTAGCACCGCCCAGGCCAGGACGCCGAAGGCGTCGCCGAATCCGCGCCGCAGCAGCACCAGGCTACCGGCGGCGGCACTCAGCCAGAACAACAGTGGAACAACCGCGGAGCCTGCCACGGCGAGCGTGGCCTGCATGCGGCCGCGCATGGTGAACTCAGCCAGTGCGCGCATGCGATCTATCCCTTACCAGCGTTCGACTGCCCGATCTCAACGGCCGTGGCTGTCGGTGTAAGGAAGCAGGGCCAGGTAGCGGGCGCGCTTGATAGCGGTCGCCAGCTGACGCTGGTACTTGGCCTTGGTGCCGGTGATACGGCTCGGAACGATCTTGCCGGTTTCGGAAACGTAGGCCTTCAGGGTGTTGAGATCCTTGTAATCGATCTCTTTCACGCCTTCGGCGGTGAAGCGGCAGAACTTACGACGACGGAAGAAACGTGCCATGTGATTGGCTCCTCAATACTGGTCCGGAATTACTCGTCAGCGTTATCGCTATCGCTGTTGTCGTCGCCATCGGCGCCTTCAGCGTTATCGTTCGGACGCTCACGACGCTCGCGACGCTCGTTGCGGCTTTCTTCAGCCTTGAGCATCTCGGACTGCTCGGTGACAGCTTCGTCGCGACGCATGACCAGGTTACGGATCACGGCATCGTTGTAACGGAAGTTGTCTTCCAGCTCAGCCAGGGCCTTGGCGCTGCACTCGACGTTCATCAGAACGTAGTGGGCCTTGTGCACGTTGTTGATGGCGTAGGCCAGCTGACGACGGCCCCAGTCTTCCAGACGGTGGATCTTGCCGCCGTCTTCTTCGATGGCCTTGGTGTAACGCTCGACCATGCCACCGACTTGTTCGCTCTGGTCCGGGTGAACCAGGAACACGATTTCGTAATGACGCATAAATGCTCCTTACGGGTTGCAGCCTGCCGCAGAACGGTCAGGCAAGGAGTGAATGTTTTCTTGGCTTGCCTGGCGGAGAGGCGAACGAACGCCTGCCCGCGCGGCAAGGGGCGACATTCTAGAGAAGGGCAACCGGCGAAGCAAGGAAGATTGGCGAATATTTGTACAGCGGATGGAATGGCGCGGGGCCGCGCCGCGGCGGCCCCGCACGCGCTCACTCCAGCGGGGTGCGCTGGCGGAGGATCTCGAACAGGCAGACGCCGGTGGCGACCGAGACGTTCAGGCTGCTGACGCTGCCGGCCATCGGCAACCTGGCGAGGAAGTCGCAGTGCTCGCGGGTCAGCCGGCGCATGCCCTTGCCTTCCGCGCCCATCACCAGCACGGTCGGCCCCTTGAGGTCGAGCTGGTAGAGGGTCTTGTCCGCCTCGCCGGCGGTGCCGACCACCCACAGGCCGCGCTGCTGGAGCTTTTCCAGGGTGCGCGCGAGGTTGGTCACCGCCACCAGCGGGATCACCTCGGCGGCGCCGCAAGCGACCTTGCGCACGGTGGCGTTGAGGGTCGCGGACTTGTCCTTGGGCACGATCACCGCCTGCACCCCCGCCGCATCGGCGGTACGCAGGCAGGCGCCGAGGTTGTGCGGATCGGTGACGCCATCCAGGGCCAGCAGCAGCGGCACGCCCTCGCTCCGCTCGAGCAGTTCCTCGAGCATGTTTTCGCCCCAGACCTGGCTGGGGCTGACTTCCGCGACCACGCCCTGGTGGACGCCTTCCGCCCACTCGTCGAGTTCGCGCCGGTCGCGCTGCCCTACCGGAATACGGAACCCGGCGGCCAGCTCGGTGAGCACCTGGACCCGCGGATCATGCCGCCCCTCGGCCAGCCACAACTGCTTGACCCGCTTCGGGTGATGACGCAACAACGCTTCCACGGCATGCACGCCGTAGACCTTTTCCCACTGACTCATGACTTGGCCTTACGTTTGCGCGCCCCGGTGGCGGCCGGAGCGTTGTCGGCCTTCGGCTTGGAAGGCCCCTTGCGATGCTTGGTCGGCTTTCCCGGCTTGGCGGCAGCGGCGGGCTTGCCGCCCTTGGCCTTGCCCTTCGCGCTCTTGCCCGCAGGAACGACCTTGCCCTTCTTCCCGCCCTTGTCCCTGCCGCCGCCGACGCGCGCCTCGGCGAGCAGCGCCTGCTTCACCTCGCGACTCTTGCGCACGTCGGTGTTGCCGAGCATCTCCGCGGCCTGCGCCAGCAGCTCCGGCGCGACCGGCGGCAGCGCCTGCACCTTGCCGGCCTTGCGCCGCGGCACCACCGCGGCGTCGGGACTGGCCAGCGCCGGCTCCAGGTCGACCTCGGGCACGGATGCGCCCTTGCGCCCCTTCGGCGCCTTGCCGGCGTTCGCCGACTTGTCGCCGTTGCGCTTCTTGCGTCCGATCGGCGCGCTCAGCACGTTTCCGGCCAGCTCGAAATCGATCTTCCGCTCGTCCAGGTCGACCCGCGCCACTACCACTTCCGTGGTGTCGCCGAGACGGAAGCTGCGCCCGGTGCGCTCGCCGCTGAGGCGATGGTGCACGGCGTCGAAATGATAGTAGTCGCCGGGCAGCGCGGTCACATGCACCAGGCCTTCGACGAAGATGTCGGTCAGCTCGACGAACAGACCGAAACCGGTGACCGCGGTGATTACGCCAGGGAAGGTCTCGCCGACCCGCTCGCGCATGTATTCGCACTTCAGCCAGTTGGTCACGTCGCGGGTGGCCTCGTCGGCACGCCGCTCGGTCATCGAACACTGCTCGCCCAACTGGTCCAGGCGCAATTCGTCGTACGGATAGATGCGCGCCTTGGGCATGCTCGCCGCGCCGGCCCGCTGCACGTGCGGAGTCTCCGCCTTGGAGCGGATCACACTGCGGATCGCACGATGCACCAGCAGGTCCGGGTAGCGCCGGATCGGCGAGGTGAAGTGGGTGTAGGCGTCGTAGTTGAGGCCGAAGTGGCCATTGTTGTCCGGGCTGTACACCGCCTGGCTGAGCGAACGCAGCATGACCGTCTGGATCAGGCGGAAGTCGGCGCGGTCGTGGATCTTCTCCAGCAACTCCTGGTAGTCGCCCGGGGTCGGCGCGGCCTTGCCGCGGCCGAGGCTCAACCCCAGCTCGCCGAGGAACTGGCGCAGGTTGTTGAGCTTCTCCTGCGGCGGGCCGTCATGCACCCGGTACAACGCCGGGATGGCGTGCTTCTGCAGGAAGCGTGCGGTCGCCACGTTGGCGCAGAGCATGCACTCTTCGATCAGGCGGTGCGCATCGTTGCGCTGGGTCGGGCGGATTTCCGAGATCTTCCGGTCGGCGCCGAAGACGATGCGGGTTTCCTGGGTCTCGAAATCGATCGCGCCGCGGACATGGCGGCCAGCCAGCAGCGCTTTATACAACGCATACAACTGCTGCAGGTGCGGCACCACGCCGGGCAACTGCTGACGCAGGTTCTCGGCCTCGACGCTGTCGGGATGCTCGAGCAACTGACTGACCTTGGTGTAGGTCAGGCGCGCATGGGAGTGGATCACCGCTTCGTAGAACTGATAGCCGGTCAGCTTGCCGGCCTTGGACAGGGTCATCTCGCAGACCATGGCCAGCCGGTCGACCAGCGGATTCAGCGAGCAGAGACCATTGGACAGCACCTCCGGCAGCATCGGGATCACCCGCTCGGGGAAATACACCGAGTTGCCGCGCCTGGCCGCCTCTTCGTCCAGCGCCGAACCGACCTTCACGTAGTGCGAGACATCGGCGATCGCCACGAACAGGCGCCAGCCGCCGCCGCGCTTGGCCTCGGCGTACACCGCGTCGTCGAAGTCGCGGGCATCCTCGCCGTCGATGGTGACGAAGGGCACCTGGCGCAGGTCGATACGCTTTTCCTTGTCCTTCTCCGCCACTTCCGGCTTGAGCTTGGCCGCTTCCTTCTCCACCGCGGCCGGCCAGACGTGGGGGATATCGTAGCTGCGCAGGGCGACTTCGATCTCCATCCCCGGCGCCATGTAGTCGCCGAGCACCTCGACGATCTCGCCCTGGGCCTGGCGGTGGATGCTCGGCCATTGCTCGATGCGCACCTGGACGAACTGGTTGTGCCTGGCCTTGCCGGCCTTGCCCGGCGGGATCAGGACTTCCTGCTGGATCTTCGGGTTGTCCGCGACCACTACGCCGATGCCACTTTCCTCGAAGTAGCGGCCGACCACGATCTCGTGGGCCCGCTCGATCACCTCGACCAGCTGGCCTTCGCGGCGTCCGCGCCGGTCATGGCCGGACACCCGGGCCAGGGCGCGGTCGCCGTCGAACACCAGGCGCATCTGGGTGGGGCTGAGGAACAGGTCGTCGCTGCCATCGTCGGGGATCAGGAAGCCGAAGCCGTCGCGGTGCCCGCTGATGCGGCCGCGGATCAGGTCCAGCTTGTCCACCGGCGCGTAGGCGCCACGACGCGTATAGATAAGCTGCCCGTCGCGCTCCATGGCGCGCAGGCGACGACGCAAGGCCTCTTCCGGCTCCTCGCCGGCGAGCCCGAACTCGTCGAGCAACTGGGAGCGAGTCGCAGGAGCGCCTCGCTCGGATAGGTGAGCCAGGATCAGTTCCCGGCTGGGGATGGGGTTTTCGTACTTTTCCGCTTCGCGAGCGGCCTCGGGATCGAGGTTTTGCCAATCGGCCATTAGAGGTAGGTCACCTTTTCTTCTTTAGCGTTTGCTGCCATTGCTCTATTGAAGCGCGAAAACGCTTCGTCGGTCAGCTTCGGCAGCAGAATAATTTTTATCGCATCAGGGGTTTACAAGCAGAATACGTACTCGTATAGTTCGCGCCCACAACGTTGCTGAGACGTTGTAACACGGAAACGATGAGCGATCATCGACTCCAGTGCCCAGGTGGCGGAATTGGTAGACGCACTAGGTTCAGGTCCTAGCGGTGGCAACACCGTGGAAGTTCGAGTCTTCTCCTGGGCACCATATTTCAGACAAAGCCGGACATTAGACCGTTTTTGTTTCAGCAGTTCAGCCACTACCAGGCATTGAAACTGCGACAAGGTTTGCAACACCCAAGTCGATGAGCGATCATCGCACAATGCTGAAAAGCATGCCCAGGTGGCGGAATTGGTAGACGCACTAGGTTCAGGTCCTAGCGGTGGCAACACCGTGGAAGTTCGAGTCTTCTCCTGGGCACCATCTTCAAGACAAACAGCCGAGCATCGCTCGGCTTTTTGTTGTCCGCGATTTTTCCCTTCGAGCCACGCCACCCTCCCCCGCTCGCCGCGGCGCTGACCCCGGAAATGAAAACGGGCCGCATGCGCAGCCCGTTCCGTCATCGCCCCGCTATCCGCCTCAGGCGAATGGATGGCGCAGGATGATGGTCTCGTTGCGGTCCGGACCGGTGGAGATGATATCGATCGGCGCACCCACCAGTTCTTCCACGCGCTTGATGTAGGCGCGGGCGTTGGCCGGCAACTCTTCCAGGGTCTTCGCACCCACGGTCGACTCGCTCCAGCCGGGCATTTCCTCGTAGACCGGCTGCAGGCCGATGTAGCTGTCGGCATCGGTCGGCGCTTCCAGCACATCGCCATCGGCATTCTTGTAGCCGACGCACAGGCGCACCACGTCCAGGCCATCGAGCACGTCGAGCTTGGTCAGGCACAGGCCGGAGATGCTGTTGATCTCGATGGCGCGGCGCAGGATCACGGCATCGAACCAGCCGCAGCGACGAGCGCGACCGGTGGTGGCGCCGAACTCGTGGCCGCGCTTGGCCAGGTAGGCGCCGACGTCGTCGAACAGCTCGGTCGGGAACGGACCGGAGCCGACGCGAGTGGTATAGGCCTTGGTGATACCCAGTACGTAGTCCAGGTACAGCGGGCCGAAGCCGGAACCGGTGGCGGTACCGCCAGCAGTGGTGTTGGAACTGGTCACGTAGGGATAGGTGCCATGGTCGATGTCCAGCAGCGATCCCTGGGCGCCTTCGAACATGATGTCCTTGCCGTGCTTGCGCAGGTCGTGCAGGGTCGCAGCGACATCGGCCATCATCGGCTTGAGCAGCTCGGCATACTCCATCGCCTCGTCCAGGGTCTTCTGGAAGTCGATGGCCGGCTCCTTGTAGTAGTGCTGCAGGACGAAGTTATGGTAGTCCAGCAGCTCGCCCAGCTTGGCGGCGAAGCGCTCGCGGTGGAACAGGTCGCCGACGCGCAGGCCGCGACGCGCCACCTTGTCCTCGTATGCCGGGCCGATGCCACGACCGGTGGTGCCGATCTTGGCTTCGCCGCGGGCCTTCTCGCGCGCCTGGTCGAGGGCGACGTGATAGGACAGGATCAGCGGACAGGAAGGACTGATGCGCAGGCGCTCGCGCACCGGCACGCCCTTCTCTTCCAGCTTGGTGATTTCGCGCAGCAGCGCATCCGGCGCCAGCACCACGCCATTGCCGATCAGGCACTGCACGCCTTCGCGCAGGATGCCCGATGGAATCAGGTGCAGGACGGTTTTCTCGCCATCGATCACCAGGGTGTGGCCAGCGTTGTGACCACCCTGGTAGCGAACTACGGCAGCCGCCTGCTCGGTGAGCAGGTCGACGATCTTGCCCTTGCCCTCATCACCCCATTGGGTGCCCAGGACTACGACATTCTTACCCATAACACTTGTCCCCATCGTGGAAGTTCGATGCCGGCCGCGGCCGGCGGAATCTCAGGACGCCAGCGGCGCCACCTGCCAATTGCCATCGCGCAGCGCCAGCTGCCGGTCGCAGCCCGCCTCGCGCGCAGAAGCCGCATCCTGCCCGGGCAGAGCCTGGACGACACGCTGCCCGTCGCGGCGCAGTCGTTGCACCGCCTGCCAGAGCCCGGCCCCTTCGGCCGGCGCCCAGATACCCGATACAGCCTGGTCCAACCGGGCCTGGCCGAGAGTGACCAGGCTTTTCAGATCGGTGGAGAAACCGGTGGCCGGGCGGGCGCGCCCGAAATCGGCACCGATATCATCATAGCGACCGCCCTGGGCGATGGACTGGCCAACGCCGGGCACGAAGGCCGCAAACACCACGCCGGTGTGATAGTGATAGCCACGCAGCTCGCCGAGATCGAAATACAGCGGCAAGCCGGGGAAGCGCCCGGCCAGCGAATCGGCGATCTCGATCAGCTCGTTCAGCGCCACCTGGACATCGGCCGGCGCCGCCGCCAGACGGGCACGGCCCTGCTCCAGCGCATCGCGGCCGCCGCATAGCTCGGCCAGCGCACGCAACATGCCGCGCAGCTCGGCAGGCAGGTCTGCAGTCAGCGCCTCGACCTCGTCCACCGCCTTGCGCTGCAAGGCATCGAACAACTGCTGCTCGACTTCGCCGGACAGCCCTGCCGCGCGCGCCAGGCCACGGTAGATGCCGACATGACCGAGGTCCATGTGCACGTCCGGCACTTCCGCCATCTCGAGCATTTCCAGCATCAGGCTGATCACCTCGACATCGCTGGCGGGGCTCGGATCGCCGTACAGCTCGGCGCCCAGCTGGATCGGACTACGCGAAGTGGACAGCGCGCGCGGCTGCGCATGCAGCACGCTGCCGGCATAGCACAGGCGGCTCGGTCCCTCGCGGCGCAGGCTGTGCGCATCCATCCGCGCCACTTGCGGCGTAATGTCGGCACGGAAACCCATGAGCCGGCCGGACGCCGGGTCGGTCACCTTGAAGGTGCGCAGGTCAAGATCCTGTCCCGCGCCGGTGAGCAGCGACTCCAGGTATTCGATATGCGGGGTCACGACGAACTCGTAACCCCAGCGGTGGAACAGATCCAGCACCTGACGGCGGGCTGCTTCGATGCGCGCCGCCTCCGGGGGCAGCACCTCTTCGATCCCATCTGGCAGCAGCCAGCGGTCTACCGTTGCCATTTCGCCTCTCCCCTTTCAGCCGGGCGGCACATCATCAGTGAATCCAGTAAAGAAGCAGGGTGCCGAGCAGCATGCTGCCCAGCCCCACGAGACGCAGGTGACGGTCGCTCAGCCGGCCGATGCCGGTGACCGCCTCGCGCCATTGTCGCGGACACAGGAACGGCAGGATGCCTTCCAGCACCAGCACGAGACAAAAAGCGATGCCGAATTCCTGCCACATGATTCTCGCGGACGCAAAAAAGCCGGGATTTCCCGGCTGGCTCATCATAACACGATTTCTCCGGCGGGCGCTGCCGCCCGCCGGAGAACCGAGTATTACTTGTTGGCCTTGTTCAGATAGCGGAAGAACTCGCTGCTCGGATCGAGCACCAGTACGTCGCGCTTCTCGGCGAAGCTTTCGCGATACGCCTTCAGGCTACGGTAGAAGGAATAGAACTCCGGATCCTGGTTGTAGGCCTTGGCGTAGATCGCGGCAGCCTTGGAGTCGCCGTCACCGCGGGTCTCCTCCGACTCGCGGTAGGCTTCGGCAACGATTACCCGGCGCTGGCGATCGGCGTCAGCACGAATGCCTTCGGCCAGTTCGCGACCCTTGGCGCGGTGCTCGCGGGCCTCGCGCTCACGCTCGGTGCTCATCCGCTCGAAGACGCTGCGGTTGACTTCCTTCGGCAGGTCGATGGCCTTGACCCGCACGTCGATCACCTCGATACCCAGCTCCTTCTGCGCCATGCGGTTCAGCGAAGCGGTGATGTCGCCCATCAGCGCGTCGCGCTCGCCCGATACCACTTCATGCAGGGTACGCTTGCCGAACTGGTCGCGGAGACCCGCTTCGAGACGCCGCGACAGGCGTTCGTCGGCGATCTGCTTGAGGCCCGAGGTAGCGGTGTAGAAGCGCTCGGCATCCGCCACCCGCCACTTGGCATAGGCATCCACCATCACCGCTTTCTTTTCCAGGGTCAGGAAGCGCTGGGTCGGGGCATCCAGGGTCAGCAGGCGAGCGTCGAACTTGCGCACCTGGTTGACGTACGGGATCTTGAAGTGCAGGCCCGGCTTGACGTCGGACTCGACCACCCGGCCGAAGCGCAACATGACCGCGCGCTCGGTCTGCTGGACTACGTAGACGCTGTTCCACAGGACGATGGCGGCGACGACACCGACGATCAGAGCGATCAAAGACTTGTTGCCCATCAGCGGCTCTCCCTCGTACGCGCGTCTTGCTGGCGCAGATCGTTGACGATCCGCGACCCCAGGTCGGAAGCGCTGGCGCTGCCACCACCGGCGGAAGCACCGGCACCCGTAGCAGGCGCGGCGTTACGACCATCGATCATCTTGTCCAGCGGCAGGTAGAGCAGGTTGTTCTGCCCCTGCTGACCGGTCACCAGCACCTTGCTGGTCTGGCTGAAGACTTCCTGCATGGTGTCCAGGTACAGACGCTCGCGCGTCACTTCCGGAGCCTTGCGATATTCCACCAGCAGCTTGGAGAAGCGATCCGCCTCACCCTGGGCGCGCGAAATCACCTCGTCGCGGTAACCGTTGGCTTCTTCGATGATGCGCTGAGCCTGGCCACGCGCCTCCGGCACCACGCCGTTGGCATAGGCTTCGGCCTGGTTCTTCTCGCGCTGCTCGTCCTCGCGGGCCCGGATCACGTCGTCGAACGCTTCCTGCACCTCACGCGGGGCCTGGGCGCTCTGGATGTTCACCTGGGTCACGGTGATACCGGTCCTGTAGGTATCCAGGAAGCGTTGCAGGCGCTCGCGCACCTCGGTCGCCATCTGCTCGCGGCCTTCGGTGAGGATCCGGTCCATGGTGGTGGAACCGGCGACATGCCGCAGCGCGCTCTCGGTCGCCTGCTGCAGGCTGACCTCGGGCTGGTCGACGTTGAGCACGAAGTCCTGCAGGTTGCTGATCTTGTACTGCACGGTCAGCGGCACTTCGACGATGTTCTCGTCCTCGGTGAGCATTTGCCCCTGCTTGCTGTACGCACGCTCGCGGGTGACGTTCTCCTGGAAGCGCTTGTCGATCGGCGGGAAGTAGAAGTTCAGGCCGGGACCGACCGTCTCGTAATACTTGCCGAAGCGCAGGATGACCGCCTGCTCCTGCTCGTCCACCACATAGATGGCGTTGTATAGCCAGAGCACGGCGAGGATCGCCAGGCCGATGCCGAACAGGCCCAGGCCACCGCCCTTGCCGCCGGAACCGGAGCCGGAACCGTTGCCACTGCGTTTTTTTCCACCGAACAGCCCGTTCAGGCTGTCCTGAAGCTTGCGGAAAGCCTCATCCAGGTCGGGCGGCCCCTTGCGGTCACCACCGCCGCCACCACCACCGCGGCGGCCTCCCCACGGGTCTCGATCGTTGTTGTTCGAGTTGTCACCCGGCTCGTTCCAAGCCATAGCGCTCTCCATCTAGTAACGCGAAACGCGCCTGCGGCGCGGCCACCCATGCTACCGAATGCCCTGCCCGCTGCCAAAAGCAGCGATACGGGCTTTATTGCAAAGTGTGTTGCGCAACGAACTCCGCCGGCTGCCAGCCAGCGCGGCTCGCCAGGCGGTTCAACTCGGCCCGCGGCAGGCGCACCTGCAGCAGGGTACAACCTTCCTCATCGTGCGCCTCGGACTGCACCGCGCCCAGTTCGAACAACTGGGCGCGCAGGCGCCCGAGCCGCTGGGGCAGGCGCAAGGTCCCGACGAACAGGTCCTCGCCGAGCAGCTCGGCGATGGCCTGGCGCAACAGGTCGAGGCCTTCGCCGGTCTGCGCCGACAGCCAGACGCGCACCGGCTTGCCGGAATCGTCGCGCTGGATGTGCGGCTCGACCGAGGGTAGCAGGTCGACCTTGTTATAGACCTCGAGCATCGGCAATTCGTTGGCGCCGATCTCGCCGAGCACCGCCAGCACCTGCTCGACCTGCGCATCCCGTTCGGGCTCGTAGGCGTCGATCACGTGCAGCAGGAGGTCGGCGTTGCTCGACTCTTCCAGCGTAGCGCGGAAGGCCTCCACCAGCTTGTGCGGCAGGTGACGGATGAAGCCCACCGTGTCGGCCAGCACCACCGGCCCGAGATCGTCCAGTTGCAGGCGACGCAGGGTGGGGTCGAGGGTGGCGAACAACTGGTTGGCGGCATACACCTCGGAGGCGGTGAGCGCATTGAACAGGGTCGATTTGCCGGCGTTGGTATAGCCGACCAGGGAGACCGCCGGGATATCCGCGCGCTTGCGCCCGCGTCGAGCCTGCTCGCGCTGGCTGCGGACCTTCTCCAGGCGCTGCTTGATCTGGCGGATGCGCACGCGCAGCAGGCGTCGGTCGGTTTCCAGCTGGGTCTCGCCCGGACCGCGCAGGCCGATACCGCCTTTCTGCCGTTCGAGGTGGGTCCAGCCGCGTACCAGCCGCGTGCTCATGTGCTCCAGTTGCGCCAGTTCCACCTGCAACTTGCCTTCGTGGGTACGTGCGCGCTGGGCGAAGATGTCGAGGATCAGCCCGGTCCGGTCGAGTACGCGGCACTCGAACGCTCGCTCGAGGTTGCGCTCCTGGCTGGGCGTCAAGGTGTGGTTGAAAATCACCAGCTCGACGTTTTCGGCCTTGACCAGGTCGTGCAACTCCTCGACCTTGCCACTGCCGATAAGATATTTGGCGCTCGGCTGGTGGCGGGAGACGCTGACGAATGCCACCGTTTCCGCGCCGGCCGAACGCACCAGCTCCTGGAACTCCTGCGGGTCTTCACGCGCCTCGGGGTTCTGCCCTTCCAGATGCACCAGAACAGCCTGTTCCCCACCACCTGGGCGCTCAAAGAACAAAGCGGACTCCCGTCAAGCGTTGCCCGGCTCGGCCGGCTGGTCACCGCTCGGCAGACGCACCGGACGGCTCGGTACCACGGTGGAGATCGCGTGCTTGTAAACCATCTGGCTGACGGTGTTCTTCAGCAGGATGACAAACTGGTCGAAGGACTCGATCTGGCCTTGCAGCTTGATGCCGTTGACCAGATAGATGGAAACCGGGACGCGTTCTTTCCGCAGGGTATTGAGGTAAGGGTCTTGTAGCGAATGCCCTTTTGACATGTGCCGCACTCCTTTAAGGATCGTAGTTTGAAGTAGTCGAATAGGGTGACTTGGCGCCGTCCAAACTCCGGTCTCGCTCCGGAAACAGACGGACAAATTAAGGTCTCAGGCCAATATGGAGACCGTTTTCAGGTATTTCAAGGCACGCGGCAGATTGTCACCTGCTAGGCTGTCCATCCAGTGTAGATGGCTCCAGCTTCGCAGCCAGGTGAACTGGCGCTTGGCCAACTGGCGGGTAGCGATGATGCCGCGTTCGGTCATTTCAGCGTAGGACAGCTTGCCATCCAGGTAATCCCACACCTGACGGTAACCCACGGCTCTAATAGACGGTAATCCTGCATGCAAGTCACTTCTGGCATGCAGTGCTTCGACCTCGGCGATGAAACCCTGTTCCAGCATCTGGCGAAAACGCTGCGCAATCCGCGCGTGCAACACCTGGCGCTGCTCGGGAGCAATCGCCAGCTGAGCGACAGTATACGGCAATTGATTCCTGCCTGACGCGTCAAAATCCGCCTTTTCAGCGCTTTGCCGGCGACGCAGGTCGCTCATCGACACCCCGCCGAGGCGATACACCTCGAGCGCCCGCATCAGTCGCTGCGGGTCGTTGGGGTGGATGCGCGCAGCCGACTCCGGGTCGACCTCGGCGAGTTGCCGGTGCAGCGCCTCCCAACCTTCGGCCAGGGCCTCGGCCTCGATCGCCGCGCGCACCTCGGGATCGGCGCCGGGCATGTCGGCCAGGCCCTCGAGCAACGCCTTGTAATAGAGCATGGTGCCCCCCACCAGCAGGGGAATCCTGCCGCGCGCGGTGGCCTCGGCCATCGCCGCCAGGGCGTCGGCGCGGAATTCCGCGGCCGAATAGCTCTCCGCCGGGTCGCGGATATCGATCAGGCGGTGCGGATAGCGCGCCAGCAGCTCCCGGGAAGGCTTGGCCGTACCGATATCCATGCCGCGGTAGATCAGCGCCGAGTCGACGCTGATCAGCTCGCAGGGCAGCGCATCGGCCAGCGCCATCGCCAGGTCGGTCTTGCCGGCGGCGGTCGGCCCCATGAGAAAGATGGCGGGAGGCAGGGAAGACATCGGAAAGCTCTTGGACAAAGCGCATAGCTTCGGGCTTTGCGCCCGAAGCTGCAAGGCTCAGCGTCCGCGCAGGAAGAGCTTGTCCAGCTCGTCCAGGCCCAACTGGGTCCAGGTCGGACGCCCATGGTTGCACTGGCCGCTGCGTTCGGTGATTTCCATGTCGCGCAACAGGGCGTTCATTTCCGGCAGGGTCAGGCGCCGGTTGGCGCGCACCGCGCCATGGCAGGCCATGGTGCCGAGCAACTCGTTCAGGTGTGCCTGGATACGGTCGCTGGTGCCGTACTCCAGCAGGTCGGCGATGACATCGCGCACCAACTGGGTCGCCTCCGCCTGCTTGAGCAGCGCAGGGATCTGCCGGATCGCCAGGCTTTCCGGCCCCAGGCGCTGCAGCTCGAAGCCCAGGCGCTGGAACCAGCTGGAATGCTCTTCCGCGCAATCCGCCTCGCGCTCGCTGACCGCGATCGACTCCGGCACCAGCAACGGCTGCCCACGCAAGCCTTCGCTGGCCATCGCCACCTTGAGGCGCTCGTAGGTGATCCGCTCGTGGGCCGCGTGCATGTCCACCAGCACCAGGCCGTGGGCGTTCTCGGCGAGGATGTAGATGCCCTTGAGCTGCGCCAGGGCGTAACCCAGCGGCGGGATGTCCTGGGCGCTCTCGGGCAACGCGGCTGGCGCCTCGCCCGCGGGTAACGGCGCGAAGTAGGCCTTGTAGGCGCCACCGGCCTCGGCCAGAGAAGGCGGCGCCTCCGGCCGGGTGTAGGCGGAATAGCCGGAGGAGCCGCCGGAGGCCGACGAGCCGCCACTCCAGCCCACCCGTGCCGCCGGACTCTCCAGCACGCTCTCGGCCAGGCGCATCTCGCCCTGCGGGCCGAACTCGCCGGCGGCAGCGCCGGTCGGTCGCGGCTCGGTCAGGCTGGTCGCCCCGGACGGCGCGAGCTGGTCGTCGGGACGGACCTCGCCCAGCGCACGATGCAAGGTGCCATAGAGGAAGTCATGGACCATCCGGCTGTCACGAAAGCGAACTTCGTGCTTGGTCGGGTGCACGTTGACGTCCACCACCGCCGGATCGACTTCGAAGAACAGCACGAAGGTCGGATGCCGGCCGTTGTACAGCACGTCGCGATAAGCCTGGCGCACCGCGTGGGCGACCAGCTTGTCGCGCACCATGCGCCCGTTCACATAGAAGTACTGCAGGTCCGGCTGGCTGCGGGAGAAGGTCGGCAAGCCGACCCAGCCCCACAGGTGCAGGCCGTTGCGCTCGACCTCGATCGGCAGCGCCTGCTCGAGGAATGCCTGGCCGCACACCGCGCCGACCCGGCGCGCGCGGGCCAGCTCGTCTCGCGCCTCGTGCAGGGCGAAGATGGTCTTGCCGTTGTGGCGCAGGTGGAAAGCCACGTCGAAGCGGGCCAGCGCCAGGCGCTTGATGACCTCCTGCAGATGGTCGAACTCGGTCTTCTCGGCACGCAGGAACTTGCGCCGCGCCGGGGTGTTGAAGAACAGGTCGCGAACCTCGACGCTGGTCCCCACTGGGTGCGCCGCCGGCTGTACCCGCGGCTGCATGTCGCGGCCCTCGGTTTCCACCTGCCAGGCTTCGCCGGCGTCGGCGGTGCGCGAGGTCATGGTCAGGCGCGCTACCGAGCTGATCGAGGCCAGCGCCTCGCCACGGAAGCCGAGGCTCATCACCCGCTCCAGGTCTTCCAGCTCGCGGATCTTGCTGGTGGCGTGGCGAGCCAGGGCCAGCGGCAGGTCGTCGGCGGGGATGCCGCGACCGTCGTCGCGCACTCGCAGCAACTTGATGCCGCCCTGCTCGACCTCCACGTCGATGCGCCGGGAACCGGCGTCAAGGCTGTTTTCCAGGAGTTCCTTGGCCACCGAGGCGGGACGTTCGACCACCTCACCGGCGGCGATCTGGTTCGCCAGCCGCGGACTCAGCAGCTGGATACGCGGTGCTTCACTCATCACTGGGCCGCCAGGGCGGTGCTCGGGATGGACAGGGCCTGGCCGACTTTCAGGTTGTCGCTGGACAGGCTGTTGCTGCTGCGCAGCGCGGCCATGCTCACTTCATAGCGCTGGGCGATCATCGCCAGGGTCTCTCCGGGCCGCACCACGTGCTCGCGCGGCCCCATGGAGAGCTTGCCCTGGGCGCGCAAAGAGGCGATGTAGGTGCCGGGCGGCGGGCTCTGCTGGAAATACTGGCGGATGCCGCTGGTGATCGAACGCGCCAAAGCCTGCTGATGGCTGGCGCTGGCCAGCTTGCGCGACTCGTTGACGTTCGAGATGAAGCCGGTTTCCACCAGGATCGACGGGATGTCCGGCGACTTCAACACCATGAACCCGGCCTGCTCGACACGACGCTTGTGCAGCGAAGTGATGCGGCCGACATTGGTCAGCACCTTGTGGCCGACGTCCAGGCTCGACGAGAGGGTGGCGGTCATCGACAGGTCGAGCAGCACGCCGGCGAGCATCTGGTCCTTGTCGCCGAGGCTGACGCTGCCATCGCCGCCGATCAGGTCGGAACGGTTCTCGCTGTCGGCCAGCCAGCGCGCGGTTTCCGAAGTGGCGCCGCGGTCGGACAGGGCGAACACCGAGGCACCGAAGGCGCTGCGGCTCGGCGCGGCGTCGGCATGGATCGAGACGAACAGGTCGGCGCCCTTCTTGCGGGCGATCTCGGTGCGCTTGCGCAGTGGGATGAAGTAGTCGCCGGTACGGGTCAGCTCGGCCCGGTAACCGCGCACCTGGTTGATCTGGCGTTGCAGCTCGCGAGCGATCGACAGGGTGATGTTCTTCTCGTGCAGCCCGCCCGGGCCAAGGGCGCCAGGGTCTTCACCGCCGTGGCCGGCGTCGATGGCGATGACGATATCGCGGGTACCGCCCTTGGTCGGCAGCGGCAGCTTAGCCACCGGCTGGGTCGGCGTCACCGGAGTGACCGGCACGCTCGGGGTCGGCGTCGCGGGTACGTCCGGGGTCAGGTCGGCGCCCTGGTCGTAGAGATCGACCACCAGGCGGTTGCCGTATTGCTGGTTGGGCGGCAGGACGAAGCTTTTCGGGGTGACCTGCGCCGACAGGTCGAGGACCATGCGCAGGTCGTTGGGCGTGCGCTGGGCGGAGCGCACCGCGGTGATCGGGGTGTTGCCGAGCTTGAGACCGTTGAGCTGGGTCGCCAGCTGGGCGCCGCTGACGTCGATGACGATACGGTTGGGTGCGGCCAGGGTGAACAGGCTGTGCTGCACCGGACCGGAGAGATCGAAGACCAGACGGGTGTTGTCCGGAGCGCGCCAGATCCGCACGCTCTTGATTTGCGCGGCGGCCAGAACCTCGCCGACCTGGCAGGCCAGCAGAATCATCACCCCAGTCAACAACGTCCGCAGACGCAAGCCCCAACCCATCGTTTTTCTCATGCTCCCATGGTCAGGGTGGCACACCAGGCTTCGCCCCGCGCACCGTGCGGTACCAGGCGCAGTGTCCGTCCACCCGCTTGGGCAGTAATGGTAATGTCCAGATCGGCGGTTGGCAAAACGCCCGCACCGCGCTCGGGCCACTCGATCAGACAGAGTGCGCTGCCGTCGAAATAGTCGCGGATGCCGAAGAACTCCAATTCCTCCGCATCGGCGAGCCGGTACAGGTCGAAATGGTAGGCGCGCAGCTCGCCGATTTCGTAAGGCTCGACCAGGGTAAAGGTCGGGCTTTTCACCGAGCCGGCATGGCCGAGGCCCCGCAGGATGCCGCGCGAGAGGGTGGTCTTGCCGGCGCCGAGGTCGCCATGCAGGTAGATCACCCCCTGCCCCCCGCTGACCCGGGCGATGCGCCCGCCCAGTTCGAGCATCGCGTCTTCCCCTTCGGCGGACAGGATCACTTCAGACACGGACTGCACTCCTCGAGCAACTGACGAACGGTAGGTATGAGATCGGTCGCCGCCAGCCCGCGACCCTGGGCGCCGAGCCGCTCACCGGCGGCGGCATGCAGCCAGACCGCCAGGCAGGCCGCCTCGAACGCCTCCATGCGCTGGGCCAGCAAGGCACCGGTGATGCCCGACAGCACGTCACCCAGGCCGGCGCCGGCCATCGCCGGATGCCCCTGGGAACAGACGGCGAGTCGTCCGTCGGGCGCGGCGACCAGGCTGCCGGCGCCCTTCAGCACCACCACCGCCTGGTAGCGACGCGCCAGTTCCAGCGCCGCCGCCGGACGATCCGCCTGCACCTCGGCGGTCGAGCGACCCAACAGGCGCGCGGCCTCGCCGGGATGCGGCGTCAGAATCCATGTCTGCGGCCCTGCTCCGACCGGTTCCAGGGCCAGCAGGTTCAACGCGTCGGCATCCCAGACCTGCGGCAACGGTCGCGACCGGACAGCGCTCAGCAGGCTGCGACCCCAGGCGCGCTGGCCAAGCCCGGGACCGAGCACCAGCACGCTGGCGCGTTCGGCAAGGGCCAGCAGTTGGTTCGCCGACGCCACGCCATGGGCCATGACCTCGGGACAACGGCTCAGCAACGCCGGCACATGTTCGACGCGGGTCGCCGCCGAGACCAGCCCGGCGCCGCAGCGCAGGGCGCTTTCCGCGGCCAGTAGCACGGCCCCGCCCATGCCGGTGTCGCCGCCGACCACCAGCAGGTGGCCGAACAGCCCCTTGTGTGCGGTCCGCGGCCGCGCTGCCAGCCTCGGCAGGGCATTTCGCGCCAGGCGGCGGGCCCGGGGCTGGAGCGCTTGCAGCACGACGGCGTCGCTACCGAGTTCGTCGAACACCAGCTCGCCGACCCGTGCCGGCGCCTCGCCAGTGAACAGCCCGATCTTCAGGCCGATGAAAGTCACTGTCAGATCCGCCCTGATCGCTTCCCCCAATACCGCGCCGGTGTCGGCGCTCAAGCCGGAAGGAATATCCACCGCCAGCACCGGCAGGTCGGCGGCGTTGGCCAGGCGGATGGTCTGCGCAAAGGGCTCGCGCACGGCACCTGCCAGGCCGGTGCCGAGCAATGCATCCACTACTACGCCCTCGAGCACGGCGCACTCGCTCCAGGGCTCCACCACGACCCCGGTCGCCAGCGCGGCGGCATGCGCCTGCGCCGCGTCGCCGGCAAGCCGTTGCGGCGCCGCGACCGCCAGCACCCGCACTCGCCAACCCGCACGTTGCGCCAGCGCCGCGATCAGGTAGCCGTCGCCGGCATTGTTGCCGTGCCCGGCGAGCACCGTCAGCGCCGCGGCCTCCGGCCAACGGCGGCGCAAGGCACGCCAGGCGGCGTGGGCGGCGCGCTGCATGAGTTCGAAGCCCGGCGTGCCGGCAGCGATCAGGCGCGCATCCAGGTCGCGCACCTGGGCGGCGGAATAGAGGGCGAGTGGCAGGTCGTCGTGCTGGAAGGTCATGGTCATCGGATCGATTCGGCGTCAGGCGCGCAGTCTGGCAGAATTATACCTATCCCATTTCGCTTTCCCTCGTCTTCGTTGCCTCCCATGACTCCCCAACCTCTGGCCGACAACCTTTCCCCGCCGGACCCTGCCCGCCTCGCCCAGTCCATCAAGGACTGGGGCCGCGAGCTGGGGTTCCAGCAGGTCGGTATCAGCGACGTCGAGCTGGGCGAGCACGAAGCGCACCTGCAGCGCTGGCTGGAGGCCGGCTACCACGGCGAGATGGACTACATGGCGGCGCACGGCAGCAAGCGCTCGCGACCTGCCGAGCTGGTTCCCGGCACGCTGCGGGTGATCTCCCTGCGCATGGATTACCTGCCCGGCGACACGCGCATGGCGCAGGTCCTCGCGACACCGGAAAAAGCCTACGTCTCGCGCTACGCCCTCGGCCGCGACTACCACAAGCTGATCCGCAAGCGTCTGCAACAACTGGCCGAGCGCATCCAGGCCGAAGTCGGCCCGTTCGGTTTCCGCGCCTTCGTCGACAGCGCGCCGGTGCTGGAAAAGGCCATCGCCGAACAGGCCGGCCTCGGCTGGATCGGCAAGAACACGCTGGTGCTCAACCGCAAGGCCGGCAGCTACTTCTTCCTCGGCGAGCTGTTCGTCGACATGCCGCTACCCGTCGACCCGGCGATGGACAGCGAGCATTGCGGACGCTGCTCGGCCTGCCTGGACATCTGCCCGACCGCGGCCTTCGTCGGCCCCTACCGACTGGACGCGCGACGCTGCATCTCCTACCTGACCATCGAGTACAAGGGCGCGATTCCACTGGAGCTGCGGCCACTGATCGGCAACCGGGTATTCGGCTGCGACGACTGCCAGATCGTCTGCCCATGGAATCGCTTCGCCCGCCCCACCGGGCAGGGCGACTTCCAGCCGCGCCACAGCCTGGACAACGCCGAACTCGCCGAACTGTTCCTCTGGAGCGAAGAGGAGTTCCTCGGCCGCACCGAGGGTTCGCCGCTGCGCCGCGCCGGCTACGAACGTTGGTTGCGCAACCTGGCGGTGGGGCTGGGCAACGCGCCCTCGACCATCCCGGTGCTGGAGGCGCTGAAGGCGCGCCGCGGGTTCCCTTCGGAGCTGGTCCGCGAGCACGTGGAATGGGCCCTGCGGCGCCACGGGGAAACCTAGCCCGGCCGGCGCCTGCCGCCCGGTCCGGACGGATCAGAGCTTGATGAAGTGGTCGCGATAGTGGCGCAGCTCGGCGATCGACTCGCGGATATCGTCCAGCGCCAGGTGGGTGTTGCCCTTCTTGAAGCTCTCGCGGACCTGCGGCGCCCAGCGCGCAGCCAGCTCCTTGAGGGTGGAGACGTCGAGGTTGCGGTAGTGGAAGTAGCCTTCCAGCCTGGGCATGTGCCTATAGAGGAAGCGGCGGTCCTGGCAGATGCTGTTGCCGCAGATCGGCGAGCTGCGCTTGGGCACCCACTGCTCGAGGAAGGCCAGGGTCTGCGCCTCGGCCTCGGCCATGCTCACGGTGCTTTCCCGGACCCTCTGGGTCAGGCCGGATTGGCCGTGCTGGCGGGTATTCCACTCGTCCATGCCGGCGAGGATTTCCTCTGGCTGGTGGATGGCGATCACCGGTCCTTCGGCCAGGGTGTTGAGGTCACTGTCGGTGACGATGGTGGCCATCTCGATGATGACGTCCCGGTCCGGATCGAGGCCGGTCATCTCCAGGTCGATCCAGATAAGGTTCTGCGGGTTCTGCATGGGGAGTCGCTCCAGTCGCTATGCCGTGCATTCTAGCGTGGAACGCCGCCGCGCGAATGATGGCGGCGCGCCCATGTTAAACTCGCCGCCGATTTTTCATGCGGACGCATCATGGCCAAACGCCACTTGACCCGCCGGCAGAGCTGGCGCATCGAAAAGATCCAGGAAGAACGCGCGGCCCGGGCGGCCCGTCGCGAGTCGCGTGCCGTGGAAGAGCTGGAGGGCGGCGACCTGGGACCGGAGCAGACCGGCCAGGTGATCGCTCATTTCGGGGTTCAGGTAGAGGTCGAGTCCGCCGACGGCCAGGTTTCCCGCTGTCACCTGCGCGCCAACCTGCCGGCACTGGTGACCGGCGACCAGGTGGTCTGGCGTGCCGGCAACCAGGGCATCGGCGTGATCGTCGCGCAATTGCCACGTCGCTCCGAGCTGTGCCGCCCGGACATGCGCGGGCTGCTCAAGCCGGTAGCGGCCAACGTCGACCGCATCGTCATCGTCTTCGCCCCGCGTCCCGAACCGCACGCCAACCTGATCGACCGCTACCTGATCGCCGCCGAACATGCCGGCATCCAGCCGTTGCTGCTGCTGAACAAGGCCGACCTGGTCGACGAGAGCAATGCCGAAGGCATCGATGCGCTGCTGAATGTCTACCGCACCCTGGGTTATCCGCTGATCGAGGTATCGGCCTTCAATGGCCTGGCGATGGACGAACTGCGCGGCGCGCTGGACGCTCACGTGAGCGTCTTCGTCGGGCAGTCCGGGGTAGGCAAGTCGTCGCTGGTGAATGCCTTGTTGCCGGGTGTCGACACCCGTGTCGGCGACCTCTCCACGGTGACCGGCAAGGGCACCCATACCACCACCACCGCGCGACTGTTCCATTTTCCCGGCGGCGGCGACCTGATCGACTCGCCCGGCATCCGTGAGTTCGGCCTGGGGCACGTGTCGCGAGACGACGTCGAGGCCGGTTTCATCGAGTTCCGCGACCTGCTCGGGCATTGCCGCTTCCGCGACTGCAAGCACGACCGTGAACCAGGTTGCGCCCTGCTCCAGGCCCTGGAGGACGGGCGCATCATGCCGCAACGCATGGCCAGCTACCGGCACATCCTGGCAAGCATGCCGGAAACGGATTACTGAACCTCAGTCGCCCTTGATCTGCTCCAGCTTCAGGCTGCCGCCGTCGTCGAACAGGTTGAGCTTCTTCTGCACCTCGTCCGCCGGTAGCGAAGGTTGCGCGCCCGCCGCCGGTGCCTCGGCAGCCGGCTTCGGCTGCTCGCCCGGGGCAGCCGCGGGGGCGCTGGCTTCGGGAGCGCCGGTCTCGCCTTCGATGGCCTTCTGCGCCTTGCGGGTCAGGACCACGATGTCGATCCGCCGGTTCACCGGGTTCAGCGGGTCCTTGTCGTCGAACAGGCGTGCCGAGGCATATCCGACAACCTGGGCGATCTGCCCTTCCGGATAGCCGCCGGCGACCAGCGCACGGCGCGCGGCGTTGGCGCGATTGGCCGATAGCTCCCAGTTGCCGAAGTCACCGTTGCCGGCATAGGGCTTGGCGTCGGTGTGGCCGCTGATGCTGATCTTGTTCGGCACCTGGCGGATGGTCTCGGCCATGGCCAGCAGGATGTCCTCGAAATACGGCTGCAGGCGCGCGCTGCCGAGGTCAAACATCGGCCGGTTGGCGGCGTCGACGATCTGGATGCGCAGGCCGTCGCGGGTGATCTCGAAGTGGATCTGGTCCTTGAAGTCCTTGAGCATCGGATTTTCGTCGACCTTGTTCTGCAACTCCTGCAGCAGCAGCGCCAGGCGCTCTCGCTCAACCTGCTCGGCGAGGTTCTCGGCCTGGTCGGCGTTGACCTGGTGGTCCTGCTCGGGGCTGATCCGGCTTTCGTTGGAGTCCGGCTGGGCCTGGACCTGCGGATTGAGGGTCTTGTCCGGCGCCGGCGTCGGCGTGCCGCCGAGGTCGATGACGTAGGGGCTGGCGCTTTCGCTGAAACCGATGGGGTCCTGGAAGTATCCGGAAATCGCCTTCTTCTGCTCCGGGGTGGCCGAAGACAGCAGCCAGAGCACCAGGAAGAACGCCATCATCGCCGTGGCGAAGTCGGCGAAGGCGATCTTCCACGAGCCGCCGTGGTGGCCGGCGGCATAGCGCTTGACGCGCTTGACGATGATCGGCTGGTTATTGTCCATCTATCGACAGTGCCTCCACTCAGCGGCCACGCACGGCCTGCTCGAGCTCGGCGAAGGTCGGCCGATGGGCGGGCAGCAGCACCTTGCGGCCGAACTCGACGGCCAGCGAAGGCGGCATGCCGGAAGCGGAAGCGACCAGGCAGGCCTTGATCGCCTCGAACATGTTCAACTCTTCCTTGGCATCGTGCTCCAGCGCGACGGCCAGCGGGCCGACGAAGCCGTAGGCGGCGAGAATCCCGAGGAAGGTACCCACCAGGGCGGCGGCGACGTGGTGGCCGATCTCCGCCTGGCTGCCTTCGCCAAGCAACGCCATGGTGATGACGATGCCGAGTACCGCGGCGACGATACCGAAGCCCGGCAGGGCGTCGGCGACCTTGGTCACCGCGTGGGACGGATGCTCCAGGTCCTCCTTGAGACTGGACAGCTCCATGTCGAACAGACCTTCCAGCTCGTGCGGCGCCATGTTGCCGGAGGACATGATGCGCAGGTAGTCACAGACATAGGCGGTCATCCGCTCGTCCTTCAGCACGCCGGGGTACTTGCTGAAGATGGGACTGGCCGCGGGGTCCTCAATGTCCGCCTCGATCGCCATCATCCCTTCGCGCCGGCTCTTGTTGAGGATCTCGTAGAGCATGCCCAGCACCTCGAGGTAGTAGGTCTGGGTAAAGCGGTTGCTGAACATCTTCGGCGCTTTCTTCAGCACCACCATGAACGTGCTGCCCGGGTTGGCCTGGAGGAACGCCCCCAGTGCCGCACCGCCGATGATCAGGACCTCGAAGGGCTGGATGATGGCGCCGATCTTGCCGCCGGAGAGCAGGAAGCCCCCGAGGACACTGGCGAAAACGACGATGATGCCGATGATTTTTGACATGAGGACCGGACGTGCGAAATGAACAGGATAAGGAGGGGGACTGCTAGGCTCCCTCTTGTTATCGGTTGCTAGCCGCAAGACTATAGTCCGAATACTCGAAAAGCCAGTTCGCCGCCTCGCCGACACCGAGCCCGACACCCATGACAGACCGCCTCGCCGCCTGGCTCGAAGAGCTCGACCGGCAACCCCTGCCGATCCCCGCCAGCCACTATGCCGGCCTGCACGCCGCGCTGAGCGACAGCCGCCGCTCGCTGCGCGAGATCGCCGACCAGTTGCAGGGCAGCCCGACACTGGCTTTGTCCATCCTGCGCGAGGCCAATCGCGCCGAGAGCGCCCGCGACAACCCCGCGGAAAGCCTGGAGGTGGCCCTCAGCCGCCTCGGCCTGGCGCGCGCGAGCCAACTTCTGAAGACCCTGCCGAGCATCCAGGATGCGGAGATGCCCAGGGTCCTCGGGCAGATGCTGCTGATCAGCCAGCACGCCATGCAGCAGGCCAGCGGCCTGTTCGGCGCGCGCCTGGCCAGGCTCTGGCAGGAAATTCACTGGGGCAGCCTGCTGACCATGGCTCCGGTCTGGGCGCTGGCCAACGCCCGCCCGCAGCTGTTGGAGCAATGGCAGCAACGCGTGCTGGTACAGGGCGAACCGACCCTGCGAGTGGAGCGCGAACTGCTCGGCATGCGCCTGCTGCCGATCTGCCTGGCGCTGGCCGAACGCTGGCGGCTACCGCAGTGGGTCATCCAGGGCTATCGCCTGCTCGCCTGCGACCGTCGCCTGCTGGTTCGAGCCTTGCGTATCGCCCGCGACCATCAGTCGCCCCTGCTCCAGCAACAGCAACTCGATGCCCAGCCCGATCTCGCCCGCTGGCTGACCCAGCCGGCCAACTGCACTCTCCTCGCCAATGGCCTGGCCATCGCCGCGCACCAGAGCTGGGACGGGCCGCACATGCTGCGCTGGCAGCGCCTGACCGGCCTGTACCTGGGCCAGCCGCTGACCGAAGTCCAGCAGCAGGTGCACATGCTCGCCGCGCAAAGCGCGCGCCTGCACGCCCGGCCGCCGCTGTGGCATCCGGCGGTGGCCTTGATCTGGCCCTGGCAGGCCAGCCGCTGGCGTGCCGAAGCGGCGCCCCCGCCGCCGCCCTCGGCGGAAGCCCTGGCCGAGTGGCGGCAGCATTGCGCCGAGTTGCTCCGCGAGCCCAGCCCGTTCAGCAACGTCGTGCAGCTCACCGCCTGTGCCCGCGATGCGCTGCGCGCCTGCGGCCTGCAAAGGATGCTGCTGCTGGTGGCCGATCGCACCCAGGTACACGTGCTGGCGCAGCAGAGCGCCGGACTCGAACCGGGCCAGGAGAAATTGCAACTGGAGATTGCCAGCAGCCTGCTGCTGAAGAAACTGTTCCAGCAGCCTGCCCTGCTGCGCATCGGCCCGAACAACCAGGACCAGTTGCTGCCGGCCCTCGGCGAACCCTTGCGCCAACTGTTCCCCGGACCTCACCTGCTGCTGCGCTCGCTGGGCAACGGCTCGCGGGTGGTGATGCTGGTCCTGGCCGACCTCGGCGGCCAGCCGTTCAGCGACCTGCATGCCCAGGCCTTCGCCAAGACCGCCCAGTGCACCGAGCGCGCGATCCAGCAGTTCGGCCGCCAGCGCCGCACGGAATGAGGGACATGCCCGGCACACTGGTCGGGCGCGCTTTCCGTTAAACTGCTGCCCTTCTTCAACCCGGGGGTACTCGCATGTCCGTCTTCTCCGACCTGCCATTGGTGATCGAGCCCAGCGATCTCGCGCCGCGCCTGGGCGCGCCCGAGCTGATCCTGGTCGACCTGACCAGTGCCGCCCGCTACGCCGAAGGGCATATCCCCGGCGCGCGTTTCGTCGACCCCAAACGCACCCAGTGGGGACAACCCCCGGCACCCGGCCTACTACCGGCCAAGGCCGACCTGGAAGCCCTGTTCGGCGAGCTGGGCCACCGCCCGGAGGCGACCTACGTGGTCTACGACGACGAAGGCGGCGGCTGGGCGGGCCGCTTCATCTGGCTGCTGGACGTGATCGGCCACCACCGCTACCACTATCTCAACGGCGGCCTGCCGGCCTGGATCGCCGACGCCCAGGCGCTCGACCGCGAAGTCCCGGCGCCTGTCGGCGGCCCGCTGCCGCTGACGTTGCACGACGAGCCCAGCGCGACCCGCGAATACCTGCAAAGCCGCCTCGGCGCCGCCGACCTGGCGGTATGGGATGCGCGCAACCCCAGCGAATACGCCGGTACCAAGGTGCTCGCCGCGAAGGCCGGGCATGTGCCCGGCGCGATCAATTTCGAATGGACCGCCGGCATGGACCCGGCTCGCGCCCTGCGCATCCGCGCGGATATCGCCGAAGTCCTGGAGGACCTCGGCATCACGCCGGACAAGGAAGTGATCACCCACTGCCAGACCCACCATCGCTCCGGCTTCACCTACCTGGTGGCCAAGGCGCTGGGCTACCCGCGGGTCAAAGGCTACGCCGGCTCCTGGTCGGAATGGGGCAACCACCCCGATACCCCTGTAGAGGTTTGAGGAATGTCGTTCAAAGATCGTCTGTTCATCTGCAGCCAGTACCTGCTGCCGCACCACCTGCTGTCCCGGCTGATCGGCTTCGCCGCCGACTGCCGGGCGACCTGGTTCAAGGACCGCCTGATCGCCTGGTTCGCCCGGCGCTACCAGGTCGACATGCGCGAAGCACAGGTCGAGGACCTGCAGGCCTATGAACATTTCAATGCCTTCTTCACCCGCGCCCTGAAGGATGGCGCCCGCCCGCTGGCCCAGGAGCCCGGCGCGGTGCTCTGCCCGGCCGATGGCGCGATCAGCCAGCTCGGCCCGATCGAGCACGGGCGGATCTTCCAGGCCAAAGGCCACAGCTACAGCCTGGCCGAACTGCTCGGCGGCGACGCCGAACTGGCCGCGCCCTTCATGGGCGGCGACTTCGCCACCGTCTACCTGTCCCCCCGGGACTACCACCGCGTGCACATGCCGCTGGCCGGCACCCTGCGCGAGATGGTCTACGTTCCCGGCCGGCTGTTCTCGGTGAACCAGACCACCGCGGAAAACGTTCCCGAGCTGTTCGCCCGCAACGAGCGGGTGGTCTGCCTGTTCGACACCGAGCGCGGTCCGATGGCCGTGGTGCTGGTGGGCGCAATGATCGTGGCCTCCATCGAAACCGTCTGGGCCGGCCTGGTTACGCCGCCGAAGCGCGAACTGAAGACCTTCCGCTACGACGAAGCCGCCCGCGCGCCGATCCGCCTGGAAAAAGGCGCCGAGCTGGGTCGCTTCAAGCTGGGCTCCACCGCCATCGTCCTGTTCGGCCCGCAGCAGGTCGCGTTCAACGACGGCCTCGGGGCAGCGAGCCCGGTGCGCATGGGCGAGTGCCTGGCCCTGCCGAAACAGGCCTGACCTCGCCGGGACGGAGCGCCCGAGCGTCTCCGTCCCATCTCTCCCCGCCGCCGGAACCTCCCGGCGGGATCGTGGCGTCCGAAGGCTGCGGGTCCATTTCGATGCTGCTAGAGTTCGGAAAGGTCCTATCGAGCCTGTGCCGACCCCTCGGTCAGGAAAGCGGACTGCCGCACAGTTCCTGTCCTGGCCACGACGATGAACCCGCCTCCCGTGTTAAGAAAGAGGAGGCGCAGCCGCGGCGATCGGAAGTCCGGCACCTCTCCGGGGCTTCAACCCCCCGTAGAGCCTTTTCAGTAGCGGAGCCGTCTAACCCCCCATGGAAAACCAGAGCCCCCACCTCTCGTTGCGCGTCCCCACTCCGACGCAGCAGAACCTGAGCTTCTGCGACGCCACCCCGAAGGACATCAAGTACTGGCTGGCGCACCTGCCCAAGGCCAACCTCGGGGAAACCGCGCGCCAGCTCTACCAGGGCCTGATCGAACTCAACCAGTTGGTGCTGCCCGTCGAGGCCCGCCTGCAACTGCTCGAACTGTTCCGTCCAGAGGTGCATTTCGTCTGCACCCACCTGGAACGGCACTTCCTCAACCAGGCTATCGTCCTCGACGAACGGCCGCGCAAAATCGCCAACCTCTGCCAGGCCCTGCAGAACCACCTGGCCATCGGCTACAAGCTGATCGTGGTCCAGGAAGCGCCGCGCAACAGCCGCGACCGCGCGCAGCTGCTCGCGGTCGGTATCCAGCGGGCGATCCGCAGCCTGTGCGGCCCGCTGATCCGCGCCAGCCAGTTGTACTGCCCGGTCCCCGAGGGGCTTTGGCTGGAACTCCACCAGCTGTACCAGTTGGCCAACCAGCGCGGCGTGCATCGTCTCGCGGTGCGCGACGAACTGGCCAAGCACACCCCCGGCCTGAGCGTCGAGCAGGCCTACCTGATACCGCTGCTGCTCGGCTGCGCGCGCTGTAACCAGATGCGCCAGAACAACATTGCACGGCTCGCCGAGGTGCTCGAACCCTGGAGCCAATTGCTGTCGATACAGAGCGCGGCGCTGCCCGGCTCGCTGTTCATCGCCGTGCCGCAGATCGACGGCCCGCCGCGCTACCGCTCGCTGTACCCAGAGACCCAACTGGCCAGTGCCCTGGGCATCGACACCCAGCCGCTGGTCGAGCTGATCCGCGAATACCTGCTGCAGACCGAGGCCGAGCGCGCGAAGGCGCGCCTGCCGCTGATCGAAGGGGTGACCCTGGACCTGCTGCAACATCTCTCCTCGGCCTGGGGAGACATCGCCGAACGTACCTTCCAGCGCACCCAGGGCCAGGGCCAGTTGACCCTGTGCATCGGCATGAGCGCCCTACACTACTTCCTCGCCGGGCGCCGCCCGTTCAACGAGGTCCTGCAGATCCAGGAAGTGCCCGAGGCACCTCGCTTCAAGGCCGACGTCCAGGACGCCTGGGCCGGCGCCTTCGATGCGCAGAAGGTCACCGACTGGCAGCCCGGCATGCCGCTGGAGGAAATCGAGTACCGCCCGCACCAGTCGCCCCGCGGTGGGCAGCCCGATCACCCGCAGGCCCACGCACAGACTGACGCCACCGAGGACTATCCGACCTACGCCCTGCCCATCGTCAACCACAGCCCCGGCGGTTATTGCCTGAGCTGGCCGAAGGAGGTGCCCGCCCAACTGCAGGCGGGCGAACTGGTCGGCCTGCAGGACCTTCCCGGCCAGGCGTGGAGCATCGCGGTGGTGCGCTGGATCCGCCAGGTACGCAATGGCGGCACGCAGATGGGCATCGAGATGATCGCCCCGGCGGCGCAGCCCTGCGGCCTGCAACTGCTGCGCAAGACCGAGCAGAGCAGCCACTACCTGCGCGCCCTGCTGCTGCCGGAAATCGCCGCGATCTCGCGGCCGGCGACGGTGATCACCCCGCGCCTGCCGTTCCAGGAGGGCAGCCGGGTGCAGATCAACCTGCACGGCGAGGAGCGGCGCGCGGTGCTGAATCGCCGGCAGGCCTCGACCGGCAGCTTCAGCCAGTTCGAATACCGCTCGGCGGAACCGGTGAACACCCCGAGCGATAAGCCGGTCACAGCGCCAGTGGCCCGGCCGCCTGCGGGGGAGGAAGATTTTGACTCGCTCTGGAAGTCTCTGTAGATTGCCCCGACACCTCCATTCGCCGTCTTTTCGCGCCCGCCCGGACGCGGACTGAGCCCTTTCCATGGCCATCGAAAAGAAAACCATCCGCCTGCTGATTCTGGAAGACTCGCAGAACGAAGCCGAACGCCTGGTCAGTCTGTTCCGCAATGCCGGCCACGCGACCCGCGTACATCGACTGACCTCTCCCGAGGACCTCGCCGAGACCCTCCAGCAAAGCTGGGACCTGCTGATCGCCGCGCCGACCAGCGAATGTCTCGAGCCCGGCGAGGCGCTCGCCACCTTGCGCCGCCAGTCGCGCGACATCCCGTTCATCCAGCTGGTGGCCGACAACAGCTCCGACGCCATCACCGACGCCTTGATGCTCGGCGCCCAGGACGCCCTGCCGCAAGGCGAGGACGAGCGCCTGGTGCTGGTCGCCAACCGCGAGCTGGCCGGCCTCGCCGAACGCCGCGCGCGCCGCGCCGCCGAACTGGCCCTGCGCGAGGCGGAAAAACGCTGCCAGTTGCTGCTCGACAGCTCGGTCGACGCCATCACCTACGTCCACGACGGCATGCACATCTACGCCAACCGCTCCTACATGGCGCTGTTCGGCTACGAGGACGCCGAGGAACTGGAAGGCCTGCCGGTCATCGACCTGATCGCCTCCTGCGACCAGGGCGCCTTCAAGGATTTCCTCAAGGGCTACCAGAACGACCAGCGCCAGACCGAACTGGTTTGCACCGGGGTCAAGCTCGACGGCCAGGAATTCAAGGCGCGCATCAGCCTCTCCGCCGCCACCTACGACGGCGAACCCTGCATCCAGGTGGTGATCCGCGGCGAGGTCGACAACGCCGAACTGGAAGAAAAGCTCCGCGAAGTCAGCAGCCAGGACCCGGTCACCGGACTCTACAATCGCAGCCACTTCCTCGACCTGATGGATGCCGCCGTGCAGCAGGCAGTGACCGCCCGCAAGCCGTCGACCCTGGCCTATATCCATCTCAACGGCTACCCCTCGCTCCAGGCCGACCACGGGCTTTCCGGGATCGACCTGCTGCTCGGCCAGTTGGCCGGACTGATGCGCGAACAGTTCGGCGAAGAAGCCGACCTGGCGCGTTTCGGCGATTCGATCTTCGCCGCCCTGTTCAAGGGCAAGACTCCCGAGCAGGCGCAAGCGGCACTGCAACGACTGCTGAAGAAGGTCGAGAACCACCTTTTCGAGTTGAACGGCCGCAGCGCCCAGGCCACCCTCAGCATCGGCGTCGCCGGTCTCGACGAGAAGACCGCCAAGGCCCAGGACGTGATGAACCGTGCGCATCGCTGCGCCGATGACGCGGCACGCAAGGGCGGGTCGCAGATCAAGCAGTACAACCCGGCGGAAGAGCTTGCCGCCGCCGCCCAGCGCGGCGACGTCATCGCGATCCTCCAGCAGGCGCTGGAGACCAACAGCTTCCGCCTGCTGTTCCAGCCAGTCATCAGCCTGCGCGGCGACAGCCACGAGAACTACGAGGTGCTCCTGCGCCTGCTCAATCCGCAGGGCCAGGAAGTGCCGCCGGCGGAGTTCCTGCATGCCGCCAAGGAAGCCGGGCTGGCGGAGAAGATCGACCGCTGGGTGATCCTCAACTCGATCAAGCTGCTCGCCGAGCATCGCGCCAAGGGGCACCAGACCAAGCTGTTCGTCCACCTGTCCAGCGCCAGTCTGCAAGACCCCGGCCTGCTGCCCTGGCTCGGGGTGGCGCTGAAGGCCGCGCGCCTGCCGCCGGAGTCGCTGGTGTTCCAGATCAGCGAAGCCGACGCCACCAGCTATCTGAAGCAGGCCAAGCAACTGACCCAGGGCCTGGCCACCCTGCATTGCCAGGCGGCGATCAGCCAGTTCGGCTGCTCGCTGAATCCGTTCAACGCGCTGAAGCACCTGACCGTGCAATTCATCAAGATCGATGGCTCCTTCGTCCAGGACCTCAACCAGGTGGAAAACCAGGAGATCCTCAAGGGCCTGATCGCCGAACTGCACGAACAGCAGAAGCTCAGCATCGTCCCCTTCGTCGAGAGCGCCAGCGTCCTCGCCACCCTGTGGCAAGCCGGCGCCACCTACATCCAGGGCTACTACCTGCAGGGGCCGAGCCAGGCGATGGACTACGACTTCTCCTCGGGAGACGAATGAAGAACGGGCGCCCTGGGCGCCCGTTGCTTTTCCGCTCTACCGATCTGGTTCGTGGCTGCCGGGCCGGCAAGAGGCGCCCGCCGGCCTCAGGCTCGCCCTTCGCGGTCGCGGTAGCCGAGCAGATAGAGGATGCCGTCCAGGCCCAGGGTCGAGATCGCCTGCTTGGCCGACTGCTTGACCAGCGGCTTGGCGCGGAACGCCACGCCCAGGCCGGCCAGGCCGAGCATCGGCAGGTCGTTGGCGCCGTCGCCGACGGCGATGGTCTGCTCCAGGCTCAGGCCTTCCTTCGCCGCCAGTTCGCGCAGCAGGTCGGCCTTGCGCTGGGCATCGACGATCGGCTCGACCGCCACCCCGGTGACCTTGCCGTCGACGATCTGCAACTCGTTGGCGAACACGTAGTCGATCCCCAGCTTCGCCTGCAATTGACGGGCGAAATAGGTGAAGCCGCCGGACAGGATGGCGGTCTTGTAACCCAGGCGCTTGAGTTCGGCGAACAGGGTTTCCGCACCCTCGGTCAGACGCAGCGAGGCGCCGATCTCCTCCAGCACGTCCTCCGACAGCCCCTGCAGCAGCGCCAGGCGCTCCTTGAAGCTGGCGCGGAAGTCCAGTTCACCGCGCATCGCCCGCTCGGTGATCGCGGCGACCTTCTCGCCGACGCCGGCGGCCTTGGCCAGTTCGTCGATGACTTCCGCCTCGATCAGCGTCGAATCCATGTCGAACACCGCCAGCCGGCGGTTGCGGCGGAACACGCTGTCCTGCTGGAAAGCGATGTCGACGTTCAATTCCTGGGCGACGCTGAGGAATTCCGCACGCAGCGCCGCCGGATCGGCCGGTTCGCCGCGTACCGAGAACTCGATGCAGCCCTTGCCCTGGTCGGCGGGCATGTCCAGCGGCATGCGCCCGGAGAGACGGTCGATGTGGTCGATGTTCAGCGCGTACTTGGCGGTGATCGAGCTGACCCTCTGCAGTTGCTCGGCAGTCACCCGGCGGGTGAGCAGGGTCACGATGTGCCGCGCCTTGCCCTGGCCGTCGACCCATTGCCGGTAGTCCTCTTCCGAGACCGGGGTGAAGCGCACCTGCTGGTCCAGCTTGTAGGCGGTGAACAGCACGTCCTTGAGGACCGAGGAACCGGCCTCGGTATCCGGGATTTCCACCAGGATGCCGAACGACAGGGTGTCGTGGATCACCGCCTGGCCGATGTCGAGGATGTTCACCCCGCCCTGGGCCAGTACGCCGGTGATGGCCGCGGTGAGACCGGGGCGGTCTTCCCCGGTGATGTTGATCAGGACAATTTCGCGCAAGGCGTAAGCTCCGCCAGGTAAAAGACGCCATTCTACCCGCTTTCCCGCACACCCGAGAGACGCAGAGCCGGGCATTTGCCATCACCACCGGTCGGAACCGACCGGGAAAACCCGCGAAACCGCCGCGCGGCGGCCTGGAAAGCGCGTCAACGGCCCTTTGCCCCTCGGGGGGCGCTGGTTATACTGCGCGACACCTCTATTTCAGAAGACCGAGCCCCCTGTGACCCGGCCCACGTCCGTCAAGCCCGACAATTTCTTCCTCCTGCTGTTTCGTGCCTTGCGCCAGCGCCGCGTCCCGATCGCCCTGCGGCTCGCCAGCCATAGCCTGATCCTGGTGGCCCTGGCCCTGCTGATCTACGCCTGGGTCATGGGCATGCAGTTTCGCCAGGCCATGCAGCAGCAGGCCGATGCCCTGGGCCAGAGCCTGATCACCCAGACCGCCGCGTCCGCCACCGAGTTGCTGGTGTCCAACGACATCCTTAGCCTCAACGTGCTGCTGAACAACCTGGTGAAGAACCCGCTGGTGGCCCATGCGGCGATCTACAGCGTCGACCAGCGCATCCTCGCCGAGGCCGGCAGCCGTCCGAAGCAGAGCCTGCTCGGTGCCACCGAAGGCCTGTACTCGACGCCGATCACCTTCCAGGAAGTGATCGCCGGGCACCTGCGCATCAGCCTGGACATGCAGCAGTTCCAGCAGCCGATGATGATCAGCCTGCAGAGCATGGGTCTGATCAGCCTGATCCTGCTGATCCTCGCCCTGTATTTCAGCCTGCGCCTGGGGCGGCAGATTTCCACACCCTTGTTGCAATTGCGTGTCTGGTTGCGCGATCCGGACAATCCGGCCCCCGGCGCCGAACTGCAGAACGAGCTGGGCGACCTGGCGCGTGACCTGGAAGAGCGCCTGGTGCCGGAGAAGCCGCCGGCGCCGGAGCCGGAAGAAGCACCGCTGCCGCAGAACTTCGACGACATCCTGCTGGAAGACGACGAAGCCGACCTGCGCAGCCGCAAGGTCGAGGCCTCGGCCTTCGAGGAAGACGACATTCCGCTGGGCGACGCCCTACTGGACGAGACCAAGCCGGTGGAATTCACCTCCATCGACGAAGACCCGCTGGACCAGGACGCCTTCGACGAGAACGCAGCCGAAGCCGGGGACCAGCCCGCGGCGCCCGCCGCTGTGCGCGAACCGCAACACAGTGCGGTGCTGGCGATCCAGCTCGGCGCCCAGGAACAGTTGCGCCGGCTGCCGCGCAGCCGCCTGGTGGACCTCCTGCAACGCTATCGCGACTGCCTGGAACAGGCCGCCCGCCAGTACAAGGGCAGCCTGCACACGCTCAGCGACGGCGGCAGCCTGATTCTCTTCCACAGCCGCGACAACCGCGCCGACTACCTGACCAACGCGCTCTGCTGCGGTGAACTGATGCGCGCGCTCGGCCATGCCCTGCAGATCGAGGTCGCCGACAGCGGCATCACCTTGCAGTTGCAACTGGGCCTGAGCCTCGGCGAAGACCTCAGCGAACAGACCCAGGCCGACCTGCTGCTCAACGAAACTGTGCAGAACGCCCTCGCCCTCAACCAGCACAGCCGCAACCTGCTGCTGGTCGAACGCAGCATCGCCGACGACGCGGTGGTCCGCGAGCGCGCCCGTATCCGCGCCATCGCCAGTCCGGAAGGAGCCTGCTGCGTCGAGCGTCTGCTGGAGCCGTATCCGTCGATGCTCGAGCGCCAACTGGCGCGCATGCACGACCGCGCCCGCCCGTGACCACCCTGATCACCCACCCGCTGCCGGTCCTGGCGGTGGGATTGGCCCTTGGCAGCCGGGTGATCCCGCCACGCCTGCTGCTGGCAGGCATGCTCGCCGCCTGCCTGCCGGACTTCGACGTGATCGCCTTCAAGCTCGGCATCGCCTATCACGATGCCTTCGGCCATCGCGGCTTCAGCCATTCGCTATTGTTCGCCGCGATCCTCGGCGCGCTCGCCGCCCTCGCCTGCCGGCCGCTGCATAGCGGACCGCTGAAAGCCGGGCTGTGGGTGGCGCTGGCCACCGCCTCGCACAGCCTGCTGGACGCGATGACCAACGGCGGGCTGGGCGTCGCCTGGTTCTGGCCCTGGAGCGACGCCCGCTACTTCATGCCCTTCCATCCGATCGCTGTGTCGCCGATCGGTCTGTCGCGCTTCCTCAGCGAACGCGGATTGCTGGTGCTGCAATCGGAGGCGCGCTGGGTCTGGCTGCCCTGCCTGCTGCTGGCGCTCGCCGGCATGGCCCTGCGCTTCCTGTTGCGCCGCTCACGCTGACGCCGAAACGAAAAAGCCCCGCTTCGGCGGGGCTTGTTCCTGGTCGGCTCTCGACAATCAGAACCGATAGACCTCGGCATCGGTGCGAATCGGCACCACCAGCGGCATTTTCGGACCTTCCTCTTCCTTGGCCTTCGGCTTGGCCACCGGCTTGCGCGCGGTCGCCGGCGGCGGCGCCTCGGCCGCCACGGCGATCGGCTTGACGTCCTTGGCCAACTGCGCCGCCAGGCGCTTGAGCAGGTCGCTCTGGGCACGGATCTGGTCGCCGATGCTGCCCTGATGCCGTTCTTCCTCGTGGAACACCCGGCTATCCTTCAGGTCGCCCTTCTGGTCCAGCAGGCGCCAGCGCGCCTCGATCACCGCTGGCTGCTTGGGGCCGGAGTCGAGGCGACTGATGGTCAGCATCACCTGGACCTGGGGGGTGAAACCGGGTTTTTCCGGGAACAGCGCCAGGCGGCTGCTGCCCAGCTCGCTGGACATCTGCCGCAGCAGTTGCTGGCTGACATTGGTCTCCAGGTTGCCGGCCCAGCGCGCGTCGGTGGACAGGCTGAGAATACCGTCGGCCTGCCGCTGCACCATCACATCGCGCTTGAGATAGTCGGCCAGTTGTACCGGGCCGAGCAGGACGGCCGCACCGCCATCCTTTTTCGGTACTGCGGCGGCACCGACGTCCAACTGGTAGAGCTGGGCCGGCGGATGGACCGCACAACCCGTCAGCCCGAGCAGGCTGACGAGGGAAAGACATGCGAAGACGCGCCACGCGCTCATCGAGAACCACCGTATTTCGCCGAAGATCGGCACTACTGATGCAAGACTTGAATTCTACTGGCCACCCGCCATCGGAAACGGCGGCCGAAGGGGCGTATCATCCCCTAACCAGCGCCATAGCTCCAGAGGCAGAGCGTATTCCGAAACCGGTTTCGGACCACCTGCGTCAGGGGAAAACCCGGCGGAACCCGCCAGGGAGACGACATTCCCCCGGAAAGCCGGCCTCGGAAGAGGCCGCTTTCGCCATTCCCTTGCGGATATGCGAGAGATCGGAGACCGGTAACGGCTCATTTCAATCCTGTGGCGGAATATCCACCAGCAGGCTGTCGACGCGCTGGAAACCGCGCGGCAGCTTGTTGCCTCGCCGGCCCCGCTCCCCCTTGTAGTGTTCCAGGTCGTCGCCCTTGAGCGACAGGGTACGCTTTCCAGCCTGCAGGACCAACGTCGCCCCGGCTGGCAGAACAGCCAGGTCGGTGAGGTACTCCTCGCGGCTGGCCACGCGTTCGCCGGGGATGCCGATGATCTTGTTGCCCTTGCCCTTGCCCAGTTGAGGCAGGTCGGAGACCTTGAACAATAACAGACGGCCCTCGGTCGTCACGGCCGCCAGCCAATCCTGCTCCACATCGCGCACCGGGCGCGGCGCCACCACGGCGGAGCCGTTGGGCAGGCTGAGCAGGGCCTTGCCGGCCTTGTTCTTGGCCTGCAGGTCCTCGCCCTTGACCACGAAACCATAGCCGGCGTCGGAAGCGATCACGAACAGCGCATCGTCGTCCGGCAGCAGCACGCATTCGAAGCTGGCCCCCGGCGGCGGCGTCAGCCGGCCGCTGAGCGGCTCGCCCTGGCCCCGCGCGGACGGCAGGCTGTGGGCCGGCAACGAGTAGCTGCGCCCGGTGGAGTCGATGAACACCGCATACTGGTTCGAGCGTCCCGGCGCGGCGGCCTTGAAGCCGTCGCCGGCCTTGTAGGAGAGGCCGGCGGCGTCGATGTCGTGGCCCTTGGCGCAACGCACCCAGCCTTTTTCCGAGAGCACCACGGTCACCGGTTCGGTGGGCATCAGCTCGGTTTCCGACAGCGCACGGGCCTCGGCGCGGGCGACGATCGGCGAACGGCGGTCGTCGCCGTAGGTCTCGGCGTCCTTGATCAGCTCCTCGCGCACCAGCTTCTTCAGCTTGGCCTCGCTGCCGAGCAGGGTCTGCAGGCGCTTCTGCTCCTTCAGCAACTCTTCCTGCTCGCCGCGGATCTTCATCTCTTCCAGGCGTGCCAACTGGCGCAGGCGGGTGTCGAGGATGTAGTCGGCCTGCACCTCGCTGAGTTCGAAGCGCTCCATCAGCACCGCCTTGGGCTGGTCCTCGGTGCGGATGATGTGGATCACCTCGTCGAGGTTGAGGAAGGCGATCAGCAAGCCATCCAGCAGATGCAGGCGGCGCTCGACCTTGTCCAGGCGGAACTGCAGGCGTCGACGCACGGTGCCGATGCGGAACTGCAGCCACTCCGAGAGCAACTGGCGCAGGTCCTTGACCTGCGGCTTGCCGTCGAGGCCGATGATGTTCAGGTTGACCCGGTAGCTGGTCTCCAGGTCGGTGGTGGCGAACAGATGGGTCATCAGCTCTTCGACATCGACCCGGTTCGAACGCGGGATGATGACGATGCGGGTCGGGTTCTCGTGGTCCGACTCGTCGCGCAGGTCGGCCACCATCGGCAGCTTCTTGGCCTGCATCTGCCCGGCGATCTGTTCCAGCACCTTGGAACCGGACACCTGGTGCGGCAGGGCGTGGATGACGATGTCGCCGTCCTCGACGCGGTACACCGCGCGCATGCGCACCGAACCGCGGCCGGTCTCGTAGACCTTCTGCAGGTCGGCGCGCGGGGTGATGATCTCGGCTTCGGTGGGGAAGTCCGGGCCCGGCACGTGTTCGCACAATTCGGCGACCGTCGCGCCCGGCTGGTCGAGCAGGCGCACGCAGGCCAACGCGACTTCCCGCAGGTTGTGCGGCGGCACGTCGGTGGCCATGCCCACCGCGATGCCGGTGGTGCCGTTGAGCAGCAGGTTGGGCAGGCGGGCCGGCAGCACGGCCGGCTCGTCGAGGGTGCCGTCGAAGTTCGGTACCCAGTCCACGGTACCCTGGCCCAGTTCGCTGAGCAGCACCTCGGAATAGCGCGACAGGCGCGCCTCGGTATAACGCATGGCGGCGAAGGACTTGGGATCGTCCGGCGCCCCCCAGTTGCCCTGGCCGTCCACCAGCGGATAGCGATAGGAGAACGGCTGCGCCATCAGCACCATGGCCTCGTAGCAGGCCGAGTCGCCGTGCGGGTGGAACTTGCCGAGCACGTCGCCGACGGTGCGCGCCGACTTCTTGTGCTTGGAATCGGCATCCAGCCCCAGTTCGCTCATGGCGTAGACGATGCGTCGCTGCACCGGTTTCAGGCCGTCGCCGATATGCGGCAGGGCGCGGTCCATGATCACGTACATGGAATAGTTCAGATAGGCCTGCTCGGTGAACTCGGCCAACGACCGGCGTTCGACCCCTTCCAGGCTCAGATCGAGGGATTCGCTCATGCGTACCTCACGGAGAAGTGTTTTGGCGCAGCACCAGGGTGCCGTCGCGCTGGGTGAATTCGAGTTGTTTCAGGGCGCTCATGCCGAGTAGCACCTCATCGCCGTCCATGCCCGGCGCAATCAGCGCCGCGACCCCGGACAGGCGGATATCGCCGAGTTGCAGCTGGTCCAGCCGCGTGCGCCAGCCCGTGGCGCGGCCGTTGGCCGTGCTCAGGGTGATCGGCGCGCCGCGCTCCAGCGCGAGTCTTGCCGCCAGGGCTTCCGGCACCGCCACCTGGGTCGCCCCGGTATCGAGCAGGAAGGTCACGCCCTGGCCGTTGATCTGCCCGTTCAGCAGGTAATGGCCCTGGCGGCTGCTGGCCAGGCGCAACTCGACGTAGCCGTCGCCATGGATCGATTGCGGCGCCTGGTTCGGGTTGCGCTGTCGATCTTCCCAGACGCCGAAATAGCGCGTCGCCAGCGCCAGCCCGGCGACCCAGGCCAGCACCAGCATGATCCGTCCCAGCCGCTGACCGGGCGCCTGTTGCGTCACTTGTCCCCCAACCAGCCGCCGGCGGGCGCGGCGAAGCGCAGGACGAAGGGCCGCACGTCGCCATCGGCGCGCGCATGGTCGCCATTGTCGATGCCCAGCCAGGCGCCCTTGTCGTCCAGCGACAGGGCTTCCGCGACGCCATAAGGCAGCTCGTAGCGACGCTCCGGCGCCAGGACCGCCGAGGCGAACGACCAGCAGCGTTCGACCTTGGCCTGGGCCAGGTCGCGGCGGCAGATCTGATGCGCCAGGCGCTCCAGGGTGAACAGCTTGCCGCGGTAGAAGGCGAGGTCGGAGAAATCCTTCGGCAGCTTGCGCGCGCTGCCCAGTTCCGGCGGCGGCTCGATCTTGCCGCCCTCGGCGAGCAGTACGCAGCTGCCCTCGCAGCGCCAGGCACTGTTGTCGCGGTGGGCCACCAGCAGGCCGCGGCGCTCGCGCTCGGCAGCCAGCCAGAGGCGCTTGCCCTCGGGGTCGACGGCGATCCCTTCGAACAGCGCGTTGAAATTCATCAGCATGCCGCTGGCCCGCGCTTGCGGCAGCAGGCCGGGCGGCAGGCGCAGCCAGTTCGGCGCGCCGCTCACCGGCAGTTGCAGGACCGCCGCGTGCGCCTCGCTGACCAGGTAGCGATTGCCGGCGGCATCGCAGGCGATGCCTTCGAAGTCGAGGTTGCCGCCGCGCACCAGGCCGCTGAGCCAGACCCGCGTGCTCATGCCCCAGGGCAACCCGCTGTCCGGCGGGGTCGGAGCGATGAAACTCTCGGCCTCGGCCTGCCAGGGCTGGTCGGAGCCTTCGGCCGAGGGTTGCAGGCGATACAGGCGGTCGTCGTCGCGGTCGGAAACCGTCCACAGCGCGCCGCCACACCAGGCCAGCCCGGAGAGGTTGCCGCCGCGCATGCCCTCCACCGCATGTTCGGAGATGAAGCTCAAGGCTGCCGGAACCGGTGGCTCTGGCGGCGCCTCGGCCGCCTGGACCAGGCCCCCGAACAGGCCGAGGATGGCCAGCAGGCGGCGCATCAGGCCAGCACCTCGGCCAGGTTGCCCTTGCTTTCCAGCCAGGACTTGCGGTCACCGGCGCGCTTCTTGGCCAGCAGCATGTCCATGATCTCCAGGGTACCGGTGGCGTCCTCCAGGGTGAGCTGGACCAGCCGCCGGGTATTCGGATCCATGGTGGTCTCGCGCAGTTGCAGCGGATTCATTTCGCCAAGGCCCTTGAAGCGGGTGACCTGCGGCTTGCCGCGCTTCTTCTCGGCGGCCAGGCGCTCGAGGATGCCGTCGCGCTCGGCTTCGTCGAGGGCGTAGTAGATTTCCTTGCCGAGGTCGATGCGGTACAGCGGCGGCATCGCCACGTAGACGTGGCCGGCTTCCACCAGCGGGCGGAAATGGCGGACGAACAGCGCGCAGAGCAGCGTGGCGATGTGCAGCCCGTCGGAGTCGGCATCCGCGAGGATACAGATCTTGCCGTAGCGCAGCTGGGCCAGGTCGCTGGCGCCCGGATCGACGCCGATGGCCACCGCGATGTCGTGGACCTCCTGGCTGGCGAGCACCTCGCCGCCGTCCACTTCCCAGGTATTCAGGATCTTTCCGCGCAGCGGCATGATCGCCTGGAATTCCTTGTCCCGCGCCTGCTTCGCCGAGCCGCCGGCGGAGTCGCCCTCGACCAGGAACAGTTCCGCGCGCATCGGCTCCTGCCCGGCGCAGTCGGCCAGTTTGCCGGGCAGCGCCGGCCCCTGGGTGATCTTCTTGCGCTCGACCTTCTTGCCCGCCTTGAGGCGACGCCCGGCGTTGCTGATCGCCAGTTCCGCCAGTTGCAGGCCGATCTCGGCGTGCTCGTTGAGCCACAGGCTGAAGGCGTCCTTCACCACGCCCGAGACGAACGCCGCCGCCTCGCGGGACGACAGGCGCTCCTTGGTCTGCCCGGAGAACTGCGGTTCCTGCATCTTCATCGAGAGGACGAAGGCGATCCGCTCCCAGACGTCCTCGGGCGCCAGCTTGACGCCGCGCGGCAACAGGTTGCGGAACTCGCAGAATTCGCGCATGGCGTCGAGCAGGCCCTGGCGCAGGCCGTTCACATGGGTGCCGCCCTGGGCCGTGGGAATCAGGTTGACGTAGCTTTCCTGCACCGACTCACCGCCCTCGGGCAGCCACAGCAGGGCCCAGCTCACCGCTTCCTTGGAACCTTCGAGGTTGCCGCAGAAGGGTTCGTCCGGCAGGCGCGGCAGCTCGGCGACCGCGTCGGTCAGGTAGGAGCGCAGGCCGTCCTCGAAGTGCCACTCGACGCGCTCGCCAGTGTTCTTGTCCTCGAACACCACGCTCAGGCCCGGGCACAGCACCGCCTTGGCCTTGAGCACATGCTTGAGGCGGCTGACCGAGAACTTCGCCGAATCGAAATACTTCGGATCCGGCCAGAAATGCACGCTGGTACCGGTATTGCGCTTGCCGACCGTGCCGATGACTTCCAGATCGCTGTCCTTGAAGCCGTCGGCGAAGGTCATCCGGTACTCGTTGGCGTCGCGCTTGACGCGTACCTCGACCCGGGTCGAGAGCGCGTTCACCACCGAGATGCCGACCCCGTGCAAGCCGCCGGAGAACTGGTAGTTCTTGTTCGAGAACTTGCCGCCGGCATGCAGCTTGGTAAGGATCAGCTCGACGCCCGGCACGCCCTCTTCCGGGTGGATGTCCACCGGCATGCCGCGGCCGTCGTCGATGACTTCCAGCGAGTTGTCCTGGTGCAGGATCACCTGCACGCTCTTCGCGTGGCCGGCCAGGGCTTCGTCGACGCTGTTGTCGATGACTTCCTGGGCCAGGTGGTTGGGGCGGGTGGTGTCGGTGTACATCCCCGGGCGCTTGCGCACCGGGTCGAGGCCGGAAAGGACTTCGATGGCGTCTGCGTTGTAAGTAGCCATGGGGTCTCTATTCAGTCAAAAGTCGAAAAATCGGTGTCGCGCCACAGCGCCGACGGGTAGCCGGCGAACGCCAGCAGCGCCGGCAGGTGCCGGGCGAAGCCCTGGAAGCCGTGGTCGCCGCCGGCCTGGATGCGTAGCGCGCAGGCTCGGTAGAAGGCCTGCGCGGCGCGATAGTCGAGGGTTTCGTCGGCGGTCTGCAGCCATACCTGGTAGCGTTCGGGACGTTGCAGGCGCGTGACTTCCAGTTCGGCCAGCGCCGCCACGTGGTCCTCGGTGAGTTCCCAGGTCTCGCCGCTGTAGTGGTTGGTCTGCGCGCCCAGGTAGCCGTCGAAGGAGCGATGCGGGGCGACCGCCGGATTGACCAGGATCGCCGCCAGGCCATGGCGCTCCGCCAAATGGGTCGCATAGTAGCCACCCAGGGAGCTGCCGACCAGCACCGGTCGCCCGAGTTCGGCGATGGCCCGCTCCAACTGGGCGATGGCCTGCCGTGGGTGATGGTGCAGGGCCGGGACGCGCAGGCCTTCGGCCAGGCCCAAGTGGCCGAAGGCCGCCTGCAGCTGGCGCGCCTTGTGCGATTCGGGCGAACTGTTGAAGCCGTGGATATACAGCAGGGATGGGCTGGTCGCGGTCATCGGGAACGGGCTAATGGGCTTCAACTCGGTAGGGAAAGCCGAACGGTACCAGCTTCCAGGCTTCATCTTCCAGCCTGCGCGCCGATCGGCAACGACGCACGCGGCCGCGGCATCCCGCGACCGGGGGGCATGTCAGTATCCGGCGGTATCGTAGTCCACTTCGAAGACGACGTCGTCGACCCGCGAGATCCCCGTTTCCAGGCGCCCGTCGTCGTGCAGGCGCAACCAGCGGTAGCCCGGCGCCAGGCGGTCGAGGGTGAAGTCGCTGCTGCCGGGGGCGAACTGCACGCAGGTGGACGGCGAAGCCAGCAGGCGCAGCGGGCCGCGCTGGCGGTCGAACTCCTGGTGAATGTGCCCCCACAGCAGGCAGCGCACCTGCGGATAGGGTGCCAGCAGGTCGAACAGCGCCTGCGGGTTGCGCAGGCCGATGGGGTCCATCCAGTCGCTGCCGATCGGCACCGGGTGGTGATGGAAGGAAACCAGCAGGAAGCGTTCGCCGGCGCTGTCGATGGCGCGCCGCAGCAGGTCGAGCTGGTCGTCCTCGAGATAGCCCGGCACCGCGCCGGGAATGCTCGAGTCGAGCAACACCACGCGCCAGTTGCCGACGTCGACGACCTGTTCCAGCAGGTCGCTGCCCTCGGTCGCCCGCTGCATCGGCTCGCGTTCGTCGTGGTTACCGGCGAACCAGCGCAACGGCGCGGCCAGCGGCGCGCTCAACCTGCGGAAGCGTGTGTAGGAATCCAGGCTGCCGTCCTGGGAGACGTCGCCGGTGGCGAGGATCAGGTCGATCCGCGGTTGCTCCCGGGCGACCCGCTCGACCACCTTTTCCAGGCTATGGGCGGTGTCCATGCCGAGCAGGCGCGCGCCGTCCTCGGCGAACAGGTGGCTGTCCGAAAGCTGCACCAGCAGTACGGAGGCGTCGGTGGCGGGAGTGTTCGAATGGCGTGACAAGGGGCCGTCTCCTGAAGGCGAGGCGTCCGCGGTGAATGGGGTGATTATGGTGACCGACGAAAGTGGCGGCAAACCCGGAAAGCGGAACAGATCACAGTTGCGAGGACTACTTTTGGCTTGATGCCATTCAACTGGCCTTTTGCCTGCAACCGCTCAGCGCTGGGCCACCGGCACCATCTCGTGGCCGCAGGCCAGACAGTGGGCGAGCCACTCGCCGAGGAACAGGTTGAGCTGGTTCTTCTCGTCGGGCTGGTGCATCGCCTGGTTCGGGTAGGGATAGATCGCCATCAGCCGCCGCGCCTGTTCGGCGCCGATCACCTCGGCCATCCGTGCATCGTGGTAGACCCGCACTTCCAGCCGCGGCGCCGGCAACCAGGGCAGGCCCAGTTCCTGGCGCACCTGCAGGGTGGTGGTGTACGGGCAGGCCTCGGTCACTTCCAGCGCCAGGACGCCGAGCAGCCGCTCCCCTTCGCTCAGCGCGACCCGGCGCGAGGCCTGTGCCTCGCGCATGTCCGGGAGCAGGCGCATGAGCCGCGCGTAGTTCGCTTCGCAGGTCGCCTGCAGGCTGGCCAGGTCGACCCGGTAGCGCTCGCGCAGCAGGTTCAGGCCCATAGCCCACGCACCTCGGCCCGGTTCAGGGCCAGCCACTGCAGGGCGATGATGCTCGCCGCGTTGTTGATCCGCCCGTCGCGCACGGCCTGCAGCGCATCTTCCAACGGCCAGACGTGGACGCGGATGTCCTCGCCCTCCTCCGGCAAGCCATGCACGCCGCCGACGCCTTCGCTGTCGCAACGGCCGACGAACAGGTGCACCACCTCGTCGGTGCCGCCCGGCGACGGCAGGTACTGGGTTATCGGCCAGAGCGCACCGAGGGTCAGCCCGGCCTCCTCCATCGCCTCGCGATGGGCCACTTCCTCCGGTTGCTCGTCCTTGTCGATCAGGCCGGCGACCAGCTCCAGCAGCCAGGGGTTGGCGAGCTTCTGCATCGCCCCGACGCGGAATTGCTCGATGAGCACCACGCAATCGCGCTGCGGGTCGTAGGGCAGCACGCAGACCGCGTCATGGCGGACGAACAGTTCCCGACTGATTTCCCGGCCCATGCTGCCGTCGAACTGGCGATGCCGCAGGCGCAGGCGATCGAGACGATAGAAGCCGCGGAAGCATTCCTCGCGCTGCACGAGCTCGACGTCACCGGGGGCGGGTTTGAAGGTTTCGGACATCCTCGACTCACTTCACTCGGGTATGTGGGTTTCGCGCCATCCTATCGCGGCCCGGCGCAGGGCGCAGCCACTTTCAGGACGGCTCGGGAAAACTTCGTGGCGCTCGCCGCGCGGGCGTGTTTCCCGGCCACGGCTAAGCCATACTTGGGGTTTGCGCGGGCCGAACTCAAGCGCGGCGCCAGGGTCGAAACGGACTGGTCGACGCTTCGAGCCCGCCCATCCACCGTCGCAAAAGGAATCCCATGCGCCTTCTGAAATTCGCCGCCCTCGGCAGCCTGGTCGTTCTGCTGAGCGCCTGCCAGAGCTTCTTCAAGCCCGGCCTCGACGACCCGCTGCCCACCGAGCGCCTCGCCAGCGAGCACCTGAAGCCCGGCTGCCAGGGCGAACAGTGCCCCTTGGTAAACATCGACACCCTGAAGTTCCCCGACGAACCGCAGCTGGACCCGATCGTCGAGCGCGCCCTGCTGGAAATGACCCGGGAAAACAACGAAACGCCCCTGCCGGCATCGCTGGCGGCCTACGAACGGCAGTTCCTGGACAGCGCCGAACCGGGCTGGAGCAGCTACCTGCAAGCCAAGGTGCGCGAACAACATGACGGTCTGGTGATCATCGAGCTTTCCAGCTACCTGTTCACCGGCGGCGCCCACGGCATGCCCGGTCGCGGCTTCATCAACTACGACCGCAGGCAGCACAAGGTGCTGAGCCTGCAGGACATGCTGGTTCCCGGCCAGGAAGAAGCCTTCTGGAAACAGGCCGAGCTGGCGCACAAGGCCTGGCTGCTGGCCAACAAGCTCGACCAGGACGCCGATTTCCAGAAGACCTGGCCGTTCCAGCGCACCCCGCACGTGGCATTGACCTTCGGCGCGGTAACGCTGAAGTACGACGCCTACTCCATCGCGCCGTATTCCTATGCCCACCCCGAACTGAAGATCCCGTATCCGCGCCTGAACGGCATCGTCAAGCCGAACCTGTTCCCCGGCCGCGGCTGACGCTTCCGACGCCCCGAAGCCCCTCGCCGCGGCGAGGGGCCCGGTGGCGCGGCGCGGCCTACACCTGCCTGTAGATCACCGATCCTTCGTCCTTGAAGCGCGCCGCCTGCTCCTGGAAGCCGGCCTCGATGGCCTTGCTCTCGTCGGACAGGCCGTTCTCCTTGGCGTAGTCGCGGACTTCCTGGGTGATCTTCATCGAGCAGAACTTCGGTCCGCACATGGAGCAGAAGTGCGCGACCTTGGCCGAGTCCTTCGGCAGGGTCTCGTCATGGAACGCCCGCGCGGTGTCCGGGTCCAGGCCAAGGTTGAACTGGTCCTCCCAACGGAACTCGAAGCGCGCCTTGGACAGCGCGTTGTCGCGGATCTGCGCGCCCGGGTGGCCCTTGGCGAGGTCGGCGGCATGGGCGGCGATCTTGTAGGTGATGATCCCGGTCTTCACGTCATCCTTGTTCGGCAGACCCAGGTGCTCCTTGGGCGTGACGTAGCAGAGCATGGCGCAGCCGAACCAGCCGATCATCGCCGCGCCGATGCCGGAGGTGATGTGGTCGTAGCCGGGGGCGATGTCGGTGGTCAGCGGGCCGAGGGTATAGAACGGCGCCTCGTCGCAGCACTCCAGCTGCTTGTCCATGTTTTCCTTGATCAATTGCATCGGCACGTGGCCGGGGCCTTCGATCATCACCTGCACGTCGTGCTTCCAGGCGATCTTGGTCAGCTCGCCGAGGGTTTCCAGCTCGCCGAACTGGGCGGCGTCGTTGGCGTCGGCCACCGAGCCCGGACGCAGGCCATCGCCCAGCGAGAAGCTGACGTCGTAGGCCTTCATGATTTCGCAGATATCTTCGAAATGCGTGTAGAGGAAGTTCTCCTGGTGGTGCGCCAGGCACCACTTGGCCATGATCGAGCCGCCGCGGGAAACGATGCCGGTGACCCGCTTGGCGGTCAGCGGCACATAGCGCAGCAGCACGCCGGCGTGGATGGTGAAGTAGTCGACGCCCTGCTCGGCCTGTTCGATCAGGGTGTCGCGGAAGATTTCCCAGGTCAGGTCCTCGGCGACGCCGTTGACCTTCTCCAGCGCCTGGTAGATCGGTACGGTGCCGATCGGCACCGGGCTGTTGCGCAGGATCCACTCGCGGGTTTCATGGATGTGCTTGCCGGTGGACAGGTCCATCACCGTGTCGGCGCCCCAGCGGATGCCCCAGGTGAGCTTCTCCACTTCTTCCTCGATCGACGAGCCCAGCGCGCTGTTGCCGATGTTGCCGTTGATCTTCACCAGGAAATTGCGGCCGATGATCATCGGCTCAAGCTCGGTGTGGTTGATGTTCGCTGGAATGATCGCGCGGCCGCGGGCGACTTCCTCGCGGACGAACTCGGGGGTGATTTCCTTCGGGATACTGGCGCCGAAGCTGTGCCCCGGGTGCTGCTGGTCGAGCAGGCCGGCGGCCCGGGCTTCCTGCAGCTTCATGTTCTCGCGGATGGCGATGTATTCCATCTCCGGGGTGATGATGCCTTTCTTCGCGTAGTGCATCTGCGAGACGTTGGCGCCCGGCTTGGCCCGGCGCGGCGTGCGCACGTGGGCGAAGCGCAGGGCGTCGAGGCTGGCGTCGGCCAGGCGGGCCTGGCCGAACTCGGAGGTCAGGCCGGGGAGGATCTCGGTGTCGCCGCGCTCGTCGATCCAGCGCGAACGCACGTCAGGCAAGCCCTTGCGCAGGTCGATGCGGACCTCGGGGTCGGTATACGGGCCGGAGGTGTCGTAGACGAACACCGGCGGGTTCTTTTCGCCGCCGAAGGCGGTGGGGGTGTCGGCGAGGGAGATTTCCCGCACCGGGACGCGGATGTCCGGGCGCGAGCCGGTCAGGTAGACCTTGCGCGAGTTCGGGAAAGGCTGCGTCGACTGGCGGTCGAGCTGCTCAAGGCGGGTGATGTTGTTCTTCTGCGTTGCGCTCATCGATGGCTCTCCTGGGTGATTGTCGGGAGAACCTGGCACGCGGGGCCACCGGGACTGGTGGCGAGAAGGACGCGCCGGCAAGGCAGGCATGGCGCGGACATCTTGTTCCCTACGCGGGTTGCTGCGGTCCGCGCGAGGCGGAACCGGACGCTAGCCCGATCAGGTTCAACGGGATCCGGAACTATCCGATCTCAGCCCCTCGTATAGGGCACCCCGACAAGAACCCTGGCAGTCTAATCAACACCGGCGGGATTCGCCAACGGGAAAACGCCCCGCCCGACCGGCAGTCATGGTCCAGTCCGGCGCCCTCTCGCCAGGGAAGACGCAGATCCCCGCACGTTCGCCGGCACATCGATCCGGACTGGCTCTTCGATCAGTTGCCGCGCAGGTGCCTTGACCGCTACCGGTAGCGACCTTAGCCTTGCCCCACCTCGCATCTTTTCCAGGACGAACGAATGCTGCGCAGACTCTCCCTGGCGGCCGCCGTGGCCGCTGCTACCGGTGTCGCCTGGGCCGCCCAGCCGACCCCGCTGCCGACCAAGACCGACCTGATCAGCGTCTACAAGGAAGCCGTCGACAACAACGCCGACCTCGCCGCCGCCCAGGCCGACTACCTGGCGCGCAAGGAAGTGGTGCCCCAGGCCCGCGCCGGCCTGCTGCCGCAACTCGGCGCCGGCGCCCGCGTCGGAGACACCCGGATCGCATTCGACGAGCGTCCGGCGACCGTCAAGCGCAACAGCCAGGTCGTCCAGGCCACCCTCAGCCAGCCGTTGTTCCGCGCCGACCGCTGGTTCCAGTGGCAGGCCGCCAAGGAAACCAGCGACCAGGCCCGGCTGGAATTCTCCGCGACCCAGCAGGACCTGATCCTGCGCAGCGCCGAGACCTACTTCACGGTGCTCCGCGCCCAGGACAACCTGGCCACCAGCAAGGCCGAGGAAGCCGCCTTCAAGCGCCAGTTGGACCAGGCCAACGAGCGCTTCGACGTGGGCCTTTCCGACAAGACCGACGTGCTCGAGGCCCAGGCCAGCTACGACACCGCCCGCGCCAACCGGCTGATCGCCGAACAGCGCGTGGACGATGCCTTCCAGGCCCTGGTGACCCTGACCAACCGCGATTACAGCGCCATCGAGGGCATGCGCCACACCCTGCCGGTGGTGCCGCCGGCGCCGAACGACGCCAAGGCCTGGGTCGATACCGCGGTGCAGCAGAACCTGCGCCTGCTGGCCAGCAACTACGCGGTCAACGCCGCCGAGGAAACCCTCCGCCAGCGCAAGGCCGGGCACCTGCCGACCCTCGATGCCGTGGCCCAGTACCAGAAGGGCGACAACGACGCCCTCGGCTTCGCCAACAGCGCCGCCAATCCGCTGGTGCACTATGGCAAGTATGTCGACGAGCGCAGCATTGGCCTGGAACTGAACATCCCGATCTACAGCGGCGGCCTGACCTCCTCCCAGGTCCGCGAGTCCTACCAGCGCCTCAACCAGAGCGAGCAGTCCCGCGAAGGCCAGCGCCGCCAGGTGGTGCAGGACACCCGCAACCTGCACCGCGCGGTGAATACCGACGTCGAGCAGGTCCAGGCGCGGCGCCAGGCGATCATCTCCAACCAGAGTTCGCTGGAAGCCACCGAGATCGGCTACCAGGTCGGCACCCGCAACATCGTCGACGTGCTCAACGCCCAGCGCCAGCTGTACGCCGCCGTGCGCGACTACAACAACAGCCGCTACGACTACATCCTCGATACCCTGCGCCTGAAGCAGGCGGCCGGCACCCTCAGCCCGGCCGACCTGGAGGCGCTCAGCGCCTACCTGAAGCAGGATTACGATCCGGACAAGGACTTCCTCCCGCCGGACCTGGCCAAGGCCGCCGCCGAGCAGTTACAGAGCAAGCCGCGCCAGCAGTACTAGCACGAGCCAAGACGCCCCCGGTCGGGGGCGTCTTCGCTTGACTGGCCTGGCGCGCGTCGCCCGGGTCAGCGCGCCAGCGGCTGGAGCAGCGCGTCGAACTGCTCCAGCCGCGGGAACCGCAGGGGTACATCCTGCTCGAGATTTTCCAGCCGCGCCCGGTAGGCGCGCAGGAAGTTGCCGCGCGCTTCCTCGCTGATGTATGGCACGTGCCAGGCGACGAAGGGCTCCAGCACCTGCATGCCGACATAGGCCAGGGTGCCGCGCAGGATCGGCCGCAGCATGTCCTCCAGCGGTCCGTGGATGGCACCCTCGCCGAACATGTGCTGGCGCCCGCCCAGGGTCAGGCTGACCAGCGCCTTCTTGCCGGCCAGGCCACCCTGGTCGTAGAAGCGCTTGCCGCCATAGCAGACCCCGGACACCAGTACCCGGTCGAACCACCCCTTGAGGATCGCCGGCACCGAGAACCAGTAGATCGGAAAGTTGAGGATCAGCAGGTCGGCCCACAGCAGCTTGTCCAGCTCGGCCTGGATGTCGGCGGCCAGGCTCTGGCGCTTGACGCTCTCGCGCTGCTCCAGGGCGTAGACCAGGTAGTCGGGATCGGCGCGCTCGGCGAAGTCGGCGGCACTGGCCACCGGATTCCAGTTCATCGCGTAGAGATCCGAGACCTGCACCGCGTGGCCCTGGCCTGCCAGGGTCTCGCATGCCTGGTCGCAGAGCGCGCGGGTGAAGGATTGCGGTTCGTTGTGGGCGTGGACGATCAGTACGTTCATCGTGGTTTCCGAATCGTGGTGACCGGCCGCATCGCTCGCGGCCGAGGGTTTCAGGCCTGGCCGAGCAACTCGGCGGCGCACAGCGCGATGCGCCGACAGGCTTCGCGCAGCGGTTCGGCGCCCAACACCAGGCCGAGGCGGATGTGACCGGCGGCGCTCGGACCGAAGGCTTCGCCGGCGAGCACCGATACGCCATGGCGGTCCAGCAGGCGGTCGGCGAAGGCCTGGGCGGAAAGTCCGGTGGGGCGGATGTCGACCATCACGAACATGCCGCCGTCCGGGCGTAGTGGACGCAGGCCGGGGCTGTCGGCCAGGCACTCGATTACCAGGTCGCGGCGGCGGCGGTAGGCCTCGCGCATCGCCTCCAACTCCGGCAGCGGCGCTTCCAGCGCAGTGCAGGCGGCATCCTGGATGAATTCCGGCGAGCCATAGAGCATGCACAGGGCGAGGTTCTCCAGGTGCGCGCAGAGCGCCGCGGGACCGACCACCCAGCCGACCCGCCAGCCGGTCATGGCGTGGGATTTCGACAGGCTGTTGAGGGTCGCGGTACGTTCGGCCATCCCCGGCAGGCTGGCCGGGCTGACGTGCTCGCCGTCGAACAGCAGTTCGCTGTAGACCTCGTCGGAGATCATCCACAGGTCATGGGCCGTGCACAGCTCGGCCAGGGCTTCCCAGGTGGCCCGCGGCAGGCTGGCGCCGGACGGGTTGTGCGGGCTGTTCAGCGCCATCGCGCGAGTGCGCGGGGTGATCAGTGCGGCGACCTCCTCGGCCTGCACGCGGAAGCCATTCTCGGAGCGCACCGGCACCGGCACCACCCGCGCGCCACAGGCGCCGAACACCGCTTCGTAGGTGACGTACATCGGCTCGGCGACTATCACCTCGTCGCCCGGATTCAGCAGGCACTGCACCACCGCGTACAGCGCGCACTGGGCGCCGGCCAGCACCACCACCTGCTCCGCGTCCACCGCCTGGCCGCTGCGCTGCCGGTGGCGTTCGGCGATGCGCTGGCGCAGGGCGCGCTTGCCGCGCACGTCGGCGTAGTGGGTGTTGCCGGCCAGCAGGCTGTCGATGGCCGACTGGACGATGGGCGCCGGGGTATCGAAGTCGGGGTCGCCGACCGACAGCAGGAGGATTTCCTCGCCCTGCTCGACCCGTGCCAGCGCGCGATAGTGGATGTCCCAGGCAGCGGCGCCGTCGCCGGCGATACGTTGGGTGAAGTCGGAATAGCGCATGGATGCTCTCCTTGTCCGGCGGTCAGCGCGCGCAGGCGTGCCGCAGTTCGATCAGGGTCACGCCGGGCTGCCCGAAGCCGGCGCGCAGGTCGCGCTCCAGTTCGTCCAGGTCCTGCGGCTGGCGCACCGCGCAACCGTAGGCGCGGCCCAGCAGGGCGAAGTCGGGGTTGCGCGGCAGCACGCCGACCGGCTCGATGTCCAGGCCGAGCATGTCGTCGCGGATCTGGCCGAGCGCGTCGTTGTTCCACAGTAGCACCACCAGCGGACTGTCCAGTTCCTCGCTGGCGGTGGCCAGTTCCTGCGCGGTGTAGAGGAAGCCGCCATCGCCAACCAGCACCAGGCCCGGGCGCTGCGGGGCGCCGAGCTTGGCGCCGATGCCGGCCGGCAGGCCGTAGCCGAGGGTGCCGTAGCCGGTGGGATGCAGCCAGCTGCGCGGCGCTCGGCTGGGGTACGCGTAGTTGCCGGTATAGGCCAGCTGGGTCATGTCGGTGCTGACGAACGCATCGGCCGGCAGCGCAGCGGCGATCCGGTCGAGGATCGCCTGGTGCAGCGCCTGCAACGGCGCGTGTGCCGCGCGGATCTCCGCGCGCAGGCGCGCCACCCTCGCGGCGGCCGGCGCGGCGTCGCGGGCCTCCTGCGGCAGGCGCGCCAGCAGCGCCTCCAGAGTTTGCCGGGCATCGCCCCTGAGCGCCACGGCAGAGGGATAGAAGTCGTTGAACTTGCGCGAGTCGACATCGACGCGGATCAGTTCGCCGGACAGCGGCAGGCGTTCGCGCCAGAAGTCGGTGTCGGCCATCTCGGTGCCCACCGCCAGCACCAGGTCGGCCTCGGCGATCATCTCCCAGCCCGGCGCTACGCACAGGCTGGCCCCGGCGTTGAGCGGCGCGTCCGGCGGCAGCAGACCCTTGCCGGCGACGCTGGTGAACAGCGGCGCGGCCAGGCGCTCGCTCAGCGCGGCAAGCGCCTCGCCGGCCGCCAGCGCGCCGCCGCCGGCGATGAGCATTGGTCGCCGGGCCGTAGCCAGGCGCTCCGCCGCCGCCCGCAATGCCTCGCTGCACGGCACACCACGACCAGGGCGGCGCGCCACGGCAGCGCTCCAGTCATGGGCCACCGGCGCGGCGAGCACGTCGAGCGGGATCGAGATATGCACCGGGCGCGGACGCTCGCTGTCGAACACCGCGTAGGCCCGGGCGATCAGTTCGGGCAGCTGTTCCGGGCTCAAGGCCAAGGCGGAGAAGGCAGTGATCGGCGCGGTCATGGCACGCTGGTCCTGGGTCTCGTGCAGGCAGCCCCAGCCCTTGCCCAGGCTGGCGCTGTGGTTGACGCTGGAAATCACCAGCAGCGGTACCGAGTCGGCGTAGGCCTGGCCGATGGCGGTGGCGACGTTGGTCACGCCCGGCCCGGTGATGACGAAGCACACTCCCGGCTTGCCGCTGACCCGCGCATAACCGTCGGCCATGAAGCCGGCGCCCTGCTCGTGGCGGGTCAGCACGTGGCGGATGCCGCTGCCCGGAAGTCCGCGGTATAGCTCGAGGGTGTGCACGCCGGGGATACCGAAAACGGTATCCACGCCGTAGTTGGCCAGCAAGCGGACCAGGGCCTGGCCGGCGGTGAGGGTCTTCTGTGGTTGCATGGGCAATATCCTCGTCCAGTTCGGCGACCATCGGAGTCGCCGCTCGCGCCGCAGCGCTCTTGCTCCCATTCCCACAAGCGGGAGGGGGAGCCGTCGTGTCCGCCCGGGCCTTCAGCCATTGGCCAGCCGGATCAACGCATCCACCGCCAGCGCTCCCTCGGCATCCGCCAGCAATGGGTTGACGTCCAGCTCCAGCAAGCGCTCGGCATGTTCGCAGGCGAATTCGGCGACCGCGCGGATCGCCGCCACCAGGGCCTCCATGGATACCGCCGGGCGACCGCGGAAGCCGCTGAGCAACGGCGCGCTGCGCAGGCTCAGCAGGGCATCGCGGATCGCCGCGTCGGTGGTCGGCAGGAGCAGGCTGCGACTGTCGCGCAGCAGCTCCACGAGTATCCCGCCGGCACCGATCACCAATGCCAGGCCGAAGCCCTCCTCGCGCTTGACCCCGACGATCAGCTCGGCCAGCGGCGCGCCTGCCATGCGCTCCAGCAACACACGCTCGAAGACCAGTTGCGGCGCGTGCCGGGCCAGGCTTTCGCGCATGTCGAACAATGCCGCCTCCAGCGCCGCCTCGTTGCGCAGGCCGAGCGCCACGCCGCCGGCCTCGGTCTTGTGCGGCAGCGCGGCGCTGACCGCCTTGAGCACCAGCGGGAAGCCGAGGTCGAGGGCCGCTTCGCGGGCCTGCCCGGGGGTGCTCAGCACCCCCGGGGGCAGTGGCAGGCCGAAGGATTTCAGCGCCTGCTTGGATTGCCACTCGTCGAGCAGGTAGCCGTCGCCCGCCAGCGGCCCTGGGCAGATCGGCACCAACGCCGCCTCGCCGCGCTCCAGCAGCGCCGCGCGGCGCTGGCGGTAGCGGGCGATCCGTCCCCAGGCGGCGAGACCATCCTCGACGCCTTGCAGCGCGGCGACGCCCTCGCCGTGCAACAGCTCGCGGGCCCGGGCCGGCAGCAGTTCCGGGAACGCCGAGGCGATGAAGCCGACTTTGCCGTGGCGCTTCAGCGCGGCGCAGTAGCGTTGCAGAAGCAGGTCGCACTGCGGCCGCTCGCCGGTTTCCTCGCCCGGATAGTCGAGCACCAGCAGGGCGGCGTCGGCAGGGCTGCGCAAAGCGCTGTCGAGCATTTCCTCCAGGGCCGCGGCATCGCCCCAGATGGCGGTGGTGAAGTCCAGCGGGTTGGCGATGTTGGCGTAGTCGGGCAGTACCCCGGCCAGTTCGTCGCGCTGTCCGGCGTCGAAAGACGGCAACCCCAGGCCGTTGCGCTCGGCGTAGTCAGCGATCAACCCGGCGTCGCCGCCGGAACAGGCCAGCGCGACCAGGCTCGGCCCGCCAGGCAGGTGGCCGCAGGCGGCGGCCTTGAGGGTTTCGACGAAGCTCACCGGGCCGCTCACACGGATTACCCCGAGGCGCTCGAACAGGCTGTCGTAGAGCGCGTCGGAACCGGCCAGGGAACTGGTGTGGCTGAGCGCGAGGGCCGCGCCGATCTTCGACACTCCGGTCTTCAGGGCGATCACCGGCACGCCTTTCTGCAACGCCTTGTAGGCCGCGCGGGCGAACCCCGGGACGTTCTTCAGACCTTCCAGATGCAGGCCGATGGCAGTCACCCGCGGCTCGTCGAGCAGCACGTCCATCAGCTCGGCGATGCCCAGCTGCGCCTGGTTGCCCACCGATGCCATATAGGCCACCGGCAGCGAACGGTCGCTCATCGACAGGTTGTAGGCGAAGTTGCCGCTCTGCGTCAGCACCGCGACGCCCCGCTCCACCTGCCGACCGCCATGTGCCACCGGCCATAGCGCGGCGCTGTGCAGGTAGTCGAGCAAGCCGTAGCAGTTCGGGCCAAGCAGCGCCATTTCGCCGGCGGCGGCCAGCAGCCGGCGTTGCACGGCCAGGCCCTGTTCGCCGGTTTCGGCGAAGCCGGAGGCATAGCAGATCGCCCCGCCGGCGCCTTTGGCGGCGAGCGCGGCGACCGCGTCGAGGGTCAGTTCGCGGTTGGTGGCGACGAACGCCGCGTCCGGGCCGCACGGCAGGTCGGCGACGCTGGCCACGCAGGGTACGCCTTCGAGTTCGGCGTGCTGCGGATTGACCAGCCACAACTGGCCGGCGAAACCGCCTTCGGCACAGCGTTTCAGGGCACGCGCCATGCCACGGCCGCCAATGAAGGCGAGATGCCTGGGTGCCAGCAGGCGCTTGAGGTTTTCACGATTCATGTCGGTTCTCGATTCGGAACATGGCAGCCTTCCCCTCTCCCCTGGAGGGAGAGGGGAGCCAGGACTTCAACGCAGCAACGGCCGCAGCAGTTCGCGGGAAACGATGTGCCGCTGGATTTCCGAAGTGCCCTCCCAGATCCGTTCGATCCGTGCGTTGCGCCAGATGCGCTCGACCGGTCCTTCATCCATCAGGCCCATGCCGCCGAAGATCTGCACCGCTTCGTCGGCGACCTTGCCGAGGGTCTCGCTGGCGAACAGCTTGGCCATGCCGGCCTCGCCGTCGGTCATGGTGCCCTGGTCCATCTTCCAGGCGGTGTGCAGGGTCATCAGCTCGGCGGCGCGGATCTGCGTGGCCATGTCGGCGAGCTTGAAGGAAACGCCCTGGTAGCTGCCGATCGGCTGGCCGAACTGCTTGCGATCGGCCGCCCAGCGCAGTGATAGGTCGAGGGCGCGCTGGGCCTGGCCGACGCAGTTGGCGGCGACCATCACCCGTCCGGCGGTGAGCCAGGCGTTGGCCACTTCCCAGCCCTTGCCGACCTCGCCGAGTACCTTGGAGGCCGGCACCCGGCAATCGTCGAAGAAGATCTCGTAAGTGTGGTAGCCACGGTTGCTCACGCATTTCGGCCCGCGGCGCACGGTCATCCCGGGCGTGCCCTTGTCCACCAGGAAGGCGGTCACCGCGTTGCGCTTGCGGCCGTTGTGCTCGTAGCTGTCGGTGACGGCGAAGACGATGGCGAAGTCGGCGTGCCCGGCGTGGCTGATGAAGTGCTTGCTACCGTTGATCACGAAGGCGTCGCCGTCGCGCACCGCGCGGGTCTTGATCGAATTGGCGTCGGAGCCGGCGCCCGGCTCGGTGAGGGCGAAGCAATCAGTCTTTTCGCCCTGCACGCAGGGCAACAGGTAGTCGCCGAGCTGTTCTCCGGTGCAGGCCATGAGGATCTTCGAGGGCCGCGCGACGAATACGTGGAGGGCCCAGGAGACCTTCGACAGCTCGCGTTCGACCAGCGCCTGGGACAGGTAGTCGAGGCCGCCGCCGCCCACTTCCTCGGGCATGTTGAAGGCATAGAAACCGGCGGCGAGGGCCTTGCCGCGAATCTGTGCGGCCAGCTCCGGCGACACCGCGTCGGCGCGGTCGACATCGTCCTCGTGGGGCAGCAGTTCCTTCTCGACGAAGCTGCGCACCGCCTCGACCAGCATGTCCTGTTCCTGGGTCAGCCTGAAATCCATGGGAATCACCTGCTCGGCGCCTAGCGCCCGCTGAATTGAGGGAAACGTTTCTCGGCCACGGCGCGCAGCGCCTCGGCGGCATCCTCGCTGCGCCCGCAGAGCAGCCCGGCGGCCTGCTCGGCCCGCAACTGCTCGGCCAGCGAGCGCCCGGCGCCGTCGCGCAGCAGGCGCTTGGTCTGGGCGAAGGCAAAGGTCGGACCGCTGGCGAGACGCGCAGCGAAGGCGCCGACCGCCTCAACCAGGCGCTCGTCGGCGACCACCTCGCCGACCAGTCCGGCGCCCAGGGCTCGCTCCGCGCTCCAGGCTTCGTCGAGGAACAGCAGGCGCTTGGCCGCCTCGCTGCCGAGCAGCCGTGGCAGATGCCAACTGGCGCCGGCGTCCGGGCAGTAGGCCATGCCGGTGTAGCCGGCCTTGAAGCGCGCCGAGGCGGCGGCGATGCGGAAATCGCAGCACAGCGCCAGGTCCATGCCAGCGCCCACGGCGCTGCCGTTGACGGCGGCGACTGTGGGTTTGTCGAGGGCGTGCAGGCGCCCCATCAGGGCGTGGGCGGCCTCGGTCCAGCCATAGCGTTCCAGCTCGCCACGGGCTTCAGCCGCCGCCCATTCGGCGAGATCGGCCCCGGCGCAGAAGCTGCGTCCGCTGCCGCCGAGGACCACAGCACGCACTGCCGGGTCGCGCTCGCAGGCATCGAGTCGGACGTGCAGGGCCTCCAGGGTGGGGATATCCAGTGCATTGCGCTGTTGCGGACGGTTCAGGACGAGCCAGGCGATCCCGGCTTCGACCCGCGTCTGCAATGGGGAAAGGTCAGTCATGCGGCCCTCGTTCTTATTGTTGGTTGATGGCGATCGCGGCTTTCCGGCAATACTAAACATTCGTTCAACAAGACCACAATCCACCCATTCGGGTGTATGTAACGGCCCTGCGGCAGGCGCAAAGCCACACGCCATGCGATCCGCCGAAAAGCGGCGGAGGCCCGCGCGAGCCGGCTGTTACAACTTCGAACAAACCAACCAGGCGAAAACGAAAACGCCCGCCGGATGCGGCGGGCGTCGGGTCCTGCGAATGGCCGTTCAGCCGGCCCGTCCCAGGGCGGGGTCGCCCAGTCCCTGCGGCTGCCGGCGACGAACCACGTAATAGGCCAGGTAGCAGGCGGCGATGAAGCCGAAGCCCCAGTACAAGGACGGCCGCTGGGTGGGATCGAGGGCGAGGAAGACGAACAGCGAGCAGCACACGGCGATGCAGGCCAGCGGCACCAGCGGGAACAGCGGCGCGGCATATTTCAGCTCGGCGACCGTGCCGCCGCTGGCCATGTGCTCGCGGCGGAAGCGGTATTGGGCGTAGGCGATGACGATCCAGGTGACGGTGCCGGACATCCCGCTCACCGCCATCAGCACCATGAACAGGGTGTCAGCGGCGACCACGCTGGTCAGCAACGAGAGCAGGGCGAAGCACAGGGTGATCAGCAACGCGTAGAGCGGCACGCCGCGCGCGCTGAGCTTCGACAGGCCGCGCGGGGCCATGCCGGTCCTGGACATCGCCCAGAGGATCCGCGTCGAGGCGTACAGGCCCGAGTTGCCTACCGAGAGGATGGCGGTGAGGATGACGAAGTTCATCAGGTCCGCCGCGTAGGGAATCCCGACCATGTCGAACACCTGCACGAACGGGCTTTCCATCAGCCCGGCCTGTTGCCAGGGAATGATGGCGGAAAGCACGACGATGGCCAGCACGTAGAAGATCAGTACGCGGAACACCACGTTGCGCACCGCCCGCGGGATGCTCTTCTCCGGTCGCTCGGTCTCGCCGGCGGCGACGCCCATGATCTCGCAACCCTGGAAGGCATAGACCACCGTCATCATCACCGCGAACACCGCCGACAGGCCGTTGGGGAACAGCCGCTCGCCGACCAGGTTGGAGAACATCGGCGCCGGCGCACCGCTCTTCAGTTCGATACCGCCAAAGATCACCAGTCCCCCGACCACGATGAACACCAGGATCGCCGCCACCTTGATCCCGGCGAACCAGTACTCGGCCTCGCCGAAGGCGCGGGTCGCCAGGGCATTGAGGGAGAACAGCACGACCACGAAGAAACCCGACCATAGCCACACGGGCACCTCCGGGAACCAGCGGGTCATGAGCATCCCGGCCGCGGTGAATTCCAGGCCTACCGTGGAGGCCCAGCTCATCCAGTAGACCCAGCCGATCATGAAGCCGGTCGCCGGGCCGATGAAACGCGTCGCGTGGGCCTGGAACGAACCGGAGACCGGCATCTGCACCGACAGCTCGCCGAGGCAGACCATCACCAGGTACATCAGCACCCCGGCCACCAGGTAGGCCAGCACCGCGCCGGCCGGGCCGCCCTGGTTGATGGTCACGCCGGAGCCCATGAACAGCCCGGTGCCGATCACCCCGCCGAGGGACAGCATGAAGATGTGGCGGCTCGCCAGGGCCCGGGTGAGTTGCAGCCTTTCCTTGCCGTCAGCCATGGCGCACCTCCGGATGAGAGTACGCGCAGGGGTCTTCGAGATGGCTCATTATTCTTGTCTCCACTCTGTCAGAGGCCGTGTCTTGCGCACGGATGAGCGGATTATTGGCGGCGGATGTAAGACGCCGTTGAACGCGCGGATCGAAGATGTAAAAAGCTGTAAGGAAGTTGTTCGCCGCGCCGCTCAACCGGCCGCTGCGTCGGCTTCGCCAAGGAAGCCGGCGCGGCGCAGGGCTTCGGCGCCGTCGCGGCGCAGGCTACCCAGGCGTGCGCCCCAGGCCCGCGGGTCGACCCCGGCCGCGCCCAGGGCCTCGCGCTCCAGCTCGCCCAGGCCGGCGCCGAGCGCCACCAGGCCCATGGACTGGCAGCTTCCGGACAGGCGATGGGCGATGTTCGCCGCCTCGGCCAGGTCCGCCTGGTCCAGGGCTTCGGCCAGCAGCGGCAACTGCTCGTCCAGGCTTCCCAGCAGGTTGTCCAGCAGTCCGGCGAGCTTGTGCCGCCCCAGCAGGCGGCGGTGGGTCTCGAGCATCTGCCGGTCCAGCGCGGCGTCCGCCGCAAGCGCAGGCACGCTGGTGCCGACCTCGCCCAGCGCGCGGCGCAGCTCGTCCATCCGCAGGGGCTTGCCGAGCACGCCCTGCATGCCCGCGGCGAAGTACCGACGCACCATGTCCGGCTGGATGCTGGCGGTGAAGGCGAAGATCGGCGTGGCGCGGTTCAGGCCGTCGAGCTGCCGGCGAATCCCGGCGCAAAGCTCGAGGCCAGCCATCCCCGGCAGGTGCATGTCCAGCAAGATCAGGTCGAAGCGCCGCTGCCGGCACAGCGCCAGGGCCGGCCCCGCGTCCTCGGCCAGCATCACCCGGTGGCCGTCCCGCTCGATCAGGCCCTGGGCCACCTCGCGGTTGAGCGCCACGTCCTCCACCAGCAGCACCTCCAGCGCAGACACCGATGCCGCCGGCGGCGTCGCGCCGGACAAGCTCGCCAGCGCCAGCTCGATCTCGAACCAGAACGTACTGCCCTGGCCGACCCGGCTTTCCACGCCGATCCGCCCGCCCAGCGCTTCCACCAGCCGCTTGCTGATCGCCAGGCCCAGGCCGGTTCCGCCGTAACGGCGGGTCACGGCGTCGCCGCCCTGGGTGAAGCGTTCGAAGATGCGTTCGCGCATTTCCTCGGGAATGCCGATTCCATCGTCCGCGACGCTCAGCCGCAGGCGCTCGCTTCCTGCGCTGCGCGCCAGCCGCTCGACGCGAACGCGCACCTCGCCGGCCTCGGTGAACTTCACCGCGTTGCCCAGCAGGTTGGTCAACACCTGGCGCAGGAACTGCTCGGCGCCGCGATGGCCGTCGTGAACCTGCGGGTCCAGCCACAGGTCCAGCCGCGTGGCGTTCTCCCGCGCCCGTGGTTCGAGCAGGGTGAGGACGTCCTCGAGCAGGCTCCGCAAGGAAAAGTCCACCGCTTCCGGCAAATCCGGCGCTTCCTCCAGCCGGGCGAAGTGGAGGACCTCGTTGAGGATCGCCAGCAGTCCCTCCCCCGCTGTCGCCAGTGCCCGCAGGCGCTGGCGGTCGCGCTCGCCGAGCGATGCCTCGCGCAGCAGCTCGGCCATGCCCAGGATGCCGTTCAGCGGGGTACGGATCTCATGGCTCATGGTCGCGAGGAAACGGCTCTTGGCGCGGTCGGCGGCTTCCGCCTGGTCCTTCGCCCGGCGCAGGCTGGCGGTGCGCCGCTCGACCTGCCGACGCAACTCGTCGCGGTCGGCGTCGCGCCGGCGGCGATCGGTGCGCAAGGCCTGGCGCATGTCCTCCAGGGCGGTGGCGACGGCGTCGATCTCGTCGCGTTCGCGGTCCGCCTTGTCCAGTCGCAGCGGCTGTTGCAGGTCGCCTTCGGCGATATGCCCGGCGAACTCGGACATGCGCCACAGATGGCGAGTGACCAGGCTGTGGAACAGCCAACTGAGGGCCACCGCCAGGCCGCAAAGGAAACTGCCCATCCACAAGAGGCTGGCCAGGCCGCCGGAAACCAGCCGGCGATAGACCGCCGCCAGGTCGATGGCGATCTCCAGCTCGCCCAGATGCCGACGCTCGCCCCCCGGCGGCTGGTAGCTCAAGGGAAAGCGCTCGACCCGCAGCATGCCGCGTGGACGCTGGTCGCCCTGCAACAGGTTGAAGTCGGCGCTTTGCAGGCTGACGCGGGCGATGTCGGGGAAATCCCCGAGGCCGCGCAACTGCACGTTCAACTGCTCCTGGTTGAGATCCCACAGGCTGCGCTCGAAGCTGGCCAGGTAGCCGCTGCGGATCAGTTCCAGGCGCGCCTCGATCTCGCGCATTTCGCGGCGGTATTCGAAGAACAGCTGCACGGCGCCGGCGAGGACGGTGAAACACAGGCTGAACAGCAGCACCCGCCACAGCAGGCGCCGCGCCAACACTCCACCGCGGCCGCTCACCAGGCGTCCGCGCGGTTGCCGGCGAGGCGCCGATAGTCGCGCACGCTGTCGTCCAGCCAACGCTGGATGCTGCCGTCGTCGCGATAGCCACGCAGGGCCCGGTCGATCTCGTCCATCTTCGCCGCCAGCGGCGAGTGCCGCGAGACCGCCACCCGCAGGTAGTCCACCGTCAGCGGTTCGGGCAGCGCACGGATGTTCTCGCCGCCGGCCAGGCGCTCGGCGAACAGCGTGCCGGTGCGGCGTTCGTGGGCGATGTAGTCGATGCGCTGGCGCACCAGCTTGCCGAAGTTCTGTCGGCTGTCGGAAACCCATTCGACGTTGCCGTGGCGGCCGACGAAGCGGTCGAAGTCCGCCCCGTAGCTTTCGCCGAACAACAATCCGCCGCGATAGCCGGCGAGGTCGCCGAGGGATCGGATGCGCACCGGCCGCTGGCGGTTGTAGAAGATCGCCACGTCCTCGCGCAGCACCGGCTCGGCGGAAAACGCCAGGTCGCGATCGCGCGCGGGCGTGCGGTAGGCCAGTACCAGGTCGACCCGTCCGGCGGCGGCGTCCAGCAGGCAGCGCCGCCAGTTGCCCAGCACCACCACCTCGACCCGGTAGCCCAGCGCGCCGAACAGCCGCTTCACCAGCTCCGGCGCCAGCCCCCGGACCTGCTGGCCGTCGCTCCAGGAGATCGGCGGGTATACCGGATAGTCGCAATAGCGGATGGTCTCCGCAGCCTGTGCCAGGCCGCCCAGCAGCCATCCGCAGAGCGCCAGCCAGCGGGCCTGCATGGCTCAGGCGTCGCTGGCCGCGGCGGTGAACAGGTAGCCGGCGCCGTGGATGGTGATGATCAGTTGCGGTTCGGCCGGGTCGTCGCGCAGCTTGCGACGCAGGCGGCCGACCAGCACGTCGATGGAGCGATCGCTGGGCAGCCACTCGCGGTTGCGGATCTGGTCCATCAACTGGTCGCGGCTCAGGGTATGCCCGCTGTTGCGCAGGAAGGCGCCGAGCAATTGGAATTCGCCATGGGTGAGCAGGGTTTCGTTGCCCGCGTGGTCGATCAGGCGGCGCCGGTCGGCGTCCAGCAGCCAGTCGCCGAACTGCCTGAGGGCCTGCCGGGCGGGGCCGGCGCTGGCCTGGGCATGGCGCACCCGGCGGATCAGGTTCTTCGCCCGCGACACCAGTTCGCGCGGGTTCAGCGGCTTGATCACGTAATCGTCGGCGCCGCACTCCAGGCCGACGATGCGATCGATCTCGTCGTTGCGCCCGGTGATCAGGATGATCCCCACCTCGGAGCGCACCCGCAGCTCGCGGGTCAGGGTCAGGCCGTCCTTGCCGGGCAGGCGGATGTCCAGCAGCACCAGCTCGACCGGCTGGCCGAGATGGGCGCACTCGGCAAGGCAGGCTTCCGCCTGCTCGGCGTTGCCGGCGCAGAGGACGTCATAGCCCTCCTCGCCGAGATAGGCCTGGAGAAGCTCACGAATCACCGGGTCGTCGTCGACCACCAATACGCGCGGAACCATCGCCATCACCTTGCGCCTCCGGCGGGCCGGGGCGTTTCTTGTTCTGGGTTGTCGGACGGTGGGCGGAAGGGGCCGGGGCGCCTTCCGCTGCCAGCAGCAGCCTATCCACTACTGAACGGACGATCAACAAGCTTCCGTCGCACGCCGGAAGCGGCGATGGGCGCCCGCCTCCAGGCCATCCACCCAGGCCTCGCAGATCTGCACGCCCTGCCGCGGCGTGAAGGTCGCGGGATTCAGCCCAGACTCCAGCCACAGCCCGTCGAGCAGGGCGCTGAGGCTGATGGCCGCCAGTTCCGCGTCGAAGTCCGCCCAGCCGCCCTCCTCCGCCAGTTGCCGCAGCACGCCGACCAGCAGCGCCCGGTACTCGCCATAGGAATGGTCGTGGACCCGCCCGATCGCTTCGATGCTGCCCACCGCACCCCAGAACGCCAGCCAGGCGTCGAGCAATTGCGGATCGAGCAGCTCGGCGGAGAAGGATGCCTCGAAGAACGCCGAGAGCCGCGGGCGGGCGCCGCCCGGCGCGGTGTCGATGGCGCCGCGGAGCAGGCGCATGACGCGTCCGGTGACCGCCAGGTAGGCCTCGGCCACCAGCGCGTCCTTGCCATCGTAGTGGTGATTGATCAGGCCCACCGATACCCCGGCCTCGGCGCAGATCTTGCGCACCGAGGCGCCCTGGAAGCCATGCCGCTTCAGGCAGGCCAGGGTCGCCTCGATCAGCAGCGCCTTGCGCTGCTCTGGTTCCAGACGGGAAAAGCGCACTTCCTGGTTCATCCTTTCGCGGCTCCTGCTCGTCGCCCGCGACCACCGGCGGGCAGCCCCGATGATCGCAGGTTACGTGGCGCCCGTCTCACTGGCTGGCCCAGGCGTTGAAGCGCTCCTCCAGCTCCTCGCCATGCTCGACCCAGAATTCGTCGTCCATCGCCAGGCCCTGCTCCAGGTTCGCCGGCGCGGTCGGCACCCAGCTCGCCAGTTGCGCGGGCAGGCGCTGGGCGGCCTGGCGGTTGGTCGGCCCGTAGGGAATGTTCTCGACGTAGCGCACCTGGGCATCCGGGGCATTGGCGAAGGCGATGAAGCGACGCGCCTCGGCGCCGCGCTTCGAACCCTTGACCACCGCCCAGTAGTCCATGCCGTACAGGCTGCCCGGCCATACCAGGGCCAGGTTGCGCCCCGCGCGGTGGGCGTCGGCGATGCGCCCGGTGTAGGTGGACGTCATCACCACGTCGCCGGCGGCCAGCCACTGCGCCGGCTGCGCTCCCGCCTCCCACCACTGGATGTAGGGCTTGAGCTGGCCCAGCTTGGCGAAGGCACGGTCGGCGCCGGCGCGGGTCGCCAGCAGCGGATAGACCTGCTCGCGTGGCACGCCGTCGGCGAGCAGGGCGAACTCCAGGTTGTAGATCGCCCGCTTGCGCAGGCCGCGCTTGCCGGGGAAGCGCTGGACGTCCCAGAAGTCGGCCCAGGACGCCGGCGGCTGTTGCAGCCGGTCGGCGTCGTAGCCGATCGCCACGCCCCAGACCAGCGCGGCGGAACCGCATTCCTGGGCGGCATTGGCGATCAACTGCTGCTTGCCGCCGATGGCCTGCCAGTCCAGACGCTCGAACAGGCCGTCGTCGCAACCGCGCGCCAGATCCGGCCCCTCGACCTGGACCAGGTCCCAGTCGGCGTGACCGGTGTCGGCCATCACCTTGATCCGGGCCATCTCGCCGTTGTACTCGCTCTGCACTACGGGAATCCCGGTCTGCTGCGTGAACGGCTGGAAGAACGCCACCTCCTGGGCCTTCTGTCCGGCGCCGCCGTAGCCGACCACCACCAGGCCATCATCGGCCTGGACTGGCGCGAGGCCGCCGAACGCCAGCAGGACGGCGCCGAGCAGGACGCGGCAAGGAAAAACCGGATGCGGACGGGCGCTGGCCGCGCGGCGCAATGGAAAGGAACGGTTCATGTGCGTCTCCTCTTGTTCTTGTTGTGGAGTGGATCGCAGCGAGCCGCCGGGAAGCGGCCACGGGACAGAAACTATCCAGTCGATTTTAAAAAAACAAGTTGATTTTTTACTGATGGTAAATTCATATCCTGTTTCTGAAGCGCGCCGCGAGAACAACAAGAAGGACGCCAACCGTGAATTTCCCGCACCTGTTCAGCCCCCTGGAAATCCGGGGCAAACGCCTGAAAAACCGCATCATGTCGAGCGGCCACGACACGTCGATGCCTACCGACAACCTGGTCAACGAGCCACTCGTCGCCTATCACCGCGCCCGGGCCCGCGGCGGCGCCGGACTGATCGTCATGCAGGTGGCGGGGGTCCACGACAGCGCGCGCTACACCTCGCACGTGCTGATGGCCACCGACGATGCCTGCATCCCCGGCTACCGGCGGGTCGCCGAGGCCTGCCACGCCGAAGGCTGCGTGGTGCTGTCGCAGATCTTCCATCCCGGGCGCGAGATCATGGAGTCCGCCGACGGCCTGCTGGCGGTGGCCTATTCCGCCTCGGCCTCGCCCAACGAACGGTTCCGGGTGATGCCGCGCGAACTCGACCAGCCGCTGATCGACGAGATCGTCGCCGGCTACGCCGCCGCCGCGCGCCGCCTGCACCAGGCAGGGCTGGACGGGGTGGAGGTGGTCGCCAGCCATGGCTACCTGCCGGCGCAATTCCTCAACCCGCGGGTGAACCGCCGCACGGATGGCTACAACGGCGACCTCGATGCCCGCCTGCGTTTCCTCCGCGAAGTGCTGGCGGCGGTGCGCGCGGCCACCTCCGAGGACTTCATCGTCGGCCTGCGCCTGTCCGCCGACGAGCGCGACCCCGAGGGTCTCAGCGAAAGCGAGTCGCTGCAGGCGGCCGAGGCGGTCCAGGGCGAGCTGGACTACCTGCACATCGTCGCCGGTACTTCGGCCTCCCTCGGCGGCGCCATCCATATCGTCCCGCCGATGGCCATCGAGCCGGCTTACCTGGCCCGCGAAGCCGGTACCTTCAAGGCGCGCCTGGCGATCCCGCTGTTCGTCACCGGGCGCATCAACCAGCCCCAGGAGGCCGAGGCCATCCTCGCCCGAGGCCAGGCCGACGTCTGCGGCATGACCCGCGCGCTGATCTGCGACCCGCAGATGCCGAACAAGGCCGAGGCCGGGCGCAGCGACGACGTGCGCGCCTGCATCGCCTGCAACCAGGCCTGCATCGGACATTTCCACCGAGGCTATCCGATCTCCTGCATCCAGCACCCGGAAACCGGCCGCGAGCTGACCTACGCAACGCCCAATCCGGCCTCGCGGCGCAAGCGCGTGCTGGTCGCCGGCGGCGGCCCGGCGGGGATGAAGGCGGCGGCGGTGGCGGCACAGCGCGGCCACGAGGTAGTGCTCTGCGAGGCCGGCGCCCAGCTCGGCGGCCAGGTCAACCTGGCGCAACTGCTGCCGCGCCGCGCGGAATTCGGCGGCGCCTCCACCAACCTGCAACGGGAGATGCAACTGGCCGGCGTCGAGGTACGCCGCAACACGCCGGTCGACCGCGCGCTGGTGGAGCGCGAACGGCCGGACCTGGTGATCGTCGCCACCGGCGCCGAACCCTATTGGCCGCCTTTCGAGCGCGGCGGCGAGCTGCAGGTGGTGGATGCCTGGCAGGTGCTGCGCGGCGAGGTGCGGGTCGGTCGCTCGGTGCTGGTCACCGACTGGCGGGGCGACTGGATCGGCCCCGGTATCGCGGAAAAGCTTGTGCGCGAGGGCCACCAGGTGCGCCTGGCGGTGAACGGCACCCACTGCGGCGAGAGCCTGCCGCTGTACGTGCGCGACCAGTTGGCCGGCGAACTGCACCGCCTGGGTATCCCGGTCACGCCCTACGCCCGCCTGTACGGCTGCGACGATACCACGGTGTACATGCAGCACAGCGCCAGCGGCGAGGCGATGCTGTTCGAGGAGGTCGATACCCTGGTGCTATGCCAGGGCCACCAGCCGGTGGACCGACTGGCCGACAGCCTGCACGGCCTGGCGGAGGTGCTGCGGATCGGCGACTGCCTGGCCCCCCGCACCGCCGAGGAGGCGATCTACGAAGGGCTCAAGGCCGCCTGGAGCATCTGAGCGGCGCGGCCGCGGCTCCCTCGACGGGTCCCGGCCCAGCCCCTAGAATGCCGCAAACGCAGCCAGGACCCCGCCGCATGCCCCGCCCGTCACCGCCGGACGCCACCGACACGCCACGCAGCGAAACGCACTTCCTCGGCACCCGCATCCGCGGCCTGCGCAAACGCCGCGGCCTGACCCTGGCCGAGCTGGCCGCACAGAGCGAACTCACCGCCGGCTACATCAGCCAACTGGAACGCAACCTGGCGTATCCGTCGATTCCGGCGCTGTTCAACATCGCCCGCAGCCTCGGCGTGACCATCCAGTGGTTCTTCGCCAGCGAGGCCGCGGTGGACCCGGCGGACGCCGGCTACGTGGTGCGGAGCAACACGCGCATGAGCGTGCATTACGAAGACGGCATCATCGACGAACTGCTCACCCCGCAGCCCAGCCGCCAGTTGGAGATCCTCCACTCGCGTTTCCCGCCGGGCACCTACAGCCAGCAGAGCTACAGCCATGAGGGCGAGGAAGCCGGCTACATCCTCAGCGGAATCTTCGAACTCTGGGTCGGCGACCGCCATTTCCAGCTCCGCGAGGGCGACAGCTTCAGCTACTCCAGCCAGGAACCGCATCGCTACGGCAACCCAGGCGACAGCGATACCCTGGTGCTCTGGGTGATCACCCCGCCGACGTTCTGAAACGGCCTGTCGCGATGCAGGGCCAGGGGAGCGCCGACGGGGCGGGCGCTACCCGCCGCGCTCGAGCAACCGCGCCAACCCCGCCAGCAGCCGCTCCAGGGCGCCCTGGTTGTTGCGCAGCACCTTCTCTCCGGCAGTGGCCATGGCCGTCGCGACCTCCGGCTGCGCCCACAGGCGCGTGAGGCCGTCGCACAGCTCGCCGGCATCCGTCACCTCGAGCAGCGCCCCGGCGTCGCGCAATTGCGCGGCGATGTCGAGGAAGTTGAACAGGTGCGGACCGGCGAACACCGGCTTGCCCAGGGCCGCCGGCTCCAGCAGGTTGTGCCCGCCGTTGGGCACCAGGCTGCCGCCGACGAAAGCGATGTCGGCCAGGGCATAGAGGAACAGCAGCTCGCCCATGGTATCGCCGAGCAGCACCTGGGTCGCGCGTGCCACCGGCTCGCCGCCGGAGCGCCGGACCGTGGCGAAGCCTTCGCGGCGGCATAGCTCGTGGACGCCGGCGAAGCGTTCCGGATGGCGCGGCACCAGGATCAGCAACGCGTCGGGACGCGTTTCCAGCAGGCGCCGGTGGGCTGCCAGGACGATCTCGTCCTCGCCGGCATGGGTGCTGGCGGCGATCCACAGCGGTCGCGCCGTCGCGTCCCATTCCTCGCGCAGGGCGGCAGCGGCCAGCGGCAGCTGCGGGTCGATGCGCAGGTCGAACTTGATCGAGCCGGTCACGCTGACGCACTCAGGACGCGCGCCGAGACGACGGAAGCGCTCGGCCTCGGCCTCGGTCTGCACGGCGATCCAGGACAGCTCGGCGAGCATCGGCCGGGTCAGCCCGGCGAAGCGCGCGTAGCCACGCGCCGAGCGCTCGGACAGGCGCGCATTGGCCAGCGCCACCGGGATCCCGCGCACGGCGCAGGCATGGATATGGTTGGGCCACAGCTCGGTTTCCATGATCACCGCCAGGCGCGGCCGCACCCGGTCGAGGAAGCGCGCCGCCGCCCAGGGCAGGTCGTAGGGCAGATAGCAGTGCCGGACCTGCTCGCCGAACAATGCGCGGATGCGCTCCGAGCCGGTCGGGGTCATGCAGGTGACGGTGACCGGCAGCTGCGGATGGCGCTCCAGCAGCGCCCGCACCATCGGCGCGGCGGCGATGCTCTCGCCCACCGAGACGGCGTGCACCCAGATGCCGCCGGGCGGCACCTCGGGCAAGGACAGGGAAAAACGCTCGCCGATGCGCTTGGCATAGGCCGGTGCCTGGCGCGCGCGCCACCACAGGCGCAACGCCACCAGCGGCAAGCCGAGGTGGAACAGCAGGGTATAGAGGGTACGGTTCATGGGCGCGCAGCTTAGCAAAACTCCCGCCGACCGGCTCAGCCGATGGCGCGCAGGTGGCGGGTGAAGGTTTCGCCGAGCCAGGCCGCCGCCGGGCCGAGCACCTCGTTGCGCCGCCAGACCAGTTCGACCACCAGCGACGGCGGCGTCCAGTCGCTGGTCAGCTCCACCATCAGCCGATCGTAGGTGGGGTACTGCACCACGTGCCGCGGCAGCCAGGCCCAGCCGAGGTTGCGCATCAGCAACTCGGCCATGGAATAGAAGCTGTCCAGCCGCCACACCTGCGGGCTGATCTGCTCGCCGCCCGGATAGCCGCTCTGCTGGGGCACGATCAAAAGTTGCCGGTGCTGTGCCAGCTCGCGGCGACTGACCCGTTGCAGCCCGGCCAGCGGGTGGCCGGCGCCGCACACCGTGACCATCTCGACGCTGCCGAGGCGCCGCCGCTCCAGCGACTCAGGCATGCGCTCATGGTGGAACAGCAGGCCGAGGTCAGCCTGCTCCTCGAGCAAACGACGGGTCACGTCGCCCTGGCCGCCGCTGGACACCTGCACCTCCAGACTGGGAAAGCGCTGCGCCAGCGCTTCCAGGCTGTCCAGCACCGGCTGGTAGGGCATCGCCTCGTCCTGGGCCAGGCGCAGCCGCGGCTCCTCGCCGCGCGCCAGGCCCAGCGCGCGCCCCTGCAGGCGCTCGCACTGGCGCAGCACCTCGCGCGCCTCCGCCAGCAGCACCCGGCCCTCGTCGGTCAGGCGCGGCTGGCGTCCGCTGCTGCGTTCGAACAGGGTGACGCCGAGGTCCGCCTCCAGCAGCGCGATGCCGTTGCTCACCGCCGATTGCACCCGCTTCAGTTCGCGGGCGGCGGCAGAGAACGACTGGCGCTCGGCGACGCTGACGAACAGGCGGATCTGCTCCAGGTTCCACTGCATAACCTATCTCCAATACAGATAGGTAACGACTTTATCCCATCCGCCGGCTCCCTAGAATGGCCGCAGTTTCCGGAGGACGCCGCCATGACCAATTATCTCTACCTCGCCATCGCCATCGCCGCCGAAGTGGTCGCCACCACCTCGCTGAAAGCCGTCGCCGGATTCAGCAAGCCACTGCCGCTGCTGCTGGTGGTGGGCGGCTACGTGCTCGCCTTCAGCATGCTCGTGCTGGTCATGCGCACCCTGCCGGTCGGCGTGGTCTACGCCATCTGGTCCGGGCTCGGCATCGTCCTGGTCAGCCTGGTGGCGATGTTCGTCTACGGCCAGCGCCTGGACCCCGCGGCCCTCCTCGGTATCGGCCTGATCATCGCCGGCGTGCTGGTGATCCAGTTGTTCTCCCGCGCTTCGGGGCACTGAACGACCGGCGCGGGCGCAGGTTGTATACTGCGCCCTTTCCGTTCCCGATAAGGCAGCCCCATGCCCCAAGCCCTTTCCACCGACATCCTCATCGTTGGCGGCGGTATCGCCGGCCTCTGGCTGAACGCCCGCTTGCGCCGGGCCGGCTACGCCACCGTGCTGGTGGAAAGCGCCAGCCTCGGCGGCGGACAGAGCGTGAAGTCGCAGGGGATCATCCACGGCGGCGCCAAGTACGCCCTGCATGGCGCCCTGACCGGCGCCTCCGAAGCCATCGCCGACATGCCGCGGCGCTGGCGCGCCTGTCTCGGCAGCGACGGCGAACTCGACCTGCGGGGCGTGCGCCTGCTTTCCGAGGCGCACTACCTGTGGTCGCCGGGCGGCCTGGCCGGCAGCCTTACCAGCTTCTTCGCCAGCAAGGCGGTGCGCAGCCGGGTCGAGCAGGCCAAGGGCGAGGATTTGCCTCCGGCGCTGCGCGACAAGGGGTTCAAGGGCAAGGCCTACCGCCTCACGGAAATCGTCTTCGACGTCCCCGACCTGATTCGCCGCCTGGCGGAACTGGCCGGCGACAGCCTGCTCGCCGGCGAGCGCATCGAACCGCTGCGCGAAGGCCGGGAACTGGCCGGCCTGTGCGTCGACGGCCGGGAGATCCGAGCACAGCGCGTGGTGCTCAGCGCCGGTGCCGGCAACGAGGCGCTGCTCCGCGAACTGGGCCTGGAACAACCGGCCATGCAGCGGCGGCCGCTGCACATGGTGATGGTCAAGGCGGCGACCCTGAAACCGCTGTACGCCCACTGCCTGGGGGCCGGGCCGAAGCCACGGATCACCGTGACCACCCATCCGACCCGCGACGGCCAGTCGGTCTGGTACCTCGGCGGCGACATCGCCGAAGCCGATGGCGTGGCCCGCGACGAAGCCGCGCAGATCGCCGAAGCACGTCGCGAACTGGCAAAGCTGCTGCCCTGGATCGACCTCGGCCAGGCGCAGTGGGCCACCTTGCGGGTGGATCGCGCCGAGCCGGCACAGTCCAACCTGTTGCGCCCGGACAACGCCTTCCTCGCCGAACAGGGACGCCTGCTGGTCGGCTGGCCGACCAAGCTGGCGCTGGCCCCTGACTTCGCCGACCGGGTCTGCGCCCGCCTGGAAGAAGACGGCATCCGCCCCAGCGAACATGCCGCGCTGCCGCAACTGCCGCGTCCACCGCTCGCCGAACCGGCCTGGGAGGTGGCCTTCGCATGATCAGGGATACCCTCCACGACCTGCACCGCCCGCTGGGCGACACCGGCCTGGCCGTTTCGCCCCTGGGCCTGGGCACCGTCAAGTTCGGCCGCGACCAGGGAGTGAAGTACCCTTCCGGCTTCACCATCCCCGACGACCGCGAAGCCGCCGACCTGCTGGCCCTGGCCCGCGACCTCGGCATCAACCTGATCGACACCGCCCCGGCCTACGGCCGCAGCGAGGAACGCCTCGGCCCGCTGCTGCGCGGCCAGCGCGAGCATTGGGTGATCGTCAGCAAGGTCGGCGAAGAGTTCGTCGACGGCCAGTCAGTCTTCGACTTCTCCGCCACGCATACCCGGCGCTCCGTCGAACGCAGCCTGAAGCGCCTGGAGACCGAGCGGATCGAGCTGGTGCTGGTGCATTCCGATGGCAACGACCTGGATATCCTCGAGAACAGCGAGGTCTACCCGACTCTCGCCGCGCTCAAGCGCGAGGGCCTGATCGGCGCCTACGGACTCTCCGGCAAGACCGTCGAAGGTGGCCTGCGCGCCCTGCGCGAGGGCGATTGCGCGATGGTCACCTACAACCTGAACGAGCGCGCCGAGCGCCCGGTCATCGAGTACGCCGCGGCCCATGCCAAGGGCATCCTGGTGAAGAAGGCGCTGGCCAGCGGGCATGCCTGCCTGGGCGCCGGACAGGACCCGGTGCGCGCCAGCTTCGAACTGGTCTTCGACCAGCCGGGCGTCGCCGCCGCCATCGTCGGCACCATCAATCCGCTGCACCTGGCCCATAATGTCGCGATGGCCGCGCAAGCCCTGAAAAAGGCCTGAACCATACATCGGCTGCAACATCCGCGGGTTGACACCCGCGGTGCATTCCGCTGCCATGTTCCTCCCGAACGAGCCGTATCCTGCCTGCCGCCCTCGCCTCCGGTGGCCGGTGCATCGAACGTGAGCCTCCGTCCCGCCCCGGCGCGATGAACCGATAAGGAGCCCCGTATGCCCCGTATGCTCGCCCGCAAGGATCCGTCCGCCTTCAAGACCCTGCCGCTGCTGGTGGAGGCCTCCCCGGACGGGCTGGTCTACCAGGCCCTCGGCCTGCCGCTGAACTTCCAGCAGATGCTCGTACGCCGCCGCCGCATGGAGGTAGCCGACCCGCAGCGCTTCGTCGCCGAGCTGGCCAACCTGGGGGTCTCGGTGCGCTTGACCCTGAACTGGCAGGGCCGCGACTACTGGGTGCTGGTCCGTCAGCGCCGGCTGGACCGCGGCGATACCGTGCTCAAGCTGATCTCCGGCTACGTACCGGCCCACGAACTGAACCTGCCGCTGCTCACGGCGATCCAGGAAGTCGCCGAGGAATGCCTGGTGGAGACCGCCGGCGGCTGGCTCGGCGGGCGCTTCGGCGACACCTGGCTGCCGACGCCCTACCAGGGTTCGCTGCGCTACCGGGAGAACAGCCACTTCGTCCTCACCCCGCTGTCCGGCGCCGCCCGTCCGGTGCAAGCCGGCAGCCTGCGCTTGCTGGAGCGCCCACGCGCCTACGTACACCTGCCCACGGCCTCGCTGCAACTGGTCTACGACATGCGCCTGGAGCTGCCGCGCGATGCGCGCGAGCCGAGCCTCTACCATGTCGACGAGCGGCTCGAGAGCGGTCCGCTGGTGGCGCGCCTGGACCGTCGGCGCCCCGATCTCTACCTGCTGCCGCTGGACCAGGGCCGCCCCACCGGCGACCTGTTCACCCTGCGCAAGGGCCAGTTGCGCCCTGCGGCCACCCGCGGCCTGTGGTTGGCCGAGAGCTTTGCCGTACAGGACGGCTGGCTGGTGCATGAGGAACGCATCCGTTTCCGCGACTGGCTGGCACTGTGGCCATCCAGCAACGGCGACCAGGCCGGCGGTGGGCGCGACCGCGCCAGCGCCTGAACCGGGCGGGCTTTGCCGCCCTTTCTACTTCAACTGGCTGGAAGACTTGCCGAGCAGGCGGCGAGCGACGATGAGCAGCTGAATCTGCTGGGTGCCCTCGAAGATGTCGAGGATCTTCGAGTCCCGCGCCCACTTCTCCAACAGCTCATCCTCGGCGTAGCCGAGGGCGCCAGCCAGCTCCACGCACTTCAGGGTGATCTCGTTGGCCACCCGTCCAGCCTTGGCCTTGGCGATGGACGCTTCCTTCGAGTTGGGCAGCTTGTTGTCGGCCATCCATGCCGCCTTCAAGGTCAACAGGCGCGCTGCCTCCCACTCCGCCTCCAGGCGATAGAGAGTGGCCTCGGCGTGGCTGACGGTGAGCAGCGGTTTCCTGTAGTCGAACTTGCAGCCAGCCTTCTTCAGCAATTCGCGGGTCCGGTCCAGCGCCGCCTTGGCCACCCCGACGGCCATGCCGGCCACCAGCGGGCGGGTATTGTCGAAGGTCTCCATGACCCCGGCGAAACCCTTCTGCACGTCGACCTCGGCGTTGCCCAGCAGGTTCGCGGCCGGCACCCGGCAATCATTGAAACTGATCGAAGCGGTATCCGAAGCCTTGATCCCGAGCTTCTTCTCCAGGCGCGTCACGGTCATCCCCGGCGTGCCCTTCTCGACCACGAAGGACTTGATCGCCGCCCGCCCCAGGTTGCGGTTCAGGGTGGCCCAGACCACCACGGCATCGGCCCGCTCGCCGGAAGTGACGAAAATCTTCTCGCCGTTCAGTACATAGTGGTCGCCATCCTGGGTCGCGGTGGTGCGAATCGCCGCCGAGTCCGAGCCGCAGCCCGGCTCGGTGATCGCCATCGCCGCCCAGGTGCCGCCGAAGCGCTGCAACTGCTCCTCGTTGGCCACCGCGGCGATCGCCGCGTTGCCTAGCCCCTGGCGCGGCATGGCCAGGAGCAGGCCGACGTCGCCCCAGCACAGTTCCATCACGCCGAGCAATGCCGACAGGTTGCCGCCGTTCTTGATGCCCTCCTCTACCTGCTTGCCGGCGCGCTTGCTCGCCGAGGTCGCGCCGACAGCCTCGGGCGAGCCGCTGTTCATGCCGTCCAGCAAGGCCGCGAGCAGGTCCAGCTCCTTCGGATAGGCGTGTTCGGCCTTGTCGTACTTGCGCGAGATCGGCCGGAAATAGTTTTCTGCGACCTGATGCGCCTGGTTAGCCAGGCTGCGGAATTTCTTCGGGGTTTCCAGGTACATGTCGATTCCTCGTTCACTCGTCGCGGCGGACCGCGCACTCGCTCGGGTTCACAGGTGCAGGCCGCCGGCCATCAGCGCTACCGCGCGCAGGTCGCGGTACCAGCGCTCGGCCGGATGCTCCTTGGTGAAGCCGTGGCCGCCGAGCAGTTGCACGGCGTCGGTGCCGATCTTCATCGCCTTCTCGGCGCACAGCAGACGCGCCAGGTAAGCCTCGCGCTGGAACGGCTGGCCGCGCTCGGCCAGGGCGCAGGCGCGCCAGACCATCAGGCGCATGGCGTCCAGTTCGATGGCGATGTCGGCGACCATGAAGGCGACCCCCTGGCGATGGCTGATCGGCTCGCCGAAGGCCTCGCGCTCGTTGCAGTAGGCGATCACGTAGTCCAGCGCCGCCTGCCCGGTGCCCAGCGCCAGGGCACACCAGGCCAGGGCCGCGTGATCGAGGAAGGCCCGGTAGTCGAAATGCTCGGCGGCCAGGCGGTTGTCCGCCGGCACCTTGACGCTCTTCAGGCGCAACCGGGCGGTGCCGCCGGCCTTCAGTCCCATCGCCGGCTCGGCACGTCGCTCGACGCCCTTGGCGGAGGCTTCCACCAGGAACAGCGCAGGCCCCTCGTCGGTCTTCGCCGCGACGATCAGGCGGCTGGCCTCCAGGCCGCGCAGGACCAGGCATTTCTCTCCGGAAAGCAGGTAGTGACTGCCCTTGCGCCGGGCGCGGGTCGCCAGTTTCTGCGGGTCGAACAGCAGACTCGGCTCGTTGACCGCGATGGCTGTGAGCGGCGCCCCCTCTTCGCTGACGAACGCCGGCAGCCACTGCGCCTGCTGCGAGGGGCTGCCCCAGCGGCGGATGCAGTTGGCCGCCGACAACGGCACCAGCAGGGCCGCCGCCAGCGACAGATCGCCCTTGGCCAGGGCCTCGGCGATAAGGGCAGTGGTCACCGTGGTGCGCTCACCGGCCATGCCGCCGTGCACCTCGCCGACCCCATAGTGGGTCAGGCCCAGCTCCAGCGCCTGGTTGAGCAGTTCCGCCGGCAGGCTGGCCTCGGCATCCGCGTCATGAGCCAGCGGACGCAACACCTCCAGGGCGAAGCCTTCGAGCATGTCCACCAGCATCTGCTGGTCGTCGGAGAACGACAGGTCGAACAACCCGTCCGGATCGGCCTTGCGCGGTCCCTTCGCCTGCTTCGCCGAACGCTCGCTGGCCAGGCGGAAGCCGGTACGGCTGCCGCTGTAGAGCAGCTTCTCGAAGGGTTTGCGAAGATTGAAGCGATCCGGCCAGTCGGCCTGGGCGACACGGTTCAGTACAGCCAGGGCACGGCCCTGTACATCGGTGCTCATGGGCATCTTGCTCCACGCAGGATGGGATGCCCGGATCATGCGCCGCCGCATGGGCAGCGCCTATGACCGTCTCGCCGGGAAAACTTGTCAGACCAGCCAGTCACCTGCCCGGATAGGTCGGCATTCTGCCGGAACCCATCCCTCAGAACAGCGGATTCTAGCCGTGGAAACTCAGGGAAAGCAGAAAGGCGCGCGCTGACTTTACACTTCTTAACACTCTTTAAAGCTTTGAAGATGACTTGCCCGACGTCCACGGCATTTAATTCTCAGATTGGGCAAGGATAATCACGAATATCGGTCACCTGAGGTATCCCACCCGCCGAAACCAAAACCAATCGGTAGGAATTTTCTTTAAAAGCATGAGGGTGTGCAGAATTTTGTGTAACCGGGGTTAGGGTTACTGCTGCGGCAGGCGGTCTTCGTAGCTGATCGTAAAGCGAGTCAGCGCCGCCTTCCAGTCACGGATCGGCATCGTCCATT
>NZ_JBZWBG010000018.1:0-142632 GCF_058680555.1 Pseudomonas sp. YA1
AGTATCTGCTCTCTAGCAAGTGAGCGTACTGAGCGAGCCATCAACCAGCTAATCCGTTGTGGGTTGAGTTTGTCGGCCACCTTTCTCTCTCGCATACCAACCAGATAATCCGGATACCCGAAATATATATGAAATATACACCCAGACGTCCATACGTGTCTCTAAACCCGCCAACCACCAGAAATTCACTGGTGCTAGGCCTAGTATTTTCGGTTGAGGCCCTCCTCCTGCTCTTGAAACCGTGCGGTTCTACTCGAACCACTCCAGGAGCACGTCATGAAGCAGACCTTCGAATACCATGTCGAGAACATCGACATTCCCTATAAAACCCTCACCAAGGGCGTCGCGATGTTCAAACACAAAGAAGACACCTTGGAACCCGACGACCACGCCTTGCTCAACCCTCTGCGCTGGGCCGAGGTCGTGCGTCTGGGCCAGGAAGGCTGGGAGCTGGTGAGCGTTCAGCCACTCATGCGGGGTGTAACCGAGATCGGCAATCAGAACGCCCAGGGCTGGGCCTGGGGCATCGCTCTGCCCGTCAGCTACCTGCTGTTTTTCAAGCGCGCAACCTCATAAAAAATACCCCGGCCCCGCGCCGAGTATTTCTTGCGGAATGGAATCAGGGCGATCGGCAAGCTGATCGCACCCTGATCTGCAAGAGATTCGCCGTGAACACTCCACATCAATCCCTTCGCCGAAGCTGCCTGGCCGTCTTGGCCTGCAGTGCGCTGGTCGCACAGGGAGCTTTCGCAGCGAGCGCCTCCGAGCAGGCGAACCTGGAGGTGATGATCCGGCAGCTCAACGCCCTCGAGGACACCGCCCACCGCAGTGCCCAGGGTGCCGATGAGCCCGGACAGCGCTTCTACTTCGACTACTCGCGCCTGGCCGCTGATCTGCAGCGCATCCGCCAAGGCCTGCAGGACTACATGACGCCCAGCCGCGCCCAACCGCGTGACCCTTCCGACCTATCTGGGGATTACACCCTGCGCGGAGGGCCGATGCCGTGAGCATGAGTGGAGCCCAAACATCAGCGTTCCAGGCCGCCGCTGGCTTTCCCCCATCGGCCGGCGAGGGGCTGTTCATTGGAGCAGCGATGACCTTCCTTCTGCTGTGGTCCGCCTGGGCGATGTACAGCACCTGGCGCGGCTGGGCCACCAACAACCTCGACAGCGCCACTGCCGGCGTTTCCGCGATACGGATCGTGGTCCTCCTCAGCATCACCTCTTTCTTCCTCCTCAGCTGACCCATACGGAGACACTCATGCTGAAATTCACCCTCCAGAAACTGTCCACCCTCTGCCGGCGCCTGGCAGCCATCTCTTTGGCACTCCCAGGTGTCGCCTTGGCTGCACTCCCCAAACCCGAGGCCCCTAGCCGTGGGGAAGGGTCGGGAATCATGCAAACCATCCAGAACTTCGGCTATGACGGAGCGATGCTCCTCGCGCTACTCATCTGCGTGGCTGTCTTTCTGGGAGTCTCCTGGCATACCTACGGCACCTATCACGCCATCCATGATGGGAAAAAGAAGTGGTCGGATCTCGGAGCGGGCGTGGCCGTAGGCATCGGCCTGCTGATCTTGATCATTTATCTCGTCACCAAAGCCACCACCATCATGTAAGGGCCTTCCCATGCCCGAAGAACATCTGTTTCAGGATGGGACCCTCAGCTTCCTGCCGACCCGTTTGAACCGGCAACCGGTGGTCATCGGCGGTCTGACTGCGGACGAAATGTGGATCACGGTCTTCACCAGCGGAGCAGCCGGGTTCGTTCTTGGCATCCCGGCTGCCTTGGTCGCAGGTAACGCGGCCTGCATTCCACTGGGCGCGCTGCTGGTCGGCGCCCTCGGCCTGGGTATCGGTAGCCGCGTCCTGCGGCGGATGAAGCGTGGGCGGCCCGACACCTGGTTCTACCGCCAGGTGGAGTTGGCTCTCACGCTGCGCTTTCCCGTCTTCGGCAACCGTCGCCTGGTGACGCGCTCCGGCGCCTGGACCAGTCGACGCACGGAGTCCCCATGAGTTTCAGAAAACACACCGCGCAACAGCAGGCTCACATCAACACCTTCCGATTCATCACCGGCTTCTTGTGCATGGTCATCGTGGTGCTGGCCTACTGCGTCTGGGAAGCCCGCAAGGACCTCTGGGTCCATATTCCACCTGACCTGCGCTCAGGGAGTACCCGGTTGTGGTGGGACATTCCGCCGGAAAGCGTCTATGCGTTTGGCCTCTACATCTTCCAGCAGGTACAGCGTTGGCCCAAGGACGGCGAGGTGGACTACAAGGGCAACCTGTTCCGCTACGCCGCCTACCTGACGCCTTCCTGCAAAGTCTTCCTGGAGAAGGACTTCGAGTTTCGTCGTAACGCCGGCGAACTCAGGGGGCGCGAGCGCACCACCTCGGAAATCCCCGGCCGGGGCATTGGCGAGAGCGATGGACGAGTCATCCAGCACTCGATCAATGACTGGACCGTCAACCTGGACATGGACAGCACGGAGTATTACGCCGGCGAGAAGATCAAGCGGGCGCTGGCCCGCTACCCGTTGCACGTCATCCGCGCCGACGTCGACCCGGAGACCAATCCCTTCGGCCTGCAGTGGGACTGCTACTCCGATACGCCTCAACGTATCGAACTCGAGGAGCCGGTCGCCCCCATCAAGCGGGAGGGAGGTCTATGATCCGGAAGTCGACAGCCACGCTCTTGCTGATGCTTGCCCTTCCCGCACTGGCACAAGCGGTGGAGATTCTGCGCTGGGAGCGCATTCCGCTGGCCATTCCGTTGACGGTCGGCCAGGAACGCATTGTATTCGTCGACAGGAACGTGCGAGTCGGCGTTCCTCGGGGCCTGCAGGGCAAGTTGCGCGTCCAGAGTACCGGCGGCGCGCTCTACCTGCTCGCCAACGAGCCGATTCCTCCAGCGCGCCTGCGCCTGCAGGACGCGACCAATGGCGAGCAGATGCTCATCGATATCGCCGCCACCGAGGCAGCGGCCGACCAACAGCCGCGCGAGCCGGTCAGGATCGTCGCCGGCGAGCCCGTGGCTCCGCACTATGGCCAGCCCCGGGAAGCCCAGCCATCGGCAGCAGCGAAACAGACCGAGCAGGCAGAAGCACCGAAGGCCGTGCCGCGCGAAACGCCCGTCCCCGTGGTTCTGACGCGCTATGCGGCGCAGATGCTCTATGCCCCGCTTCGCACGGTGGAACCGGTGGATGGCGTCGGTCAGGTGCGCGTCAAGCGACAGCTCGACCTGACCACCCTGCTCCCCAGCCTACCCATCACGGCTACCGCCTTGGGCGCCTGGCGGCTGGACGACTACTACGTCACGGCGGTGAAGCTGCAGAACGCCAACGCCCAGCACCTGGCCCTGGATCCCAGGGACCTGATGGGCAATTTCGTCGCCGCGACCTTCCAGCACCCGTACTTGGGGGCCCGGGGCGACGCTTCCGACACTACTACCGTGTATCTGGTGACGCGCGGCCGCGGCCTTGCCGACGCGCTCCTGCCCTCCTCCATCAGCCAGATCGATCCCAAAGGAGGCCGTCGTGGCGCTGACCGGTAATCCCCTCCTGAAATTGCTGGTCATCCCCGTCGTGATCGGCGCCATCCTGATCGGCGTGAGCATGATGGGCAAGAAGGAAAGCGCGCAGTCACAAGGCGCCGCAACTCCGACGGTAACGTCGGAAGAAGCGGCAACCCTGGGCATCGACGGCGACACGCCCGCCGACACACTACGCACCATCGTGGCAGAAAGCCGGCAGCTCAAGGACCAGATCAGCAAGGTGATCCAGGAGAATGACTCGCTCAAAGCCGCCAATGAGAACCTGCAGGGCCGCCTGCGCAACATCGATCAGAACATCGAGCAGAAGCTCAACAACACCGCCCAGGAGCTGCAGCAACAGCAGGAGAACCGTAGCCAGACGATCCTGGACCAGGTACAGAAACGGCTCGAGAACTTAACCCACATTCCCGAGACCGGCGACACCGACCTGCCCGTAGGATTCGGCGTGCGACCAGAGGATGGCCAGCACTTTCAGGGAGCGGGCTCGTCGTCATCGGACATCGTCTGGATCGAGCCCCAGGACGCCCGCGCGGTCGATGCCAATGGCCAGCCGCTGGCCGCCGGCTCCACCACCCAACCGAGCGGATTCAGCTTCCCGACCTCCTTCGGCAACGCCGTCGATCGCGGCCAGAACGCGCTGGAGCGGATCGATGACGGGCTGCACCCCGTCGGCCAACAGCGATCCGACCTGGAAAACCGCAAGCTCGTCCGCAAGACCTACACGCTGCCGCAGAACTCGACGCTCATGGGCTCGGTGGCCATGTCTGCGCTGATCGGTCGTGTGCCGGTCGACGGGACGGTCAATGATCCTTACCCGTTCAAAATCCTCATCGGCCCGGACAACCTCACCGCCAACGGCATCGAGCTGCCGGGCGTCGCCGGCGCGGTAGCCAGCGGGACCGCCTCGGGCGACTGGACACTCTCCTGCGTGCGTGGGCAGATCCGCAGCCTCACGTTCGTGTTCAACGACGGGACCGTGCGCACCTTCCCGGCGCCGGCCGAGGAGGTGAATGACAACCAGAGCAACAACAACCAGACCGCCAGCGCCGACCAGAAAACCATCCAGGGCGGCCTCGGCTGGATCAGCGACCCCTACGGCATCCCATGCATCGCCGGTGATCGCCGATCCAATGCCAAGGAGTACCTGGGCAATCAGAGCCTACTCACGGCTGCCGGGGCCGGCATCGCCAAGCTCCTGGACGCCGACGAGAACAACACTAGTACCGTCTTCAGCGGCAACGGCACCAGCTTCGGGACGACCGGAACCAACAGCAACTCGGCCCTCAACAGCATCCTCTCCGGCGGCGTCAGCGACATCCGTCAGTGGATGAACAAGCTGTACGGCGAGGCCTTCGCCGCCGTCTACGTGCAACCGGGCGCGCGCGTCGCCGTGCATCTCGATCAGCAACTGGCGATCGACTACGAACTCAAGGGCCGAAAGGTCGATTACAGCTCTGGAGCCGCTCATGCAACAGCAGACCTGGACTAACCCCCTTCTTCACTTCTGCGCCGGCCTGGCCTGCGCGCTGACCCTCTCAGCGTGCTCCACCAGCAAGGAGGAGATGCTGCCCCACGGCGAGGCCAACATGCTCGACGTCTGGGAACAAGGTGCAACCAGCTCGTTAGGCAACAGCCGTGGCCGGCTACTCCTCGATGCCAGGCAAACGCTGCGGCGCCCGATCGATCCGCAGCAGGTTGCCTCCGCGAACGACCAGGCCGACTACACCCGCACGGCCAGCAACGAGATCCACAGCCAGTTCAAACGACTGCCCAATCCCGACCTGGTCATGTATGTGTTCCCGCACCTGGCCGGCAGCGATCCCGCCCCGGTACCGGGCTATACCACCGTGTTCCCCTTCTACCAGCGAGTCCAGTACGCCATGCCGGGCGAGCGCACGGAGGACTACTGATGGGCCTTTTTCAAACCCTTCTGCGCGGTCGCACACAGCCTCAGTCGGTACCGGCAGACGCTCCCGAAGATTCAGGAGCGCTGGACGTAGCGGCTGCGGAAGAAGCGACTGAACGCTATCTGGCGCGACTGGCCGCCATGGGTATTCCTCTGCCCAACACCGGGAGCAAGAATGGCGCCACGCAGGCTGAAGCGTCACGCCTCTACGATCACGACCCATCGTTCGTCGACCTGCTGCCCTGGGCTGAGTACCTGCCCGACGAGCAGGTGATGCTCCTGGAAGATGGGCGTTCGCGCGCCGCGTTCTTCGAGCTGGTGCCCTTGGGCACCGAGGGCCGCGATCCCAATTGGATGCAGAACGCCCGGGACGCATTGAAAGAAGCCCTGCAGAACTCCTTCGACGAGCACGAAACCTCGCCCTGGATCGTCCAGTTCTACGCCCAGGACGAGATCAGCTGGGACAATTTCCAGGAGCAGTTGAGGCAGTACGTCCATCCTCGAGCGCGAGGATCGGCCTTCAGCGAGATGTACCTGGCGCTCATGAAGCATCACCTGGAGGGCATTTCGAAGCCGGGCGGACTGTTCGTCGACACCGCCGTCAGCAAACTGCCCTGGCGAGGACAACAGCGGCGCGTGCGGATGGTGGTCTACCGCCGGATCCGCAAGGCGGATGCGCAGATTCGCGGACAGGACCCGGCGGCATATCTGAAATCCATCTGCGAGCGTATCCAAGGCGGCCTGGCGAACGCCGGCATCGTCGCTTCGCGCATGGGCGGACAGGAGATCAGGAACTGGTTGATCCGCTGGTTCAACCCGCATCCGGATCACCTCGGCAAGACCGATGCGGATCTACGTCGCTTCTACGAACTGGTATGCCGGCCGGACGAACCGATCCTGCAGGACGAGTTGCCGCTGGCCGACGGCACTGACTTCTCCCAGAACCTGTTCTATAGGCAGCCTGTTTCCGATGCCACCCAGGGCGTGTGGCTCTTCGATGCCATGCCGCACCGAGTGATTGTGGTCGACCAGTTGAACAAAGCGCCGCTGACAGGCCACGTCACCGGCGAGACGCTCAAAGGCGATGGCCTCAACGCCCTGTTCGATCGAATGCCCGAGGACACGCTGCTGTGCATCACCATGGTCGTGACGCCGCAGGACATGCTGGAAGGGCATCTGCAACAGCTCTCGAAAAAGGCCGTTGGTGACACCCAGGCCTCGATCCACACCCGCGAGGACGTGGCCACCGTTCGACGCCTGATCGGCCGGGAGCACAAGCTCTATCGCGGAGCGATCGCTCTGTTCGTGCGCGGCCGCGACCACACCCAGTTGGAGGAACGCTGCATCACCCTGAGCAACGTACTGCTCGGCGCCGGCTTGGTGCCGGTCGAACCGCAGAACGAAGTCGGACCGCTGAACAGCTACCTGCGCTGGTTGCCCTCGAACTTCGATCCGAACGAAAAGCGGGCCCTGGAGTGGTACACCCAGATGATGTTCGCGCAGCACATCGCCAACCTGTCCCCCATCTGGGGGCGTACCACCGGTACCGGACACCCTGGCTTAACGCTGTTCAACCGTGGCGGCGCACCCTTGACCTTCGACCCGTTCAACAAGCTGGACCGGCAGATGAATGCCCACGGCTTCATCTTCGGGCCAACTGGCTCCGGCAAGTCGGCGTCCCTGACCAACCTCATCTGCCAGATGCTCGCCATGTACCTGCCGCGGATGTTCGTCGCGGAAGCGGGCAACAGCTTCGGCCTGCTGGCCGACTTCGCCAAGCGGTTTGGCCTCTCGGTCCACCGGGTCCGCCTCGCCCCGGGCTCCGGCGTCAGCCTGGCACCGTTCGCGGACGCCATCAAGCTGGTCGAGAGCCCCGACCAAGTGAAGGTCCTGGACGCCGAAGACATCGAGGCCTCGGACTCGGTCCAGGGCAGCAAGGCCGACCTCGAGGACGACCAGCGAGACATCCTCGGCGAGATGGAGATCGTCGCCCGCCTGATGATTACCGGCGGCGAAGAGAAGGAAGACGCGCGCCTGACCCGTGCCGATCGCAGCGCCGTCCGCCAGGCGATCCTGGCGGCGGCCAGGACCTGCGCCGCCGCGAACCGCACGGTACTCACCCAGGACGTGCGCGATGCGCTCTACGAGGCCTCCAGGAGCGATGGCACCGCGCCAGAACGGCGCGCGCGCCTGGCCGAAATGGCGGAAGCCATGCAGATGTTCTGCATGGGTGCCGACGGCGAGATGTTCAATCGCGAAGGCACGCCCTGGCCTGAAGCCGACCTCACCGTGGTGGATTTCGCGACTTACGCGCGCGAAGGCTACGCCGCCCAGCTCGGGATCGCCTACATCTCGCTGCTGAACACCGTGAACAACATCGCCGAACGCGACCAGTTCAAGGGCCGGCCCATCGTCAAGATCACCGATGAGGGGCACATCATCACCAAGCACCCGCTGCTGCTGCCCTACGCCATGAAGATCACCAAGATGTGGCGGAAACTGGGCGCCTGGTTCTGGCTCGCCACCCAGAACATCGACGACATCCCAGCCTCCGGGGCACCGATGCTGAACATGATCGAGTGGTGGTTATGCCTGAACATGCCCCCCGACGAGGTAGAGAAGATCTCCAGGTTCCGCGAGCTGTCGCCGGCGCAGAAGTCGATGATGCTCTCGGCCCGCAAGGAAAGCGGCAAGTTCACCGAGGGCGTGCTCCTGGCCAAGGGCAAGGAGTACCTCTTTCGTGTGGTTCCCCCGAGTCTCTACCTGGCCCTGGCCATGACCGAAAACGAAGAAAAGAACCAGCGCTACAGCATCATGCAAGCCACCGGCTGCGACGAGCTCGAGGCGGCCTTGCAGGTCGCAGCGGATCTCGACCAGGCGCGCGGCCTGCCACCCTTCCCCATTATTTTCCCAGACCAACCGGCAGTGGAGTGCCAGGACGAATGAGAGCTCTGAATTCGCTGACCCAGAACCTGATCGATAACCTGACCCAGATCCTGCAGAACCCCGAAGAAGATGCCCTGCAGACGCTCAGGATATGCGCTCCTGTACTGATCGAGGAGCTGCAGCAGATTCAACTGAGGGCGGTCGATCGCCGGGACATAGTCCCGCAGATAAAGCAGCTCCTGGATGAATGGCTGCAACAGCATCCACAGCCTGATACGGCCCAACAGGCGCTCATCGAGGCCGTGGACCGTGCGGAAATCCTACAGCGGAGGCAAGCGTGAGACTGTTGAAGGGCGGCTGGGCAGCGAAGCGATTTCAAGGTCCCGCCCTGCCCTGGGCGGGGCTGCTGCTGGTCTTGCTGGCTGCATCCGCCGTAGGGGTAGAGCTTCTGGTGAAGGGCCTGCCAGCCAACCACAGCCTCTACGGCGATGCGAAAGCGCGCTGGACGATCAATGAATACGCCGACCTGGAGTGCCCCTTCTGCAAGGTCTACACCCCGCGGCTTAAGCGCTGGGTAGACAGCCATCCGGACGTGAACCTGGTTTGGCGCCATCTTCCCCTGCAGATGCATGGCGAGGCGGCCCGCCACCAGGCTCGCCTGGTGGAGTGCGCGGGGATCCAAGGCGGCGCCAAAGCCTTCTGGAGCGCTATCGATGCGATCTTCGCTCAGTCGGCCGGCAACGGGGGCGGGCTGCCTGGCGGCACATTGGACTTTCCTGAACTGGACCAGGCTCGACTGGAGAAATGTGCGAAAGACAACGAACTTATTGACTCAGATATCAAGTTGGACATCGACATTGCACGGTCGAAGGGCATTACAGCGACCCCGACCCTCGTCATCCGGGACAACCAGACGGGACGAAGCGTGAAGCTTGAAGGCATGGCCGACGAGACCACGTTGCTGTCGGCGATAGACTGGCTAGCCAAGGATCTCTAGCGTCGCGCCAAGAGACTCTTGGCTAAGAAATCGGCGAGGATTCCAACATCCCTCTTTTGGGCCTCCAGGATGCACTGCACTTCACCTGGCAGAACCTCGACCTCCTCCCCATCCACAATCTTTACCATTCTCTTGCGGCCGGAGCTGGTGAGGCTAAGCCTCAACTCCATTGCCGGCCGAGCATTGATGTAAATGCTCTCGAGCAAGCGCTCCATGACTTCGACTACTCCCTAATATCAATTAGCCAGCTACATACAGGAATTATGCTACCCAGGACATGCAGGCGTCACCCCTACTTATGTACGTGGCAGCGCTCGATCACGGCTCGAAAAAATACACCACCTACGAGTTGATGATTTCCTGCTGCCCTATCGGAAGTGATCCTGTCTGCTGTCTGTACCTTTCTAGAACCGGTACAGACCCATGCCTCTTCATCACTCCCCCCCTGGCCGGCGGCCACAAACGCTGGCCGTTGGCGTACTACTGGTACTGCTGAGCGGCGCGAGCCAGGCCGAAACCTGGGTCATCACCGACAAGGCTCATCCGGTCTCTGCCACCGGATCGTCGCGTGTTCTGTTTCTGGACGCCCAGGAACACCTCGAAGAGCAACTGACTGCCGCCTTGCCCCAGGATCCACAGCATGCTCAAGCGGCGTTTAAGCGATTGCTACAAAGCCCCGATGGGCGCCGCCTGCAGGCAGAGCTGGTCAAGGCACAACAAGACGTCGCCGATGCGTGGAGTCTCGGTGTCGAGAAGATCCCTGCCGTAGTAGTCGATAGGCAGTACGTGGTCTACGGCGAACCGGATGTTTCGCGCGCGCTTGAGCTGATCGCCAAGGCCAGGAGGTCGCGCTGATGACCAGCCTCAACCTCCGCGGCCTGGCAGCGGCGGCCGCCACCTTCAGCCTCTCGTTCACGGCCTCGGCCGCGATCAACAGCGCTGCCATCGTCTCCTCCACCCTTTCCCCTCAGTGCCTCGAATACAAGGTCGTCGGGATCTGTTACTGGCTGCTCTGCGGCCCGCATGGCTGCAAAGTGAAGACGTCGGTCAAGGTCCGCCACTACGTGCCTGACGCAGTCGTCTCCAGCTACGCGAATACCGGGGGCAACCCCTGGACCGAGGTGTCGGCGCTGGGCGCACCGAATCCACTCGCCCAGGCCGGCAATGACGCGACCACCAACTACAAGGCCGAGAACAGCATCGGCCGCTTCAAGGAAGCGGATGTGATCGGCCATCCTGGCGGGGCCACGTTCAGCCGGTTCGCCAGCGCCTCTGGGTACGTTTGTCCTGGCGCCACCTTTCCGCTGGTGCCCTACTTCCTCAGCACACTGGACGCCATTGGCTGGCGGCATGGAATTCCCGAGCAGGTGTACCCCGAAGCGTTGATCCCAGGGCTGCGCGAGGTGGGTGGAATCTTCTCCGGCGACATGTGGGGGAACCTCTATCCGCGCAGCGGATTCCTGCACCAGACCGACGACTACAAGACGGCGGCCGTCATCGCCCAGCGCGCCGGCGACATCACCACGCGAATCGGCCAGCTCCACGTCTACCTCCCCATGCGCGCAGCCCCGAAGGACGGCTACTGGCCGGCGGGCGAGCTGAAAGAGGGCGATGCCTCGACCGGGAAATGGCAGGAGCTGACCCCATCCCTGAGCCTCAACTGCGCGGTGTTTCCCAACTCAGGGCCGAAGACGCAAGCCGTCGACGGCGATTACGCCTGGGCGCTCTGGCGTCCCTACTCCTGCTGCCAGCGCAAGGGGCAGATCTTCCTCGGCAGTACCGACTTCCAATAAGGACACGGAGACGAATCATGCGAATGAACATCACCTCGGTCGCGCTGATGTGGCTGCTCGCAGCGCAACTTGCCCAGGCCGACGACCCGATCAACGTGTCCAAGACCGGCACGGTGCTCAGCGACGAGGTCCTCTACAGCATTGGCGGCGGCAGTGCGGTGAGCATGGGCAGCGCCGGCCAGATGGACTCGATCGGCGTCGGCTTCGGCTGGAACAACGACATGATGTGCGGAAACATGAACCTGAGCACCACCCTGGAGAACCAGCTCAACGGTGCCACACAGGGTTTCCAGAACATCATGGGCTCAGTCATCCAGAACGCGACCGGCGCGGTCATGTCGCTGCCGGCGTTGATCATCCAGCGCGCGAACCCTCAGCTCTACAACCTGATCACCAATGGCATCCTGCAGGCGCGGATCGACTACGACCGTTCGAAAGGGACTTGCAGAGCGATCGCCGAGAAGATGGCCGACATCGCTGGCGAGCAGACCGGCTGGGGGAAAATCGCCGAAGGTCAGGCCCTGGGCGCCACGCTGGCCTCTGGCGGGAAAGACGCCGTATCCGCCCTCGAAGCAGTGGAGAAGAAGGGCGGTAACGATGGCGTAACCTGGGTCGGTGGAGACAAGGCCGGCGGCTCCGGCCAGAAGCCCATTCGCATCGTCAACGACGTGACCCGGGCGGGCTACAACCTGTTGACCAGCCGCTCGGTGAATGACTCGTCGAGAGTGCCTTCCGCCACTTGCAACAACGGCCTGGTCTGCAACACCTGGTCCTCCCCCCAGGAAGCCGCCGCATTCGCCACCCGGGTACTGGGGGAGCAACAGCAACAGACCTGCGAAGGCTGCCAGAAGACGGTGACGGCGGCAGGTGTCGGCCTTACCCCGTTGATCCAGGAGACCTACGACAAGAAGCTCCAGTCGCTGCAGGAACTGCTGTCGAAGAGGAAACCACTAACCGCAGAGAACCTGGCTGCGGCCGGCACCGATGCCTTGCCGATCACCCGCGGCGTCATCGAGGCGCTGCGCGACGAGCGTGACCAGGACGTCCTGGCGCGCCGCCTGGCGTCCGATGTCTCCCTGATGGACGTGCTCAGCAAGGCACTGCTACTGCAGCGCCTGATGTTCGCCGGCGCCAAGGAGCCCAACGTCGCCGCCAACGGCCTGGCCACCCAAGCCGTCGATCAGCAGACCAGCCTCCTGCAGCAGGAGATCTCCAATCTCAAGACCGAACTGGAACTCCGTCGCGAGTTGGCAAGCAATTCGCCCATGCGGGTCATCGAGCGCGGGCAACAGCGCGCCGCAGGGTCCAGTGGCGTGTTCGAGTCGGCGCCCGATGCCGATCGCCTCGATCGCCTGCAGGAACCCGCCAAAACCGACCGTAAATCCGAGGGGCGCCTCTGATGAACAAGCCAAACTCAGCTTTCACTGCGCGCAAGCTGCTGAGCATCACACTGCTTGGCCTGCTGATGCTACTCCTCCTATCGCTGGCCGGCCTTTTTCTCAGCGTGGTTGCCGTGCACTACTTCGGCGGTATTCAGGCTCTTGAGGCCTGGCGCGACCAGCACTACGACTCGCTACTGGCCTGGAGGCTCTGTCTGTACGGCCTGCTTGCGTTCGGCTGGCTGAAAGTGAAACAGAAGAGAGCATTCCCTGCGGCACAGCGCCCGCGCATCCTGCGCATCGAGCTGCTGGTCGTTCTCCTGTTCGTCTTGCTCGAATTCAGCAAAGCCTACCTTCACACGGGAGCCTCGGCATGACCTTCATGACCAATGACTACCTGGAGTATTACCTCACGCTCCTGGGCTGGATTATCAATAACGGGATCTGGAACATCATCTCCGATACCGGCATCTTTGCGATTCCCTTCATCACTATCGTCATTCGCGAGTGGCTGAAGGTACGCGGTGAAGGCGCCGATGAAGGCAACAAAGGCGTACTGGCCCTGGCTCGGATCGAAACCCAGATGTACATGGGCTACGTTGTCGTGGCGTTTGCCGGGATCCCCTTCATCCCCGTCAGCTTCGACACCCTCCAGTTCGACCAAACCCGCGCCCAGCAGTGCCAGTACAACCTGCCAGCACCGGCGGACACGGGCTGGTCGACCTCCTTCAGCAGCCTAGCCGGAAAAAGCGCGCATATGCCGATCTGGTGGGCAATGATGCATGCCTTGTCCAAAGGCTTCACCGCTGCCGCCGTTGCCTCCATCCCCTGCGGGGCAGACTTGCGGCAGATGCGCATGGAGGTGGACAACACCCGGATCAACAACCCGCTACTGGCTCAGGAAGTCGCTGACTTTTCCAGGGACTGCTACGGCCCCTCCCGCGCACGGCTGTTCATGCGGCAACCCGATCTGGGCTCCGTCGCCGAGGACAACAAGGCGCTGCAGGACCTGAACTGGATCGGCTCGCGTTACCTGCTCAACACTCCGGGCTACTACGACACCGACTACTCGAAGAGTCCCCGTCAGTCGTGGCCCTACAACGCCACCCGCGATGCTGGCCTGCCCCAGGTGGGCGGTGGTGGCGGCTACCCCACCTGCAAGCAATGGTGGGCTGACTCAGGGATCGGTTTGCGTGATCGGATCAAGGACCAGGTGGATCCGGACCTGATGACCAGCTTCCTCAAATGGGCGAAATGGCTGAACCAGGACGAGGTAACCGAGGCAGTCATTCGCCAGGTGATTTCACCCTCCAGCCAGGTCAAGGGCAACGTCTACACCGATTACGGCGGACAGGTCGGCGGTACCGCCTGGAATGGACTGGCTCGCGCCGGAGGTACCCTCGGTGTGGCAATGGGCAGTCTGGCCTACTTCCCGGCGATGGATATGGTGCGCCAGGCGCTGCCTATGGTGATGTCGTTCCTGAAGATGGCCATGGTCATCTGCATGCCGATGATCCTGATTATCGGCTCATACCAGTTGCAGGTGGCGATGACCATGACAGTGGTGTTCTTCGCGATGATGTTCGTCGACTTCTGGTTTCAGTTAGCCAGATATATCGACAGCACGATACTTGATGCCTTCTATGGCTCAGGATCACCGCACCTTTCATTTGACCCAGTCATGGGGCTGAATACGGCGACTCAAGATGCAATATTGAACTTCGTGATGGGGGCAATGTTCGTTATATTGCCCATGCTGTGGATAACTGCTATAGGCTGGGCAGGGATAAGCGTAGGCTCTGTCTTAAGTGGACTTCAAGCTGGAACAGACGCTGTTGGCAAAGCGGGAGCAAGGGCAGGAGACCTTGCTGAGACAGGTATAAAAACAGTATCTAGCGGCATCCAGAAAGGTAACTAATGCTGAACTTGGCCTGGTTCGACCAGGCCAAACCTCACTCATCGACACGCATACCATTAATATAATGACCATAGCCAGATAGACCATCACGGTAGCCATTATCGTGATCAAATAAGCTTGCCTTATCTTCATCACGATTAGCTGACATTAACTTCACATCCCCTTTTACTAAAGCAAATCCGATCAGTCCAAACGACATCAAAGTCATGAAAGCGCTGGCCAGCCAGGTAAAGTTCTGAGCAAAGATAACGAACAGCACCACGACCAGGCAGGTTCGCTTGACCCAGCGCACTGCAGGCCGACGATCATGCAGGCAGAAACGCACAAGCGTACCCAGACCAAAACCGATCCGGGAGGCAAAACCTTTGTTGGCGTGTGCGTTCATCATCAATCTCCTGGCTCCCAAAGGGAGGCATCCTGCTATCACCTATACGCCAAAAAAGATGATCTGGCAAGCCTTATGGCATATTATGCCACTAGCTATCTGCCGACTGGAGCACCTCATGGCAACTCGAAACGTCGTCCTTCCCGATCCGCTGGAGCAGGATATCAACGAGCTGGTGGAGACCGGCCGCTATCAGAATCGCAGCGAAGTCATCCGGGCAGGCTTGCGCCTGCTGCTGCAACAAGAAGCCCAGAATAGCGCCAAGCTCGAAGCCCTCCGCAACGCAACATCCAGTGGGCTGATGCAACTGGAACGCGGCGAGTACGACGAGATCACCAGCGACGACCTGGCCCAATACCTCGACGAGCTCGGCAACCAGGCGAGCCACTGAAGCATGGCCAAGTACCGCATCTCCCATGATGCCCAAGCGGACATCGTCGATATCCTGCGCTTCACCCACAACCGCTTCGGCGATGCCGCGCGCCGACGTTACCAGGCGCTCATCGGCGCAGCGCTGGAAGCGGTTGCGACAGACCCACAGCAGGTCGGCAGCATCAGCCGTGAAGAACTGGGAGCTGGGCTGCGCAGCATCCACCTCGTTTACTGCCGCTCGATGCCCAATGTCGGTAAGGTTGTTCGGCCCAGGCACTTCGTCTTCTACCGGGTGGCGACAGACCAGGTGCTCGAGGTGGTTCGCGTGCTTCACGACTCCATGGATCTGGATCAGCACCTACCCCAACGATGAGCAGCTGTAGCAGGAGCAAATGGCCCAAAGGGGAAATGGGCTTGAAGGGCGAAGGGAATGGTTCACAAGGGTAAAAGCCCTACCCGAAAGGGCCTGCCGGAAGGCAGAAAGGGCTGCGTTCGCGCCGGCGAACACGAAAAGGCTACGGGTGAACATCCACCAGCAGGTGCCCCATGGTTGAGCCTGGCCCAGTTCCTCCCAGGCAAAGCACAAGACCAAGATGGCATATTGCCAACAAAATACCCTTCCCCGCTACCGTTGTTTTATCGTTGTTGCCAGCCCCGATCTGGCGGAAAAGCCCGCTCCATGAATCGTCATGGAGCTTCCCATGTTTCAACTCCTTTCCTGGATCTCCAGGAAGCCGTCCCCCACCCCACCTACCAAAGCTGCCCCAGGGGGATTCCTCCCTCCTCTGAGCAGTATGGAACTACTCGGCACGCCTCGCCGCCGGCAGCTGCTGGAGAACATCTGGCAACGTGCCTCGCTATCCAAGCAGCAATTCGAGGAGATCTATCGGCGGCCACTGGCCAACTATGCCGAGCTGGTCCAGCAGCTCCCTGCTTCGGAAAACCATCACCATGCCCATCCAGGCGGGATGATCGATCACGGCCTGGAGATCGTGGCCTACGCACTCAAGGTACGGCAGACCTACCTGCTCCCGATCGGCGCAGCGCCGGAGTCACAGTCAGCCCAGGCTGAAGCCTGGTCGGCCGCCGCGGCGTATGGCGCCCTGGCTCACGACATAGGCAAGATCGTCGTCGACCTGCAGGTTGAGCTACAGGACGGCAGCACCTGGCACCCTTGGAACGGACCGATCAACCAGCCATACCGCTTCAAGTACGTGAAGCCCCGCGAGTACCAGCTCCACAGCGCTGCCTCAGCACTCCTCATCCACCAACTGCTACCGCGCACTGCACTCGATTGGCTCAGTCGCTTTCCAGAGTTGTGGGCTCAATTGATCTACCTGTTCGCTGGGCAGTACGAGCACGCCGGGATCCTCGGCGAGATCATAGTGAAGGCAGACCAGGCGTCTGTGGCGCAGGAGCTCGGGGGGAATCCTGATCGAGCACTGGCCGCACCGAAGCAGTCGCTGCAGCGGCAGTTGGCAGACGGCCTTCGCTTCCTGGTGAAGGACAAGTTCAAGCTGAATCAACCTGGCGGTCCGTCCGATGGATGGCTGACCCAGGACGCACTCTGGCTGGTAAGCAAGCCTGCAGCCGATCAACTGAGAGCCTACCTGCTAGCCCAGGGTATCGAGGGGGTGCCCTCCTCCAACGCGCCGTTCCTCAACATGCTCCAGGACCAAGCCGTCATCCTGACAAATGCCGAGGACAAGGCCATTTGGACGGCCACGGTAGACAACGGTGCTGGATGGAGAAACAAGTTCACGCTGCTCAAGATTGCTCCAGCCCTGATCTGGACAGACCCTGCCGAGCGTCCCGCCCCCTACAGCGGATCACTCGTCGTTGCAGATGGAAACACCTCCACGGAAAAGTCGGAAACAACCTGCGAAATCCCCAACGAACCGGTTGAACAGCTACAGGTACCAGAAGCCAAGATGACGCTCCGCCAACCTGCGCCGAGCGTTGCGAATCCGCCAAATGAGATGCGGGCGATTGCGAAACCCTCAACTGATGATCAGGAAGAAACAGACGATTTGTATGCACTTCTTGGTAATATCAATTCGCCACCAGAAGAGCTAGACACTAGCCACGACTCGCCGGCTGCTTCTCCTACGAACACTCGCGGGGAGGAGAACCTACAGCAGCCATTAGGAACCGCGGAGCCAGCAGATTGCGCTCCCGAAACAGTTGAAGACATATTTATGCCTAGCAGAAGCACTGATCTGGGACAGGGATTCGTTGGCTGGATGAAAGCTGGCATCGTGGCCCGCCGCCTGTTCATCAACGACACCAAAGCCTTGGTGCATACCGTCGACGGGACCGCCATGCTGGTCACGCCAGGAATCTTCAAGCGTTATGTCCAGGAGCACCCAGAGCTCGAAAAGCTGGCTCAGGCCAAGGAAACGACCGGTTGGAAGCTGGTGCAGCGCGCGTTCGAGAAACAGGGTCTACACCGGAAGACCAGTAAGAACCTGAACATCTGGACCATCAAGGTATCAGGTCCGCGCAAGACGAAAGAACTCAAGGCCTATCTGCTCCAGGATCCGACCTTGCTGTTCCCTGAGCAGCCCCTGGACAACCCAAGCCTTACCGTCATCAACGATGCTGAAGGGGGTGCACAATGACCCCGCTTCAGCTCACCGAGGAGTACCTCCTCGCGCATGACTTACGCGAGGCCAGCCAGAAGACCTACCGGTCAGCTGCTCGCGCCCTGATCCGCCACTTCGGCCCAGCCGTCTCCGTACAGGAGATAACCCACCGCAACATACTGGAATGGCGCCGCGAAGTCCTGGAGCAGGGATTGTCCAAGCGGAGCTGGAACACCTATTCGAGCCACCTGCGCACCATCTGGGGACATGCCATCGAGTCCGAACTGTTGACGCACACCCAGGTGAATCCTTTCAATAAAACCGGCGTGATTCCACCGAAGCGACCCAGTAAAACCGTGGCGCTCGATGCCATACAGAACGCACGGGCCTGGCTAAAAGTACAGGAGAGCTCCGAGCACTGTACGGGCGAGCGCGCCCAGATCACCCCGGCCTGGTTCTGGCGATGCGTCTTCGAGACGTTCTACGATACCGGCATCCGCCTCAATGCCCTGCTGTGCATTCGCAAATGCGACGTGCAGTGGGACAACCGAATCATCGTGGTGCGCGGCGAGACGGAAAAGACCCACCGGGAATTCTCCATCCCCATCACTGACGGCATGGCTCCCCACATACATCGACTCCTGAATGAAGCCGAGACTGCGGGAATCAAGAGCACGGATCAATTGTTCAACGTCAATCGCTTCTCGCCCCATTACTCGCGCCAGGAAATGAACAGCGATCAGGTCGAAGCCATGTACCGGAAGCTGACGGAGAAAGTCGGCGTGCGCATGACACCGCATCGCTTCAGGCATACGCTGGCGAGTGACCTGATGAAGCAGCCCAAGCGAAACATCCATGTCGCCAAGAGCCTGCTGAACCACTCGAACATTCAAACGACGATGAGCTACATCGAAGTGGACCTGGATCAGATGCAGGCCGTGCTCGACGAAAGGCGACAAGCGCACGATGCGTTGAGACACCGGCACAAAATCGACTACAGCCGCTCGCCACAGGCTGCCGCGCCGGTTCCGCCTTCTCGCTCCGAGCAGCCATCGGCTGCACAGCCACCCTCTTCACGCGCCAAGCAACCATCGGCAACGCGGGCTGCACGGCCTGCCGCCCGTGCTCGTGCGCCGGAGTCGGCTCAACCAGTGACGCGCTTGTCTCTTCCCCCTCCTGTCATCAGCGAGATGCCGTGTCTTGGTGTCGAGAGCAGGGCTTCGCCACCGCCAGAGCGCTTCGAGCAGACGGTCGTGATGGGCTTGATAGCGCAGTACATGGCACGCTCTGCCTCAGCGGTAATGACCGCGGCGAGGCCGGAACAGGGGCGCTCACCCCGGTGGGGGGAGTGCCAGCCAAAGCGGGATTACCTAGCACGATGAAATGCAGGCAGCTTTCCGACGAGCGGTAAGCCCGTTGTAACTCGATCGCCCGCCCGGTAGAAAGACGGGAATGGCCGAGAGCATCCGGTTTCCAGGCGTCAACATGCTGGCGGAGACGTGTACAGCGGTGTGCCCGCTCATCTACCCCCTTTAATCGCTGATTACACCGGGGGCGTTTTGGCACGTCTGTCAGAAGGAATCAGGGGCCCAAAAACGAAGAAACCCACCAATTACGGTGGGTTATCTCATATTGACATCATGCCAGAGGGGGCCTAATGTTCGCGGCAGACGGCTGCGTGCGGCTAATATGCGCTTGGCTTCTTCACCCGCTATCATCACACCCGCTTTTCAAAGTGGTGGGTCGTGTAGGATTCGAACCTACGACCAATTGGTTAAAAGCCAACTGCTCTACCGACTGAGCTAACGACCCAAGTATGAGGTGGTCGGGGTAGAGAGATTCGAACTCCCGACATCCTGCTCCCAAAGCAGGCGCGCTACCGGACTGCGCTATACCCCGATTGGAAGTTGGCTCCGCGACCTGGACTCGAACCAGGGACCCAATGATTAACAGTCATTTGCTCTACCGACTGAGCTATCGCGGAACGTCTTTCTTCCAACCCTGGACGCTTCCGGTGTTGCTGGATTCGCGTCTCAGAGGCGCGCCATTTTACGGATGCGCGCGGGCATGTCAACCCTCTGATCCAAAAAGTTTTTCTTCTTTTTCCACGAGCGGCAAAACGGCCCTTCCACTGCATGGGGCAGCGCTCTCGCGCCTACCGGACGCCCATGAAAAAGCCCCGCCGAAGCGGGGCTTTCCCTGTCCGTCCACGAAGAGGTCAGGCGAAGACGATCTCGTCGCCTTCCACCTTCGCCGAGATACTGGCACCCGGCGCGAATTTGCCGGCCAGGATCAGTTGCGCCAGCGGGTTCTCGATCCAGCGCTGGATGGCCCGCTTCAGCGGGCGTGCGCCATAGACCGGGTCGAAGCCGACGGCAATCAGCTTGTCCAGCGCCTCCTGGCTCAGTTCCAGGCTCAGCTCGCGCTCGGCCAGGCGCTTGCGCAGGCGACCGAGCTGGATCTCGGCGATGCCGGCGATCTGCTCGCGAGCCAGCGGCTCGAACACCACCACTTCGTCGATCCGGTTGATGAATTCCGGACGGAAGTGCGCATTGACCGCGTCCATCACTGCGGCACGTTGCGCCTCGCGGTCGCCGGCCAGCTCCTGGATCTGCGCCGAACCGAGGTTGGAGGTCATCACCACCACGGTGTTGCGGAAGTCCACCGTACGCCCGTGACTGTCGGTCAGGCGTCCGTCCTCGAGCACCTGGAGGAGAATGTTGAATACATCCGGATGGGCCTTCTCCACCTCGTCCAGCAGCACCACCGAGTAGGGCTTGCGGCGGATCGCCTCGGTCAGGTAGCCACCTTCCTCGAAGCCGACGTAGCCCGGAGGCGCGCCGATCAGGCGGGCCACCGAGTGTTTCTCCATGAACTCGGACATATCGATCCGCACCAGCGCCTCCTCGGTATCGAAGAGGAACTCGGCAAGCGCCTTGCACAACTCGGTCTTGCCCACCCCGGTCGGGCCGAGGAAAAGGAACGAGCCGCTCGGCCGGTTCGGATCGGCGAGGCCGGCGCGCGAACGGCGCACGGCGTTGGACACGGCGACTACCGCCTCGTCCTGGCCGATCACTCGCCGATGCAGCTCCTGCTCCATGCGCAGCAGCTTCTCGCGCTCGCCCTCGAGCATCTTCGACACCGGGATACCGGTCCACTTGGAAACCACCTCGGCGATTTCCTCGTCGGTCACCTTGTTGCGCAGCAACTGGTTCTCGGTCTTGCCGTGCTGGTCGACCATCTGCAGGCTGCGTTCCAGGTCCGGGATGGTCTGGTACTGGATGCGCGCCATGCTCTCGAGGTCGCCCTTGCGCCGCGCCGCCTCCATCTCCTGCTTGGCCTGCTCGATCTTCTGCTGGATCTGCGCCGAGCCCTGTACCTCGGCCTTCTCGGACTTCCAGATCTCCTCGAGGTCGGCGTATTCGCGCTCGAGCTTGACGATATCCTCCTCCAGCTTGGCCAGGCGCTTCCTGGTGGCTTCGTCGTCTTCCTTCTTCAGCGCCTCGCGCTCGATCTTCAGCTGGATCAGGCGACGGTCGAGACGATCCAGCTCCTCCGGCTTGGAGTCGATCTCCATGCGGATGCGGCTGGCGGCCTCATCGATCAGGTCGATGGCCTTGTCCGGCAGTTGCCGATCGGTGATGTAGCGGTGCGACAGCTTGGCCGCGGCGATGATCGCGCCGTCGGTGATGCTCACCCCGTGGTGCACTTCATAGCGTTCCTTGAGGCCACGGAGGATGGCGATGGTGTCTTCCTCGCTCGGCTCGTCCACCAGCACCTTCTGGAAGCGGCGCTCCAGCGCGGCATCCTTCTCGATGTACTGGCGATACTCGTCGAGGGTAGTAGCACCGACGCAGTGCAGCTCGCCGCGCGCCAGAGCCGGCTTGAGCATGTTGCCGGCGTCCATGGCGCCTTCCGCCTTGCCGGCGCCGACCATGGTGTGCAGTTCGTCGATGAACAGGATGACCCGACCTTCCTGCTTGCCCAGTTCGTTGAGGACCGCCTTCAGGCGTTCCTCGAACTCGCCGCGGAACTTGGCACCGGCGATCAGCGCCCCCATGTCCAGGGCCAGCAGGCGCTTGTCCTTGAGGCCGTCCGGCACTTCGCCGTTGATGATGCGCTGGGCCAGGCCCTCGACGATGGCGGTCTTGCCGACGCCGGGTTCGCCGATCAGCACCGGGTTGTTCTTGGTCCGCCGCTGCAGGACCTGGATGGTCCGGCGGATCTCGTCGTCGCGACCGATCACCGGGTCGAGCTTGCCTTCCTCGGCGCGCTTGGTCATGTCGACGGTGTACTTGTCCAGCGCCTGGCGCGACTCCTCGACGTTCGGGTCGTTCACCGCTTCGCCGCCGCGCAGGTTGGCCACGGCATTCTCCAGCGCCTTGCGCGACACACCCTGGCCGAGCAGCAGCTTGCCGAGCCTGGTGTTCTCGTCCATCGCGGCCAGCAATACCAGCTCGCTGGAGATGAACTGGTCGCCCTTCTGCTGGGCCAGGCGGTCAGCCTGGTTGAGCAGGCGTGCGAGATCCTGGGACAGGTTCACGTCGCCGGTCGGGCTCTGGATCTTCGGCAGCGCGTCGAGTTCTTTGTTGAGGCCGCTGCGCAGGGCGGCGATATCGAAGCCGACCTGCATCAGCAGGGGCTTGATCGAACCGCCTTGCTGCTCGAGCAGGGCGGAAAGCAGGTGCACCGGCTCGATGGCCGGATGGTCATGGCCAACGGCCAGGGACTGGGCGTCGGAGAGCGCCAGTTGCAGCTTGCTGGTCAAACGGTCTATTCGCATGGGTCGTCCTTCCTTCTATAGAGCGGGCCGGAACGATGGGTGTTCCTGATGAAGAAAAGCCCGCCGAGATGACTCAATAGATAAGGGCGATTTTCCGCGGTTCAAGCGACCGGGCCGTGACATCGGTCAGTTGCCGCCGGATAACCTGCGCGTGCCTAGTCCTGGAGCCAGACCAGGCTGGCAAAACGGCCGGTACGCGACGAGCGGCGGTAGGAATAGAAGCGCTCGGTATCGCTGAAGGTGCACAAGCCGCCGCCATGCACGGCGGTGACGCCATGGGCGCCCAGGCGGATCCGCGCGAGTCGGTAGATGTCGGCCATGAAGCGGCCCGGATTGGCGCTAGGTACGAAAGCCGAGCGCGCCTCGGCGTGCGCAGCGACGAATGCATCGCGGACCTCGCCGCCGACCTCGAAGGCCTGCGGGCCGATCGCCGGCCCCAGCCAGACCAGCAGTTCGTCGCCGGGCACGCCCAGGCTGTCCACCGTCGCCTCCAGCACGCCCGCCGCCAGCCCGCGCCAGCCGGCATGGGCCGCGGCCACGCGGGTGCCCGAGCGGTCGCAGAACAACGCCGGCAGGCAGTCGGCGGTCATGATCGTACAGGCAACGCCCGGCATCGCGCTCCAACTGGCGTCGGCCCTCGGCACCCGGCTCGGGTCGGCCTCCACCACCGTCACTCCGTGCACCTGTTCCAACCAGCTCGGCCGGCATTCCAGGCGCTCGGTCAGGCGTTGGCGGTTTTCTTCCACGGCGCGCGGATCGTCGTCGACGTGGGCGCCAAGGTTCAGACTGTCGAAGGGTGCCTGGCTGACCCCGCCGCTGCGCGTGGTCACGCAGGCCCGCACACGGGCCGGCGCCGGCCAGTCGGGGGTCAGCCAGGCGTTCATCCGACGAACGCCTCGCGATCCTGGCGCAACAGGCTGAGCAGCCAGAGGAAGTCTTCCGGCAGCGGCGACTCCCACTTCATGCGCACGCCGGTGGCCGGGTGATCCAGTTCGAGGAAGCGCGCGTGCAGCGCCTGCCGGGGGAATTCGCGAAGAGTCTGGACCAGGGTCTGGCTGGCCACCGGGGGAATCCTGAAGCGCCCACCGTAGACCGGATCGCCGACCAGGGGATAGCCGATATGGCTCATGTGCACGCGGATCTGGTGGGTACGCCCGGTCTCCAGCTTGACCCGGGTATGGGTGTGCGCACGGAAGCGTTCCAGCACGCGGTAATGGCTGACCGCCACCTTGCCGGCGTCGACCACCGCCATCTTCTGCCGCTGCACGCCATGCCGTCCGATCGGCGCATCGATGGTGCCGCCGGAGGTGATCACGCCGATCACGATCGCCTCGTAGATGCGGCTGACCGACCGCGCCTGCAGTTGCGCCACCAGCTTGGTATGAGCCTCCAGCGTCTTGGCCACCACCATCAGGCCGGTCGTGTCCTTGTCCAGCCGGTGGACGATCCCGGCGCGCGGCACATTGGCGATGTCCGGGACATGGTAGAGCAAGGCATTCAGCAGGGTGCCGTCCTGATGGCCGGCAGCCGGATGGACCACCAGGCCGGCGGGCTTGTCGATCACCAGGATGTGCTCGTCCTCGTAGACGATTTCCAGCTCGATGTCCTGTGCGAGCCACTCGCCCTGGGCTTCCTGCTCGGCCTCCAGGACCAGTTGCGCGCCGCTGTGGACGATGTCGCGCGGGCGCAGCACGGCGCCGTCGACGGTCAGGCGACCGTCCTTGATCCAGCCGGCCAGACGGGAGCGGGAGTGTTCGGGAAAAAGCTGGGCGGCGATCTGGTCGAGACGCTGGCCACCCAGCTCGAACGGCACCTCGGCCGCGCGTTGAATCATATCGGACATGAGTAGGAGACGATGCTCAGCGCGGCTTTTGGAATCGGCTACGCGCTGTGGTTAAATACGGGGTCTTTGTCCCAGGGGGTGCCTGGGGCGCCAATCATAACAGACGGTTGAGGCCAAGCCGACCGTCCCAGGGACGCAAGCCGCCATGCAAGTGAAACACCTGCTGCTGATCGCCATCCTCGCCCTCACCGCAGCCTGCTCCTCGAACAAGGAGACTGTCGACGAGAACCTGAGCGAGAGCCAGCTGTACCAGCAGGCGCAGGACGACCTCAACAACAAGAGCTACAACAGCGCCGTCACCAAGCTGAAAGCCCTCGAGTCGCGCTATCCCTTCGGCCGCTACGCCGAGCAGGCCCAGCTCGAGCTGATCTACGCCAACTACAAGAACATGGAGCCCGAAGCCGCCCGCGCCGCCGCCGAACGCTTCATCCGCCTGCATCCGCAGCACCCCAACGTCGACTACGCCTACTACCTCAAGGGCCTGTCCTCCTTCGACCAAGACCGCGGCCTGCTGGCGCGCTTCCTGCCGCTGGACATGACCAAGCGCGACCCGGGCGCCGCCCGCGACTCCTTCAACGAGTTCGCCCAGCTCACCAGCCGCTTCCCCAACAGCCGCTACGCCCCGGACGCCAAGGCGCGCATGGTGTACCTGCGCAACCTGCTGGCGGCCTACGAAGTGCACGTCGGCCACTACTACCTGAAGCGCCAGGCCTATGTCGCCGCCGCCAACCGCGGTCGCTACGTGGTGGAGAACTTCCAGGAAACCCCGGCCGTCGGCGATGGCCTGGCGATCATGGTCGAAGCCTACCGTCGCCTGGGTCTCGACGACCTGGCCAGCACCAGCCTGGAAACCCTCAAGCTGAACTATCCGGATAACGCCAGCCTCAAGGATGGCGAGTTCGTCGCCCGCGAAAGCGAGGCCGACACCCGCTCCTGGCTGGCCAAGGCCACCCTGGGCCTGATCGAAGGCGGCGAGCCGCCGCCGCACATGGAAACCCAGGCCGCCAAGGACGTGATCAAGCAGTACGAGGATGCCGAGCGGGAGATCCCCGCCGAACTGAAGCCGGAAAACCAGGATCACAGCGCCGACGACGAGAAGCCGGAGAGCGATGACGACGAGGACTCCGGTCGCTCCTGGTGGAGCTACATGACCTTCGGTCTCTTCGACTGATCGCACGAAACACCGAAGGGAGGCGCAGGCCTCCCTTCTTTTTGCCCGCCGCCATGCCTCTCCCAGCGCCAAACGCCGCACAGCCTGGACTTTCCCGGCTGGGATCGAGCCGGCGGCTTGGCTAAACTGCAGCTTTCTCCAGCCTCCGAGATCACCATGGGCCTTTTCCGCCTCCTGTTCTGGATCGCCCTGATCGCCATCGCGTTCTGGCTCTGGCGTCGCTTTACCCGTCCCACTCCGCGCCAGCAGCAACGTCCGCAGGACGAGCCGGGCGCATCGCCGATGGTCCGCTGCGCCCATTGCGGCGTCCACGTGCCGCAGGCCAACGCCCTCGCCCACGAACAACGCTGGTATTGCAGCCAGGCGCACCTGCGCCAGGACCAGGGCGACCGTGCGCGCTGAACGGCTACGGCTGAGCGAGGAGCAGGGGCAACGCATCCTCCGTCTGTACCACCTGTACCGCCTGACCATCGGCCTGGTACTGGTCCTGCTGATCTCCAGCGAACTGGAAGATCAGGTCCTCAAGCTCGTCCACCCTGAACTGTTCCATGTCGGCAGTTGGTGCTACCTGGTCTTCAACATCCTGGTCGCGCTGTTCCTACCGCCGTCGCGGCAATTGCTGCCGATCTTCATCCTCGCGCTCACCGACGTGCTGATGCTTTGCGGCCTGTTCTACGCAGGTGGCGGCGTGCCCAGCGGCATCGGCAGCCTGCTGGTGGTGGCGGTGGCCATTGCCAACATCCTGCTGCGCGGGCGCATCGGCCTGGTCATCGCGGCGGCGGCCAGCCTCGGCCTGCTCTACCTGACCTTCTTCCTCAGCCTGAGCAGTCCGGACGCCACCAACCACTACGTCCAGGCCGGCGGCCTCGGCACCCTGTGCTTCGCCGCCGCGCTGGTGATCCAGGCCCTGGTGCGGCGCCAGGAGCAGACCGAAACGCTGGCCGAAGAACGCGCCGAGACGGTCGCCAACCTGGAGGAACTCAACGCATTGATCCTGCAGCGCATGCGCACCGGCATCCTCGTGGTCGATAGCCGTCAGGCCATCCTCCTCGCCAACCAGGCCGCCCTCGGCCTGCTCAGGCAGGACGACGTGCAGGGCGCCAGCCTCGGCCGCCACAGCCCGATGCTGATGCACTGCATGAAGCAATGGCGCCTGAATCCCAGCCTCCGTCCGCCGACGCTCAAGGTGGTGCCGGACGGCCCGACGGTGCAACCCAGCTTTATCAGCCTCAACCGCGAAGACGACCAGCACGTGCTGATCTTCCTCGAAGACATTTCGCAGATCGCCCAGCAGGCGCAGCAGATGAAGCTGGCCGGTCTCGGCCGCCTGACCGCCGGCATCGCCCATGAGATCCGCAACCCGCTGGGCGCGATCAGCCACGCCGCCCAACTGCTGCAGGAGTCAGAGGAACTGGATGCCCCGGACCGACGGCTGACGCAGATCATCCAGGACCAGTCGAAGCGGATGAACCTGGTCATCGAGAACGTCCTGCAGCTCTCCCGTCGCCGCCAGGCCGAACCGCAGCAGCTCGACCTGAAGGAGTGGCTTCAGCGGTTCGTCGACGAATATCCCGGCAGGCTGCGCAACGACAGCGAACTGCACCTGCAGCTCGGTGCCGGCGACATCCAGACCCGCATGGACCCACACCAGTTGAACCAGGTGCTGAGCAACCTGGTGCAGAACGGTCTTCGCTACAGCGCCCAGGCGCACGGGCGCGGCCAGGTCTGGCTGAGCCTCGCGCGCGACCCGGAGAGCGACCTGCCGGTGCTGGAAGTCATCGACGACGGTCCCGGCGTACCGACGGACAAATTGAACAACCTGTTCGAACCCTTCTTTACTACAGAAAGCAAAGGCACCGGCCTGGGCCTCTATCTCTCCCGCGAACTCTGCGAGAGCAACCAGGCACGGATCGACTACCGCAATCGCGAGGAAGGCGGCGGCTGCTTCCGCATCACCTTCGCCCACCCGCGCAAACTCAGCTGACGGAAGCCGCACGCATGAGCCGACAAAAAGCCCTGATCGTCGACGATGAACCGGATATCCGCGAACTGCTGGAAATCACTCTCGGCCGCATGAAACTGGACACCCGCAGCGCCCGCAACGTCAAGGAAGCCCGCGAGTTGCTGGCCCGCGAGCCGTTCGACCTGTGCCTCACCGACATGCGCCTGCCGGACGGCAGCGGCCTCGATCTGGTCCAGTACATCCAGCAGCGCCATCCACAGACCCCGGTGGCCATGATCACCGCGTACGGCAGCCTGGATACCGCGATCCAGGCGCTCAAGGCCGGTGCCTTCGACTTCCTCACCAAACCGGTCGACCTCGGTCGCTTGCGGGAGCTGGTGGCAACCGCCCTGCGCTTGCGCAACCCGGAAGCCGAGGAAGCGCCGGTGGACAACCGCCTGCTCGGCGAGTCGCCGCCGATGCGCGCCCTGCGCAACCAGATCGGCAAGCTGGCGCGCAGCCAGGCGCCGGTCTACATCAGTGGCGAGTCCGGCAGCGGCAAGGAACTGGTGGCGCGCCTGATCCACGAGCAGGGCCCACGTATCGAGCGGCCGTTCGTGCCGGTGAACTGCGGCGCGATTCCCTCCGAGCTGATGGAAAGCGAGTTCTTCGGCCACAAGAAAGGCAGCTTCACTGGCGCTATCGAAGACAAGCAGGGCCTGTTCCAGGCCGCCAGCGGCGGCACCCTGTTCCTCGACGAAGTCGCCGACCTGCCGATGGCCATGCAGGTCAAACTGCTCCGGGCGATCCAGGAAAAGGCCGTGCGCGCGGTCGGCGGCCAGCAGGAGGTCGCCGTCGACGTGCGCATCCTCTGCGCCACCCACAAGGACCTCGCCGCCGAAGTCGGCGCCGGGCGCTTCCGCCAGGACCTCTACTACCGCCTCAACGTCATCGAGCTGCGCGTACCGCCGCTGCGCGAACGCCGCGAGGACATCCCGCTGCTCGCCGAACGCATCCTCAAGCGCCTGGCCGGCGACACCGGCCTGCCGGCCGCCAGGCTGACCGGCGACGCACAGGAAAAGCTGAAGAACTACCGCTTCCCGGGCAACGTCCGCGAGCTGGAAAACATGCTGGAGCGCGCCTACACCCTGTGCGAAGACGACCAGATCCAGCCTCACGACCTGCGCCTGGCCGATGCGCCGGGTGCCAGCCAGGAAGGCGCGGCGAGCCTGAGCGAAATCGACAACCTCGAGGACTACCTGGAAGACATCGAACGCAAGCTGATCATGCAGGCGCTCGAGGAGACCCGCTGGAACCGCACCGCCGCGGCCCAGCGCCTGGGCCTGACGTTCCGCTCGATGCGCTATCGCCTGAAAAAGCTGGGCATCGACTGAAAATGAAAAGGCCTGTCCGAAGACAGGCCTTTTGGTTTTCGCTCCTCAGAGGCGACCAGCCGGGGCGTAGGGGGCCGGGTCGATGATCGGTTCCCGCCCGCTCATGAGATCCGCCAGCAGACGGCACGACGCCGGCGCCAGGACCAGCCCGTTGCGGTAGTGCCCGGTATTCAGCCAGAGCCCGTCGAAGCCAGGCACCGGACCGATATAGGGGATGCCTTCGGGAGAGCCCGGGCGCAACCCTGCCCAGTGGGCCACCGGCTGCATGTCCGCCAGGTCCGGCAACAGTTCTGCCGCAGACGCCCTGAGGCTTTCCAGCGCCTCGTCGGTCGGCGTCTTGTCGAAGCCCGAATGTTCCAAGGTGCTGCCAATCAGGATGTGGCCGTCGCGCCGCGGAATCGCGTAGCGCCCCTTGGCCAGCACCATGCGCGGCAGGAAATCCGCCGCGCACTTGTAGAGGATCATCTGCCCTTTCACCGGCACCACGGGCAGTTCCAGGCCAAGCGGCTTCAACAACTCGCCGCTCCAGGCGCCCGCCGCCAGCAGCACCTTGTCGCCACGGATCTCGCCACGCGAGGTCGCCACGCCGACCACTCGATCGCCGTCGCGCAACCAGCCGCGCACCTCCGTCTGTTCATGCAACTCGAGATTGGCGAATTGTTGCAGGGATGCCCGCAATGAGCGCGCCAGGCGAGGATTGCGCACATTGGCCACGCCCGACATGTAGACCGCCCGCTGGAAGCCTGCGCCCAGCCCGGGCACCGCCGCGTAGGCCTCCTCGATCGGCACTTCCTTCAACGGCCGGGTGTGGTTGCGTGCCCACTGCAGTGCCTCGGTCTGGTCGTCCAGGTCCAGCCAGTACAGGCCAACGGTATGGACCTCGGGATCGAGCCCGGTCTCGTCGAGCAAACGCTGCCCCAGGGCCGGGTAGAAGTCCTGCGACCAGTGCGCCAGGGCGGTCACCGCCGGGCTGTAACGCCACGGATAGAGCGGCGAGACGATCCCGCCTCCCGCCCAGGATGCCTCACGCCCACTCTCGCCCCGCTCCACCAGGGTCACCCGCAGTCCGGCAAGCGCCAGCTCCCGGGCGGTCAACAGGCCGATGACGCCAGCGCCCACTACCACAACTCTTTCCGACACCAGGGCCTCCACGATCACACAGGGGTTGCAGAAAAGTCGGTCATACGCCTCATCCCGCTGCTGATTGAGGCAACGGGGAAAGTCCGGCGAGATACGACCATCGCGGAATGATACGAGCAAAAGGACCGCCTGCCATGGTCGAAAGGTCGCAGAGAGCGTTCACGCTCACCGAGCTGCTGTTTGCGCTGGCTCTGCTGGGGATACTGGGAAGCCTCGCGCTGCCCGGGATGGCAGCCTGGCTGGACGGCAATCGCCAGCGAAGCGTGTTGCACGAACTGAGTGCGAGCATCCAGCTGGGCAGAGCGCATGCCGTCGCCTACCAGCGCGCGGTGACGCTCTGTCCGTCGACCGATGGCCGTCACTGCGGCAGCGACTGGGGAGAGGGCTGGCTGCTTGCGGAAGACGGTGGGGAACGGCTTCTCGTGGGACGCGCGCTTGCAAAGAAGGAAAGGCTCCGCTGGAACCGTTCGAACCACCTCAGGTTCCTCCCCAGCGGCCAGCTCAACATTCACAACGGGCGGTTTCTGCTCTGCGGAAGGCATACCGTTGCCTGGCAACTGATCCTCAACCGGCAGGGCCGGCTCCGTACCGCGAGCGCCAGGGAGAACCGGGAGAAACGTGAGCTATGCAGCACTTCCGGATGATCATGGACCAGTTGTCCTGCCCCACGGGCCGACCGTCAACGACCGCAAGACGCTCCCAGGCCCGTTTGGCATGCTTTCCAGGCGTAGACCCCCTGGAGCAACCGCATGTCATATCGTTCCAACTCGACCGGCTTCACCCTGATCGAGTTGCTGATCATCGTCGTCCTGCTGGCCATCATGGCGAGCTTCGCCATTCCGAGCTTCAAGCAGCTGACAGAACGCAACGAACTGCAGAGCGCCGCCGAGGAACTCAATGCGATGCTGCAGTACGCTCGCAGCGAAGCCGTGTCCCAGAGGCGCGCGATCAGCATCCAGGCGCTGAAGGACAAGGACTGGGGCAAGGGCCTGAGCATAGGTGTCCTGGCCTCCGGCTCGATCGCCGCGCCCCTGCGCAAACACGACGGCTTCCGTGCCGCCACGCTGACAGCGAAGGAAAAGAGCGCCGTGGAACATCTGACCTTCACGGCCAACGGTACCCTCGTACCGCCAACGGAACGAACCTTCGCCATCTGCCAGAACGGCAAGACCGACGGCGGCCGCGTGCTGAGCATCAGCCAGGCCGGCCGGATCCAACTCGAACCTTCCTCCAAGGCGCCTCAGTCATGCTATTGAAATCGCGGCACAAGCCGCTGTACCAATCCGGCTTCAGCATGATCGAAGTGCTGGTCGCCCTGCTGCTGATCAGCATCGGCGTGCTGGGCATGATCGCCATGCAGGGCAAGACCATCCAGTACACCGCCGACTCGGTCGAGCGCAACAAGGCAGCCATGCTCGGCAGCAACCTGCTGGAAAGCATGCGGGCGAGCCCGAAGGCGCTGTACGACGTCAAGGACCAGATGGCCACGCAATCCGACTTCTTCAAGGCCAAGGGGTCGGCGTTCCCCACCGCGCCGTCCTCCTGCACGCCATTGCCCGACGCGATCAAGGACCGCCTGGGATGCTGGGCGGAACAGGTGAAGAACGAACTGCCAGGCGCTGGCGACCTGCTGAAGAGCGACTACTACATCTGCCGCAGCTCGAAGCCGGGCGACTGCGACGGCAAGGGCTCCATGCTGGAAATCCGCCTGGCCTGGCGCGGCAAGCAAGGCGCCTGCGTCAACGCCGCCGACAGCAGCGCCGACACCTCCCTCTGCTACTACACCCTCAGGGTCGAGCCATGAGCATGAACAACCGCTCCCGACGGCAATCGGGCCTGTCCATGATCGAACTACTGGTGGCCCTCGCCATCAGCAGCTTCCTGATTCTCGGGATTACCCAGATCTACCTGGACAACAAGCGCAACTACCTGTTCCAGCAAGGCCAGGCAGGCAACCAGGAAAACGGACGCTTCGCCATGATGTTCCTGGACCAGCAACTGGCCAAGGTGGGTTTCCGTCGACGTGCGGACGACCCCAACGAGTTTGCCTTCCCGGCGCAGCAGAAAAACGCCTATTGCGAGGCATTCAAAGCCGGCTCGACCCTGGTGCCCGCCGTGGTCAAGGCCGGCCAGAGCGGATTCTGCTACCGCTATCAACCGGCGCCAGGCGAAGCCTACGACTGCGAAGGCAACTCGATCACCACCCCCAGCGATCCATTCGCTACCGCCCAGGCCATCACCGCACGCGTTCTGTTCGTTCCCGCGACCGCCGATGTCCCCGGCAGCCTCGCCTGCTCCGCGCAGACAATCAAGGAAAAAGGCCAGGAGATCGTCAGCGGCCTGGTCGACTTCAAGCTCGAGTACGGCGTCGGCCCGACCATGGCCGGCAAACGCGAAGTGGAAAGCTTCGTCGAACAAGCCAACATCGCCGACCGTCCGGTGCGTGCCCTGCGCTACTCCGCGCTGATGGCCAGCGACAAGAACCTGCGCCAGGGCGACAGCAAGACCCTGGACGACTGGATCACGCTCTACCCCTCGTCCAAGACCAGCCTGCAAGGCAACGACAAGGACCGCCTCTACCAGATCGCCAAGGGCAGCCAGACACTCAGGAATCTCGTGCCATGAACAACTTCCCTGCACAACAGCGCGGCGCCACGCTGGTCATCGCCCTGGCGATCCTGGTGATCGTCACCCTGCTGGCGGTCTCGAGCATGCGCGAAGTGGTACTGGAAAGCCGCATCACCGGCAACGTCATCGAACAGACTCGCTTGCAGAACGCCGCCGAGTCCGGACTCCGCGAAGGCGAGCGGCGCTTCGTCAACACCCTGCGTCCGCCGGAGCCCGGCACCGGTTGTAGGGCCGACAACGTGGCCCGCCCCTGCCTGCTGGACCTCGCCGCGCTGAACCTGAAGCTGGCGGACACCCACCAGAATCCGGTCGGCGTGCTGAAGGGCATCGCCAATACCTGGATGAGTTACCGCGGCAGCGACATCACCAGCGCGACCACCGCGGGCACGCTCTACAGCGTGCAGTGGAACAACCTGCCTATTCCCTCGGGCGGCCAGGTCAACGAAGCGGAAAGCCCCGAATACGGCAACCTGATGCGCGGCATCGGCACCTTCTACTACGAGACCAATAGCGTCGCGCGCAACCAGACCAACAGCGAAACCGTCCTGCAGACCGTTCTCGCCCGTCTCTACACCAACTGATCGAGCCTCGCATGAAATCGGCACTCCACCAGATCGGCAAGACCTCGCTGGCAGCCGCGCTCAGCGGCGCCGTCCTGCTCTCCGCCCAGACCACCCACGCCGCCGCCCTGTCGGTCAGCCAGCAGCCGCTGATGCTGATCCAGGGCGTCGCCCCGAACATGCTGGTGACGCTCGACGACTCGGGCAGTATGGCTTATGCCTATGCACCGGATAGCCTGGTCAACAGCCGCAACAACGTCTATTTCGCGTCGAACAGCTACAACCCGATGTACTTCGATCCGAATACCCAGTACAAGCTGCCGAAAAAGGTGACCCTTTCCAATGGCCAGATCCAGGTGCAGGACTATTCCAAGCCCAGCTTCACCGCGGCATGGCGCAACGGTTTCACTCAGGAAGGCCGGGTAAACCTTTCCCGTGACTACAGGCCAACGGTGCAGTACCAGGGCGGATCGGGAGCAGGCACCGAGTCCAGCATCGACTGGTACGGGGCTCCTGCCTTCTACTACCAATACAGCGGGGGCCGCGGTTGCAGCCTCACCACTTCGAGTTGCTACACCCGTGTGGAAATCAGCGGCGCGGCCCAGCAGCAGAACTTCGCCAACTGGTACTCCTTCTATCGTACCCGCGCCCTGGCCACCCAGACCGCCGCTAACCTGGCGTTCTACAGCCTGCCTGAAAACGCCCGGATCAGTTGGCAACTACTGAACAGTTCCTCGTGCCTGATCGGCAGTGGCTCCAGTAACTGTTACAACAACTACCTGAGAGACTTCACCGGGCAGCATCGGGTGAACTTCTTCAACTGGCTGGAGAACCTGTCGGTCGGAGGTGGTACTCCGCTGCGTCAGGCCATGACTCGAGCAGGGGAGTTTCTCAAGAAGACAGGCGTCAACGGCCCCTATGCCTATCGACCTGGTACCCAGGCCTCGCCGGAATACAGCTGCCGTGGCAGCTATCACATTCTGATGACCGATGGTCTCTGGAACAACGACTCGGCCAGCGTAGGCAATGCCGACAGCACGAGTCGTAGCCTCCCCGATGGCAAGAGCTACAGCAGCCAGACGCCTTACAGGGATGCTGCGTCCAATACCCTGGCCGACCAGGCCTTCCATTACTGGGCCACCGATGCCCGGCCGGATATCGACGACAATATCAAGCCGTACATTCCCTACCCGGACCAGGCCAATCCCTCGGCGGAATACTGGAATCCGCGCAACGACCCGGCGACCTGGCAACACATGGTGACCTACACCCTGGGCCTGGGCCTGACCACCAGCCTCACCAGCCCGAAGTGGGAGGGTTCCACCTACTCCGGCGGCTATGACGAAATCGCCGCCGGGCGCCTCAACTGGCCGAACGCTTCGAATAACCATAGCAACAACGTCTATGACCTGTGGCACGCCGCAGTGAACTCCCGGGGCGAGTTCTTCAGCGCCGACTCGCCGGACCAACTGGTCGCGGCCTTCCAGGACATCCTCAACCGAATTTCGGGCAAGGACCTGCCGGCATCCCGCCCCGCCATCAGCTCGTCCCTGCAGGAAGACGACACTGGCGACAAGCTGACCCGCTTCGCCTACCAGACCAGCTTCGCCAGCGACAAGAACTGGGCTGGCGACCTGACCCGCTACAGCCTGACCACCCAGGACAAGGCCACCGTGCAGACCAAGCTGTGGAGCGCGCAGAGCATCCTCGACGCGATGCCCAACGGTGGAGCTGGCCGCAAGATCATGATGGCCGGATCCGGTACCTCGGGCCTCAAGGAGTTCACCTGGGGCAGCCTCAGCGCCGACCAGAAGCGGCAGTTGAACCGCGATCCGGACCGCAACGATGTCGCCGACACCAAGGGCCAGGACCGCGTGGCCTTCCTGCGCGGCGATCGCAGCAAGGAGAACAGCGACAACTTCCGCACCCGCAACTCGATCCTCGGCGATATCATCAACTCTTCGCCGGCGACGGTCGGCAAGGCCCAGTACCTGACCTACCTGGCCCAGCCGATCGAGCCCAGCGGCAACTACTCCACGTTCGCAGAAGCACAGAAAACCCGTGCCCCGCGGGTATACGTCGGCGCCAACGACGGCATGCTGCACGGTTTCGATACCGACGGTAACGAGACCTTCGCCTTCATCCCAAGCGCGGTCTTCGAGAAGCTCCACAAGTTGACCGCCCGCGGCTACCAGGGCGGCGCCCACCAGTTCTACGTCGACGGCTCGCCGGTGGTCGCCGACGCCTTCTTCGGCGGCGCCTGGCATACCGTGCTGATCGGCAGCCTGCGTGCCGGCGGCAAGGGCCTGTTCGCCCTCGACGTGACCGACCCCGCCAACATCAAGCTGCTCTGGGAAATCGGCGTGGACCAGGAGCCCGACCTGGGCTACAGCTTCCCCAAACCCACGGTCGCCCGGCTGCACAACGGCAAGTGGGCCGTGGTTACCGGAAACGGTTATTCCAGCCTGAACGACAAGGCCGCGCTGCTGATCATCGATCTGGAGACCGGGGCCATCACCCGCAAACTGGAAGTCACCGGCAGGACCGGCGTACCTAACGGTCTATCCAGCCCTCGCCTGGCAGACAACAACAGCGACGGCGTAGCCGACTACGCCTACGCCGGCGACCTGCAAGGCAACCTCTGGCGCTTCGACCTGATCGCCGGCAAGGTCAACCAGGACGATCCGTTCAGCCGAGCCAACGACGGCCCGGCGGTGGCCTCGAGCTTCAAGGTGTCTTTCGGTGGCCAGCCGCTCTATTCGGCGGTCGACTCCGCTGGCGCGGCGCAAGCGATCACCGCCGCGCCCTCACTGGTTCGCCATCCGACACGCAAGGGCTACATCGTGATCTTCGGCACCGGCAAGTACTTCGAGAACAGCGACGCCCGGGCCGATACCAGCCGCGCCCAGACGCTCTACGGCATCTGGGACCAGCAGACCAAGGGCGAAGCCGCGGGCAGCACACCCCGACTGACGCGCGGCAACCTGCAGCAACAGACCCTTGACCTGCAGGCCGACTCGACCTTCGCCTCGACCGCTCGCACCATTCGCATCGCCAGTCAGAACCCGGTCAACTGGCTGAACAATGACGGCAGCACCAAGCAGTCCGGCTGGTATCTGGACTTCATGGTCAACGGCACCCTGAAGGGCGAGATGCTGATCGAGGACATGATCGCCATCGGCCAGGTGGTGCTGCTGCAAACCATCACCCCGAACGATGACCCCTGTGCCGACGGCGCCAGCAACTGGACCTATGGCCTCGATCCCTATACCGGCGGTCGCACCAGCTTCACCGTGTTCGACCTGGCACGCCAGGGCGTCGTGGACTCGAAATCCGACTACAGCTACAACAAGCAGAACGTCGCGGTATCCGGCACCGAGCAGAAAGGCCTGGGAGGCTTGACGCTGAGCACCAACGAACAGGGCAATCCGGAAGTCTGCTCCTCGGGCGAATGCCTGACCGTGAACCCCGGACCGAACACCCGTGGCCGCCAGAACTGGCGCCCCATCGAAGGAAAGAACTGATATGAAAGCGCTGTCCCTGCTGCTGGCCCTGGCCGTCCCCGGTCACTGCTGGGCCGAAGAACCCCAGACCTTCGAAGGCGCCGGCGTGGTCTTCGAAGTCCAGGTCGAGAAGAACCTGGTGGACATCGACCACCGGCTCTACCGCCTTCCCAACAGCACCGTCAGGAACGGCATGCCCAGCCTGTTCCAGGTCAAGCCGGGCTCCGTGGTGTCCTACTCTGGCACCGTCAGCCAGCCGTGGTCCACCATCACCGATATCTACATTCACAAACAGATGAGCGAACAGGAGCTGGCCGAGATGATCGAGAAAGAACAGCCCCGCCAGGACGGGGAGGAGCAGCCCCGATGAGGACAAGACAGAAGGGCTTCACGTTGCTGGAAATGGTGGTGGTAGTGGCGGTGATCGGCATCCTCCTCGGCATCGCCATTCCCAGCTACCAGAACTACGTGATCCGCTCCAACCGCACCGAGGGCCAGGCGCTGCTCTCGGACGCGGCCGCGCGCCAGGAACGCTACTACTCGCAGAACCCCGGGGTCGGCTACACCAAGGACGTGGCCAAGCTGGGCATGAGTTCGGCCAACTCGCCGAACAACCTGTACAACCTCACCATAGCGACGCCCACCAGCACCACCTATACCCTGACCGCCACGCCGATCAACTCGCAGACCCGCGACAAGACCTGCGGCAAGCTGACCCTCAATCAGCTCGGCGAACGCGGCGCAGCCGGCAAGACCGGCAACAACAGCACCGTCAACGACTGCTGGCGCTGAAACGAAAGAGCCCCTCTACGAGAGGGGCTCTTTCATTCATTGCGCACGGTTCACAAAGCCTTGACCCGCAGTTCCTTGGGCATCGAGAAGGTAATGTTCTCCTCTCGCCCGTCCAGTTCCTGTTCCTCCGACGCCCCCCACTCGCGTAGCTGGGCGATCACGCCGCGCACCAGCACTTCCGGCGCGGAAGCGCCTGCGGTGATTCCGATGCGACGCACACCGTCGAACCAGCCGCGTTGCATGTCCTCGGCACCGTCGATCAGGTAGGCCGGCGTGCCCATCCGCTCGGCGAGTTCGCGCAGGCGGTTGGAGTTGGAACTGTTGGGGCTGCCCACCACCAGGACCATGTCGCACTGGTCAGCCAGTTCCTTCACGGCATCCTGGCGGTTCTGGGTGGCATAGCAGATGTCGTTCTTGCGCGGCCCCTGGATCTGCGGGAACTTGGCGCGCAGGGCATCGATGACCTTCGAGGTGTCGTCCATCGACAGGGTGGTCTGGGTCACGTAGTGCAGGGCTTCGGGCTTGCGCACCTCCAGCGCGGCGACGTCGGCCTCGTCCTCCACCAGGTAGATGGCACCGCCGTTGCTGGCATCGTACTGGCCCATGGTGCCTTCCACCTCGGGGTGCCCTTCATGCCCGATCAGCACGCATTCGTGGCCGTCGCGGCTGTAGCGCACCACTTCCATGTGCACCTTGGTCACCAGCGGGCAGGTCGCGTCGAAAACCTTCAGGCCGCGCCCCTCGGCTTCCTTGCGGACCGCCTGGGAAACGCCGTGGGCGCTGAAGATGACGATGACGTTGTCCGGCACCTGATCGAGTTCCTCGACGAAGATGGCGCCGCGCTGGCGCAGGTTGTCCACGACGAACTTGTTGTGCACCACCTCGTGACGCACGTAGATCGGCGGGCCGAAGACATCGAGGGCACGGTTGACGATCTCGATGGCGCGATCCACGCCGGCGCAGAAGCCGCGGGGATTGGCGAGTTTGATTTGCATGGCGGTCTCGTGGGCGACGCGGTGATTGGACGAATGAACCTTGCTACCGCCCTCCCCGCTTGGGAAGGGCGCAGCGACCGACGGTTCAGGCCGGCTGGACGTCGATGATCTCGACTTCGAAGGCCAGGGTCTTGCCGGCCAGCGGATGATTGAAGTCGACGGTCACCTGCTGCTCATCGAACGCCTTGACCACGCCCGGCAGTTCGGTCTTGGCCGCGTCGTTGAAGATCACCAGCAGGCCCTCGGCCAGCTCCATGTCCTGGAACTGGTCGCGCGGCATGATCTGCACGTTCTGCGGATTCGGCTGGCCGAAACCCTGCTCGGGAAGAATGGTCAGGGTCCGCTTGTCGCCGGTCTTCAAGCCGAACAGCGCCTGTTCGAAGCCCGGCAGCAGGTTGCCGTCGCCGACCTTGAACGAGGCCGGCTGCTTGTCGAAGGTGCTGTCGACGACGTTGCCGTCCTCCAGCTTGAGGGCGAAATGCAGGGTGACGCGGCTCTCCTGGCCAATGCGGGTCGACTCAGCCATGGGCGGCTTCTCCGGATTTCTTCGATCTGAACATGTCGAGCGCCAGCATGACGGCGCCGACGGTGATGGCGCTATCGGCCAGGTTGAACGCCGGGAAGTACCAGCGGTTCTGCCAGTGCACCAGGATGAAGTCCACCACGTGGCCAAGGACCATGCGGTCGTAGAGGTTGCCCAGGGCGCCACCGAGCACCAGCGCCAGGGCGATGGCCAACCAGGTCTCGCCCTTCTTCAGGCGTTTCAGCCAGACCACCAGGATCGCGCTGACGACGATGGCGATCAGGGCGAACAGCCAGCGCTGCCAGCCCGAGCTGTCGGCCAGGAAGCTGAAGGCAGCACCGGTGTTGTAGGCCAGGGTCCAACTGAACAAATCGGGGATCACCACGATCTGCTGGTACATGCTCAGTTCGGCCTGGAAGAACGCCTTGCTGAGCTGGTCGAGGACGAACACCAGCACGGTGATCCACAGCCAGGGCAAGCGCCCGAAACGATCGACCTCAGGCATAGTGGCGAACCTCGCCGCTGCCTTCGATGTTCTCGATGCAGCGACCACACAGGTCAGGATGCGCAGCGTGCTGACCGACGTCCTCGCGATGGTGCCAGCAACGACCGCACTTGGCGTGGGTCGACTTGACCACTTTCAGCTTGAGGCCGGCGACTTCGCTGTCCACCGCGTCGGCCGGAGCCGCCGACAGCGGCGCCAGGGTCGCGGTCGAGGTGATCAGGACGAAGCGTAGCTCGTTGCCCAGCTTGGCCAATTGGGCCTGCAGCGCGTCTTCCGCATACAGGGTGACTTCGGCCTGCAGGTTGCCGCCCACGGCCTTGGCCGCGCGCTGGTTCTCCAGCTCCTTGTTGACCGCGGCCTTCACCGCCATGACCTGCTCCCAGTACTGGCGATTCAGCGTCACGTCGGCCGGCAGTTCGCTGAGGCCGTCGTACCAGGTGGCGAGCATTACCGACTCGGCGCGCTCGCCGGGCAGGAACTTCCAGACTTCCTCGGCGGTGAACGCCAGGATCGGGGCGATCCAGCGTACGAGGGCCTCGGCGATGTGGAACAGTGCGGTCTGGCAGGAGCGCCGGGCGACGCTGTTGGCGCCGGTGGTGTACTGGCGGTCCTTGATGATGTCCAGGTAGAACCCGCCCAGCTCCTGTACGCAGAAGTTGTGCACCTTGGAATAGACGTTCCAGAAGCGGTACTCGCGGTACGCCTCTTCGATCTCGCGCTGCAAGAGCAGGGCACGATCGACCGCCCAGCGATCCAGGGCCAGCATTTCCTGGGGCGGCAGCAGATCCGTGGCCGGATCGAAACCGTTCAGGTTGGACAGCAGGAAGCGCGTGGTATTGCGGATCCGCCGGTAGGCATCGGCGCTGCGCTGGAGAATCTGCTGGGATACCGCGATCTCGCCCGAGTAATCGGTCGAGGCTACCCACAGGCGCAGGATGTCGGCGCCCAGGGTATCGATGACGGTCTGCGGCACCACGGTATTGCCCAGTGACTTGGACATCTTGCGGCCGGACTCGTCGACGGTGAAACCGTGGGTCAGCAACTGGCGGTACGGCGCATGGTTGTCGATCGCGCAGCCGGTCAGCAGCGAGGAGTGGAACCAGCCGCGGTGCTGGTCGGAACCTTCCAGGTAGAGATCGGCGACCGGGCCGCTGGCATGGCCGATCCGGTGGGAACCACGCAGCACGTGCCAGTGGGTGGTGCCGGAGTCGAACCAGACGTCCAGGGTGTCGTTGATCTTGTCGTACTGCGCGGCCTCCTCGCCGAGCAACTCGGCGGCGTCGAGCTTGAACCAGGCTTCGATGCCTTCCTTCTCGACTCGCTGCGCGACCTCTTCCATCAGCTCCACGGTGCGTGGATGCAGTTCGCCGCTGGCCTTGTGCAGGAAGAACGGGATCGGTACGCCCCAGTTGCGCTGGCGCGAGATGCACCAGTCGGGACGCCCGGCGATCATTCCGTGCAGGCGCGCCTGGCCCCAGCCCGGGACGAATTCGGTCTGGGTGATGGCTTCCAGCGCTCGCTCGCGCAGGGAAGCACCCTGCCTGGGCTGCTTGTCCATGCCGACGAACCACTGCGCGGTGGCGCGATAGATCAGCGGCGTCTTGTGCCGCCAGCAGTGCATGTAGCTGTGATTGATGGTTTCGTGGGCCAGCAGGCTGCCGACCTCTTCCAGCTTGGCCACCACGTTGGGGTTGGCCTTCCAGATGAACTGGCCGCCGAAGAACGGCAACGAGTCGACGTAGACGCCGTTGCTCTGCACCGGGCTGAGGATGTCGTCGTTGCTCATCCCGTAGCGCTTGCAGGTATAGAAGTCGTCTTCGCCGTAGGCCGGCGACGAGTGGACGATACCGGTGCCGGCATCGAGGGCCACGTAGTCGGCCAGGTAGACCGGCGACAGGCGCTCGTAGAACGGATGGCGGAAGTTGATCAGTTCCAGCGCCTCGCCCTTGGCGGTGGCGACCACCTTGCCCTCGCGCTGGTAGCGCGCCAGGCAGGACTCGACCAGGGCCTCGGCCAGCACCAGGTAGCGATCGCCGGCATCGACCAGCGCGTAGTCGATCTCCGGATGCACGTTCAGCGCCTGGTTGGCCGGGATGGTCCAGGGCGTGGTGGTCCAGATGACGATCTGCGCCGGCTTGTCCAGGGCCGCCAGGCCGAAGGCCGCGGCCAGCTTGTCAGCATCCGCCACCGGGAAGCCGACGTCGATGGTCGGCGACTTCTTGTCGGCGTACTCGACCTCAGCCTCGGCCAGCGCCGAACCACAGTCGAAGCACCAGTTGACCGGCTTCAGGCCCTTGAACACGAAGTCCTGCTTGACCATTTCCGCGAGGGCGCGGATTTCGTTCGCCTCGTTGGCGAAATTCATGGTCTTGTAGGGGTTGTCCCACTCGCCGAGCACGCCCAGGCGGATGAAGTCGGCCTTCTGCCCTTCGATCTGCTCGGCTGCGTATTCGCGGCACAGTTCGCGGGTCTTGTCCGCCGGAAGATTCTTGCCGTGGGTGGTCTCGACCTTGTGCTCGATGGGCAGGCCGTGGCAATCCCAGCCCGGCACATAGGGCGCGTCGTAGCCCGCCAGGGTCTTGGAGCGGACAATGATGTCCTTGAGAATCTTGTTGACCGCGTGACCGATGTGAATGCTGCCGTTGGCGTACGGAGGGCCATCGTGCAGGACGAACTTCGGACGGTCGCCGCCAATGGCCCGCAGCTTCTGGTACAGACCGATGTCGTTCCAGAACTTCAGGGTTTCCGGCTCGCGCTGGGGCAGGCCGGCTTTCATTGGGAAGGCGGTTTCCGGAAGGTTTAGCGTCGCTTTGTAGTCGGTCATCTCAGGGCCTGTTCAGGATCTCTTCAATCAAGCGGTTGGCCCAGCCAGTAGGCCCGGGCGGCGGCGATATCCGCGAGAATCGCCGCCTTGAGTGCCTCCAGGGAGGCAAAACGCTGCTCGTCGCGCAGCTTCTGGTGGAAGGTCACCTGCAGATGCCGGCCGTATAGATCGCCGGCGAAATCGAGCAGGTGCACTTCCAGATGGGGACGGCCGTCGCCGTTCACCGAAGGGCGGGTGCCGATGTTCGCCACCCCCTGGCAACGCTGACCATCGACCAGCGTACTGACCAGGTAGACCCCGTTCAACGGCGCCTTGCGCCGTTTCAGTTGAATGTTGGCCGTGGGCGAGCCCAGTTGCCGGCCGAGTTTCTGTCCATGCAGGACCCGTCCGCTCAGGCTGAAGGGACGCCCCAGAAGGCGCCCGGCGAGATGCAGGTCGCCCTCGGCCAGGGCCTGGCGGACCCGCGTGCTGCTCACCCGCACGCCGTCCAGTTCGACGGTGGCGGCCGCCTCGACGGTGAACCCCTGCTCGCGACTGGCGTTCACCAGGAAGGCGAAGTCACCGGAGCGGTCGCAGCCGAAACGGAAATCGTCGCCCACTTCAAGGTGCCGCACCGCCAGTCCATCGACCAGGACCTGGCGGACGAACTCGGCTGCCGACAGCTCGCGCAAGCGGCGGTTGAAGGCCAGGCAGAGCACCACGTCGACGCCCTGCCCACGCAGCAACTCGAGTTTCTCGCGCAGGCGGGTCAGACGCACCGGCGCCGAATCGGGGGAGAAGAACTCGCGCGGCTGCGGCTCGAAAATCACCACGCAGCTGGGTACGCCCAGCTCCAGCGAGCGCTCGCGCAGACGCGCCAGGATAGCCTGGTGCCCGAGGTGGACGCCGTCGAAGTTACCGATGGTGGCGACGCAGCCCCCGGCCAGGGGCTGCAGGTTGTGTAGTCCGCGAAGCAGCTGCATAGCACGCTTATTGCTCAGAAAGTGGTCGATTATACGCGTACCGGGCGCCGGACAACAGGCAAAACGGCATGATCCCGCCGCCAGCCCGGACGCGCTTCACAGCACCGCCCGACGGGAAAAGTCGCGCAGGCGGAAACCCAGCAGCGCGAGCATACCGAAATAGGCCAGGAGACCGGCAACCACCAGCAGGCCGAGGCGCAGGAATCGCTCCAGCATGGCGCCCTGCTCCCAGGCCGGCAGCCAGTGCATCGTGGCCAGCAGCACCGCCGACATCACCAGCACCGCGACCACCAGCTTGACCAGGAACTTCGCCCAGCCCGGTTGCGGCAGGTACAGACGCTGCTTGCGCAGTTGCCAGTAGAGCAGCCCGGCATTCAGGCAGGCCGCCAGGCCGATGGACAGGGCCAGGCCGGCATGCTGAAGCGGGCCGATGAAGGCCAGGTTCATCAGCTGGGTGGAAACCAGGGTGAAGAGCGCGATCTTCACTGGCGTACGGATGTTCTGCTGGGCATAGAAGCCCGGCGCCAGAACCTTGACCAGGATGATGCCGAGCAGGCCGACGGAGTAAGCGACCAGCGCGCGCTGGGTCATCGCCGCGTCCACCGTGGTGAACTTGCCGTACTGGAACAGCGAGACGGTCAGAGGTTCGGCGAGGATCGCCAGGGCCAGCGAACACGGCAGCACCAGCAGGAAGCACAGGCGCAGGCCCCAGTCGAGCAGGCGCGAGTACTCATGGCGATCCTTGTTCGAATAGGTCTTCGCCAGCATCGGCAGGAGGATCGTCCCCAGCGCCACGCCCAATACGCCGGAAGGCAGCTCCATCAGGCGGTCGGCGTAGTACATCCAGGACACCGAACCGGCTGCCAGGAACGAAGCGAAGATGGTGTTGATGATCAGCGAGATCTGGCTCACCGAGACCCCCAGGATCGCCGGCAGCATCAGCTTCATCACCCGCCAGACGCCGCTGTCCCTGAGGTTCAGGCGCGGCAGCACGAGCATGCCGATCTTCCTCAGGTGCGGCAGCTGATAGAGGAGCTGCAACAGGCCGCCGGCCAGCACCGCCCAGCCCAGCACCATGACCGGCGGATCGAAATAAGGCGTGAGGAACAGCGCGAAGCCGATCATTGCGACGTTCAGCAGGGTCGGCACGAAGGCCGGCACCGAGAAGCGGTTCCAGGTGTTGAGGATCGCGCCGGCCAGGGACGACAGCGAGATCAGCAATATATAAGGAAAGGTCACCCGCAGCAGGTCGGTGGTCAGGGCGAACTTTTCCGGGGTATCGGCGAAGCCCGGCGCGGTGACCCAGATAACCCAGGGTGCAGCGAGGATGCCGAGCGCCGTGACCAGCGCCAGCACCAGCGTGAGCAAGCCGGAAACGTAAGCGATGAAGGTCCGCGTCGCCTCCTCGCCCTGCTGGTTCTTGTACTCTGCCAGGATCGGCACGAAAGCCTGGGAAAACGCCCCTTCGGCGAAGATCCGCCGCAACAGGTTGGGCAGCTTGAAGGCGACGAAAAAGGCGTCGGTGGCGAGGCCGGCACCGAAGATCCGCGCCAGGATGGTATCGCGGACGAAACCGAGGACCCGCGACAGCATGGTGATGGAACTCACCGCCGCCAATGATTTGAGAAGATTCATGGATGTCGGGCTGCCGGCATGTCGAAATTGATCCTGTCCAAGACCGCGACCGGCCGGGCCGGTTCATCGCGCGAGTACGCCCTCGCCGCCGAACGGCGGTCCGCAAGGGCGCGCCGAGTGTAGAATGCGCGCCGGAATAAATCACCCGCAAGAAAGCAGGCGACATCCGTCGCCGATCTTTCCGGCCGCATACGCAGCCCCTTGACAACCCCTGGAGGCGACGGCATTATTCGCGGCCTTAATTTGTTCGCTATTTACCCAGTTTTTTTCGAGGAGCTCGACGGTGGCCAACACACCTTCCGCCAAAAAACGCGCCAAACAGGCTGAGAAGCGTCGCAGCCACAACGCCAGCCTGCGCTCCATGGTGCGCACCTACATCAAGAACGTCGTGAAAGCCATCGACGCCAAGGACCTGGAAAAAGCCCAGGCCGCCTTCACCGCCGCTGTACCGGTGATCGACCGCATGGCTGACAAAGGCATCATCCACAAGAACAAGGCTGCTCGTCACAAGAGCCGTCTGAGCGGCCACATCAAGGCCCTCAGCACCGCTGCCGCCTAAGGCACGCCTTGCTCGAATAAAAAACCGGCCAATGGCCGGTTTTTTATTGCCCGCGACTCGCTCGCCTCAGCGAGCGGTCGGCCAGGGCATGAGGGGAATCGCCGTCACCGCGTTCTGCGGACTGCCCTCGATCACCCGGTCGCTGTAGACCAGATAGACCAAGGCATTGCGCTTGCGATCGAAGAAGCGCACCACCTGCATGCTTTTGAACACCAGCGAAGTGCGCTGCTTGAACACCTCTTCGCCATCCTTGAGTTCGCCACTGAACTGGATCGGCCCCACCTGGCGACAGGCGATCGACGCCTCGGCGCGATCCTCCGCCAGTCCCAGGCCGCCCTTGACCCCACCGGTCTTGGCGCGCGACAGATAGCAGGTCACGCCCTGCACCTTGGGATCGTCGAAAGCCTCGACGACAATCTTGTCGTTCGGCCCGACCCACTTGAACACCGTGGAAACCTCGCCGATCTCCTCCGCCCCGGCAAGCGCCGGCAACAGCAGCAGACCACCCAGCAACCCCGCGAGCTTGCGCATTCGCCCTCTCCTCAGACCAGAACCAGATTGTCGCGATGCACCAGCTCCGGCCCATCCACGTAACCGAGCAAGGCCTCGATGGCATCCGTCGGCTGACCGAGGATCTTCTGCGCCTCCAGCGCACTGTAGTTGACCAGGCCGCGCGCCACTTCGCGCCCGCCCTGGTCCACACAGACCACCATCTCGCCGCGACGGAAGCTGCCCTGGACCGCCTTGACCCCAACCGGCAACAGGCTCTTGTGATCCTGGCTCACCGCCTTCACCGCCCCATCGTCTAGCACCAGGGTGCCGCGCATCTGCAAGTGGCCGGCCAGCCACTGCTTGCGCGCCGCCTTGCGACTGCGATCAGGGGTCAACAGGGTGCCGAGGCGTTCGCCGGCGCGCAGGCGATCGAGGACACGCTCGATACGCCCGCCGACGATCACCGTATGCCCGCCGGAACGCGCCGCCAGGCGCGCCGCCCGCAGCTTGGTCTGCATTCCGCCGCGCCCCAGGGCGCCGGCACTGCCGCCAGCCACCGCATCGAGCTGCGGATCGTCGGCACGCGCCTCGTAGATCAGCTGGGCATCGGGATTGTTGCGCGGATCGGCGTCGAACATACCGTCGCGATCGGTAAGGATCACCAGCAGGTCGGCCTCGACCAGGTTGGCCACCAGTGCCGCCAGGGTGTCGTTGTCGCCGAAGCGGATCTCGTCGGTGACCACCGTGTCGTTCTCGTTGATCACCGGGACCACGCCCAGCTCGACCAGGGTCCGCAGGGTGCTGCGGGCGTTCAGGTAGCGCTTGCGGTCGGAGAGGTCGTCATGGGTCAGCAACACCTGGGCGGTCTGCAGGCCATGCAGGGCGAAGCTGGACTCCCAGGCCTGCACCAACCCCATCTGTCCCACCGAGGCGGCGGCCTGGAGTTCGTGCATCGCGCTAGGTCGGGACACCCAGCCCAGGCGGCTCATACCGGCGGCGACGGCGCCGGACGACACCAGCACCAGCTCGATGCCGGCGCAATGCAGCGCCACCATCTGCTCGACCCAAACGGCCATGGCATTGCGATCCAGCCCACGGCCATCGGCCGTCAGCAGGGCGCTACCGATCTTCACCACCCAGCGCCGCGCGCCAGTCACCTTGTCCCGCATACCCTCAACCTTAGAAGCCCAGGCTTCGACTCTTCAGCCCCGCCGGCCCGCCCGGCGGGGTATCACGCCATCAGGGAACGTAGAAGATCTCCGGACCGTCGCCGTCGTCTTCCTCATCATCGAAATCATCGTCATCCACCGCACCGGCGTTCTTCAGACCCGAACGCCGCAGCGCGCGCGCATCGTCCAGGGCCTGCAGACGGGCCCGCGCCTCGTCCTCGATACGCCGGTCGAGTTCGGCCAGTTCCTCGGCATACTGCGGATCTTCTTCCAGGCGCAGGGTACGCTCGTCAAGATAGCGCATGATGTCCTGGCTGAGCGCCTCGGTGCCATCGCGCTCCAGGGCGGAGATCACATAGACCGGGCCTTCCCAGCCCAACCGCTCGATCACCGCCTGCTTGCGCGCCTCGCGCTCGGCCGGATCGAGGATCTGGTCCATCTTGTTCAGCACCAGCCAGCGCTCGCGCTCGGTCAGCGCCGGACTGAAGCGACCCAGCTCGCGAACGATGACCTCGGCGGCATCTGCCGGATCGCTTTCGTCCAGCGGCGCCATGTCCACCAGATGCAGGAGGATACGGGTCCGCGCCAGATGCTTGAGGAAGCGGATGCCCAGCCCGGCGCCTTCGGCGGCACCTTCGATCAGGCCGGGAATGTCGGCGACCACGAAGCTCTTGTAGCGACCGACGCTGACTACGCCGAGGTTCGGCACCAGGGTGGTGAACGGATAGTCGGCCACCTTCGGCTTGGCCGCGGACACTGCACGGATGAAAGTGCTCTTGCCGGCATTCGGCAGTCCCAGCAGGCCGACGTCGGCCAGCACCTTCAGTTCCAGCTTGAGGTCGCGCGCCTCACCCGGCTTGCCCGGGGTGGTCTGGCGCGGCGCCCGATTGGTACTGGATTTGAAACGGGTGTTACCGAGGCCATGCCAGCCGCCCTGAGCGACCATCAGCCGCTGACCGGGCTCGGTCAGGTCGCCGATGATCTCCTGGGTATTGGCGTCGATCACGGTAGTACCGACCGGCACCGGCAGGATCAGGTCGTCGCCCTTGGCCCCGGTGCAGTCCTTGCTGCCGCCGTTCTCGCCGCGCTGGGCATCGAAACGGCGGGTGTAGCGATAGTCGACCAGGGTGTTCAGGTTGACGTCGGCTTCCAGGTAGATGGAACCGCCGTCGCCACCGTCGCCGCCGTTGGGACCGCCCTTTTCGATGAACTTCTCGCGACGAAAGCTCATGAGGCCATTGCCGCCGTCACCGGCTTTCACGTGGATTGATACTTCATCGACGAATTTCATGGATATGCCTCCCACCACGAGGGCGGGTTAACAGAAAAAAACATAGGATACAGGATGCCCCGAAAGCAGGGCATGGCCGGAAGCCGGCGCAGAAACAAAAAAGCCCCGTCGCGAGACAGGGCTTTTTCAGCGAGCTATTGCTTAGGCAGCAACGATGCTCACGTATTTGCGACCAAAGGCGCCTTTGGTCTCAAACTTGACCACGCCGTCCACTTTCGCGAACAGGGTGTGGTCCTTGCCCAGGCCAACGCCGTAACCGGCGTGGAATTTGGTGCCGCGCTGACGAACCAGGATGTTGCCAGCCTTTACAGCCTGGCCGCCGAACAGTTTCACGCCAAGGCGTTTACTTTCTGAGTCGCGGCCGTTGCGGGTAGAACCGCCAGCTTTTTTGTGTGCCATGAGTCATATCCTCCAGAAAGGAATTAGGCCTGAATGCCGGTGATCTTGATTTCAGTGAACCACTGGCGGTGGCCCTGACGCTTCATGTGGTGCTTACGACGGCGGAACTTGATGATGCGGACCTTGTCGTGACGGCCGTGGGAAACCACTTCAGCGGTAACCTTCGCACCTTCGACGACCGGCAGGCCGATTTTCACGTCTTCGCCATTGGCAACCAGCAGGACGCGGTCGAAATCGATCGCTTCGCCGGTAGCGACGTCGAGTTTCTCGACCTTGAGGAATTCGCCTTCGGTGACTTTGTGCTGCTTGCCACCGGTAACAATCACTGCGTACATGTGTATCTCCGTTAAACCTGCTCACCCGACGCTTTATAGAAGTAGGAATCGGCCGGCATGGCTGCATGGGGTCGGATCGGACGCCCGTGCAATTGCGTAAGGCAGGGTATGCCAAGGAAGTTCAGGGCCCGCGATTGTACGGAAAGGTCCAGGCCGAGGCAAGTGCCACGGGCCTTTCCTTGACAGTCCCCCCCCTGCCACCTAGCATGCCGCGCAATCTTTGTGGAGCTATTGTCACTGATGCAACCCCAGGCCTTCTACCGCGTGGTGGCGGAAGATTTCACCGCCGTCGACGGGATCATCCGTCGCCAACTCACCTCCCGCGTTCCCCTGGTGGAAAAGATCGGCGACTACATCATCTCCGCCGGCGGCAAGCGCCTGCGTCCGCTGCTGGTCCTGCTCGCCGGCAAGACCCTGGGCTACAAGGGCGACGACCTCTGCCTGCTGGCCGCCACCATCGAATTCCTGCACACCTCCACTCTGCTGCACGACGACGTCGTCGACGCCTCCGGCCTGCGCCGCGGCCGCTCCACCGCCAATGCCCTGTGGGGCAACGCGCCGAGCGTGCTGGTAGGCGACTTCCTTTATGCCCGCTCCTTCGAAATGATGGTCGAGCTGGGTTCCATGCCGGTCATGCGCATCATATCCCAGGCCACCCGGGTGATCGCCGAGGGCGAAGTGCTGCAATTGTCCAAGGTACGCGACGCCAGCACTACCGAAGAGACCTACATGGAAGTGATCCGCGGCAAGACCGCGATGCTTTTCGAGGCCTCGACCCACAGCGCCGCCGCGCTGTGCCAGGCCGGCGAGGAACAGTCCGAGGCACTGCGCCGCTTCGGCGACTACCTGGGAATCGCCTTCCAGCTGGTGGACGACCTGCTCGACTACCGCGGCGACGCCGCGACCCTCGGCAAGAACGTCGGCGACGACCTCGCCGAAGGCAAGCCCACCCTGCCGCTGATCGTCACCATGCGCGACGGCACCGAGGAACAGGCCGCGCTGGTACGCAAAGCCATCCAGCAAGGTGGCAGCCAGGACCTGGAGAGCGTCTGTGCCGCCGTCGAGGCAGCCGGCGCCCTGGACTATACCGCCAACCTCGCCCGCGACTACGCCGCCCGCGCCATCGCCTGCCTGGATACGCTGCCGGACAACGAATACCGCTCCGCCCTGGTCGAACTCAGCGAATTCGCTGTCGCCCGTACCCACTGAACCGGGCTCGACTTGTGACGAACGCCGCCGTTTTCACGGCGGCGTTTTCGTTTTGCGACGAAAGGCACGATCAAGACTTGCTATTACGATAATAAGAATTATTCTCATCTCACAGTCTTGTCACGGAGATGAGCGCCATGACTTATTTGATCGATGCCTGGCTTGATCGGCCACACCCCTACCTGCGGATCCTGCACCGGGAAACCGGGGAAATCTGCGCAGTCCTGGAAGAAGACGCGCTGGACGAACTGCGTGACCAGGGCGGCCTGGACCTGCACGAGTTGAACTCGAGCGAACCGCTGATCCTCAAGGAGCTGGTACGCAACCTGTTCCTCTTCTGCTACGCCCGCGCCCTGCGCTGAGCCTTTGCGATGACGCCAGGACGCGTCATCCGTGCGCCGCTGCCCGGGAGGCGGATCGCACGAACGGAGGCAAAGGCGCCTCCGGCCGGTTCCGGGAAGGTCACGGACGACCTTCCCGGAGTCACTTTCCTCATGTCCCGGTCTTTCCGCAACGCCTCGCCCGAGCACGCCGGCAGCCCCTCGCCGCGATAGGGATTCCTGCCTGATCCACATCAAGCCGACCTCGCCTGAAAGCCGTTACAACAGCGGCGTGACCGTCGTCCTGTCGACGGCCGCATAACGAAAAAAAGAATGGACCGTGGCCGAGGGGACCGCCCCAGGCCTACGCCTAAGGATGAGGAAATGCCTGCTTCTTTCCCGCGCCTCGGCTTGCTCGGCGCGCTGTGCTCCATCGTTCCCCTGCTCCATGCCAGCGAACCGACCACGGACGCTGCGCTCATCGAAAAAGGCCGCTACGTGGCCCAGCTCGGCGACTGCATCGCCTGCCATACCGGCCCGCAGGGTGCGCCGATGGCCGGCGGCCTGGAGCTGAAGACGCCAATGGGTACCATCTACTCGACCAACATCACTCCCGACCGGGAGACCGGCATCGGCCGCTACAGCTTCGAAGAGTTCGACCGCGCCATGCGCAAGGGGGTGACCGCCGAGGGAGTGAATCTCTATCCGGCGATGCCCTACCCGTCCTACGCCAAGATCAGCGAAGAAGACATGCGTGCGCTGTACGCCTACCTGATGCACGGCGTGCAACCCGTCACCCAGGCGAATACGCCGAGCGCGATGAGCTGGCCGTTCAACCAGCGCTGGGGCCTGTCGCTGTGGAACTGGGCGTTCCTCGACGACGCGCCGTTCACGCCCTCCAGCGACGCGGACCCGGCGATCAACCGCGGCGCCTACCTGGTACAGGGGCTCGGCCACTGCGGCGCCTGCCATACTCCGCGCGGCATCGCCTTCCAGGAAAAAGCCATGAGCGAAGCCGGTCGTTCCGGGCAGCTCTACCTCGCCGGCGAAACCGTCGAACAATGGCAAGCGCTGAGCCTGCGCAACCTGTGGACGGTGGAGGACACCGTGCAGTTGCTGAAGACCGGGCAGAACCGCTTCGCCACGGTGTCCGGCAGCATGACCGATGTCATCCACCACAGCACCCAGCACTTCAGCGACGACGATCTGCTGGCCATCGCCAGCTACCTGAAGTCCCTGCCGGCCGGCAAGGACGACCTGCCCATGCCCGACAGCGAACGCCCACTGGCAGCACCGGTCGACCTGTACAGCTCGCGGGGCGGTCTCGGCTACGCGCAGTTCTGCTCCGACTGCCACCGCAAGGACGGCAGCGGCGTCCCGGGTATGTTCCCGCCGCTGGCCGGCAACCCCACGGTCGCTTCGGCCAACCCGAGCACGCTACTGCATATCACCCTTACCGGCTGGAAAACCGCGGAGACCGCAACCCACTCGCGGGTCTACACCATGCCCGGCTTCGCCCAGCTGGAAGACCGCGAAATCGCCGAAATCCTCAGCTTCGTCCGCAGCAGTTGGGGCAACCAGGGTTCGTCGATCGATGCCGGCCAGGTGAAGAAACTGCGCCAGCAGATCGAGGCCGGCAACGGCCCGGCCACGACCTTCGTCTCTCCACGCCTGGCGGACATGCTCGCGGCGCCGAACGCCGAACAGGTGGTACGCGGCATGCGCCTGCACCTGGAGACCCGCGAGCTGCTGCCGGCGAACGTCGGCAACCAGTTGAACTGCACCAGTTGCCACCTGAACGCCGGAACCGTAGCCGACGGCTCGCCCTTCGTCGGCGTCTCGGCGTTCTTCCCCAGCTACGCGCCCCGGGCGGGCAAGGTCATCGGCCTGGAGGAGCGCATCAACGGCTGCTTCCGGCGCTCGATGAACGGTAAGCCTCTGCCGCCGGACTCTGCCGACATGCAGGCGATGGTGGCCTACTTCGACTGGATGAAGAACAACACCCGGCCGCAGGACAAGGTCGCCGGCCGCGGCGTCGGCAAGGTCGACCCGGCGCTGAAGCCCGACCCGGAGAACGGCCGCAAGGTCTACGCCCGACAATGCGCGGTGTGTCATGGCGAGAATGGCGAGGGGCTGAGGAACAGCGCCGGCGAGATGCTCTTCCCACCGCTGTGGGGCGACGAGTCGTTCAATATCGGCGCCGGCATGGCGCGGACCTTCACCGCTGCCGCCTTCGTCAAGCACAACATGCCGATCGGCTTCCAGGAACGCTTCCCGCTCGGCCAGGGCGGCCTCAGCGACCAGGACGCAGTGGACGTCGCGGAGTACTTTTCGCACCAGCCACGCCCGGACTTCCCGGACAAGATCAAGGACTGGCCGAAGGACAAGCGTCCGCTGGATGCCCGCTACTGATGCCGCAATGAAAAACGCCCCGTCGATGCGTCGACGGGGCGTTTCACTCCTTCCTGGGGCCGATGCGCCTCAGAGGATTTCCAGCAGTTCGACGTCGAACACCAGCACGCTGTGCGGGGGAATGCTGCCGACGGCCTGGCCGCCATAGGCCAGTTCGCTCGGTACGTGCAGGCGCCACTTGGAGCCGGCGTTCATCAGTTGCAGCGCTTCGACCCAGCCGGCGATCACGCCGCCCACCGGGAACTCGGCCGGCTGGCCGCGCTGGTAGGAGCTGTCGAATACGGTGCCGTCGATCAGGGTGCCGTGGTAGTGGGTGCGCACGGTATCCTCGCGGGAAGGCTTGGCGCCCTCGCCAGTGCTCAGCACCTCGAACTGCAGGCCCGACGGCAGCACGGTCACGCCTTCGCGCTTGGCGTTCTCGGCCAGGTAGGCGCGGCCTTCGCCAGCGGCGGCTTCGGCCTTGGCCTGGGCTTCGGCCTGCATGCGTTCGCGGATCACCTGGAAGCTGGCCGACAGCGCCTCGCCGGAAACCCGGCTGTCGATACCTGCGAACGCATCGGACAGGCCGGCCAGGACTGCGTCCAGGGTCATGCCTGGAACCGGATTCTCGCGCAGTTGGTCGCCCAGTTGACGGCCGATGCCGTAGCTGACACGGGCTTCGTCAGTGGTCAGGTTGAGTTCGCTCATGGCGGTGCTCCGCTGTGGGGTCGAAAAAGGGCGGCCAGCCTAGCACAGAAGGCCCTTCCCCCCTACCGGCGCAGCCGCTTGTGCTCAACCCTGGCGGATCGACAGCGGCAGCCCGCCGATAAACGAACCCGACTCGGCCAGGAGGCCACACATCTCGTCATCGACATCGGCGCACACCAACTCCACCGGAACCCTGTCCAGCCCGCGCAGTACCTGGCGCGCATGCTCCACGGAGCGCAGGCTGACCGGCTGGCCGAGATCGTCCTCCACCGGATAGGCGCGGCCGCCCATCTGCGCCTCCAGGACATAGATGCCACCCTCCAGCGACACCAGGTGCAAGGCGTCGATATGTCCGGCCTGGACCCGGCCGGCGAGATCCTGCATGTTCATCGCGAACCTCTCGAGGTTGCGCAGGCAGCGGAAGCCTCCAGCTTTCCGCCAACCGCCTCGGTCCCGACAGCGCCGGCCCGATTCCCGGCATCGTCCGGCCGCCAGGCCCCGACGATGCGAAGGACGCCCGCTCCCGGCGTCCGCCCGATATCACAGGAAAGTCTTGCCCAGGCGACAGGCAACGCAAGCCGGAAACGCCGCCGCCCGTCCGTTTTACAACGGCCGGGCGGCGCGAGCGAAACACTGGAGGGGGTCGTCAGTGACGGGTCTGCTTATCCAGGTAGCCCATGGCGAACGCCGAGAGCACGAAGGTCATGTGGATGATCACGTACCACATCAGCTTGTTGTCCGGCACATTCTTCGCGTCCATGAAGATGCGCAACAGGTGGATCGAAGAGATCGCCACGATGGAGGCGGCCACCTTGTTCTTCAGCGAGCCGGAATCCATCTTGCCCAGCCAGTTGAGCTTTTCCTTGCCTTCGTCGATGTCCAGTTGCGAAACGAAGTTCTCGTAGCCGGAGATCATCACCATGACCAGCAGGCCGCCGACCAGAGCCATGTCGATCAGCGAGAGCAGGACCAGGATCAGGTCGGCCTCGGCCATCGCGAAGATGTTCGGGATGACGTGGAATATTTCCTGGAAGAACTTGATGGTCAACGCCAGCAACGCCAGCGACAGGCCCATGTAGATGGGAGCCAGCAGCCAGCGCGAGGCGTACATGGCGTTTTCGAAAAAGCGTTCCATGGTCTCTTGTGTGTATGTGCAGGGGGAAATGGGGCGGCGAGTATAACGCAGCGGCCGGCGGTTTTTATCCAGAAAATCTGTGGATAAATATGTGCACCGAGCCGGGATGGATCCTGCCAGCGATGATGGCACGGGGCCTTGGCCGGATTGCTCAGGCTTTGCCCAGGCGCCGTTCAGGATTCCGGGCGAAACAGGTAGTCGCCGACATGCGGCCGTCGTTCGCCATTGAGTCGGCGCAGTTCGCCCTGCAGGTGCAGGCGCCAGATCGGCGGGTCGACGGCTTCGATATAGCCTTGCTGGGCCAGGCAGTCGGCAATCGCCTGCAACACCCCTTCGGCCACCAGCGGTCCGTGGAAGGGGCCCTGGGCCTTGATCGCCGAAGGCTGGGAGCCGGACATACCGGCGGCGCAAAGCAGGGTCCAGAGTCCGTTCTCTCCGGCCAGCGGCCTGACCACGCATTCGATTCGCGTGGTCAGCCCCAGACAAGGGCGGATGAGGCAGAGGTTACGCGGCATGGCGGCATCCTCACGGGGGTTCCCAGTTTTGAGCCTACACCTGCCGCCAGGTTCCGCATAGCGCCGGCGGGAACTTGTCCACAGGGCTGAAACGCACGAGGGCGGGGCTTTCCAGCCCCGCCCTCGGCAGGTTCCGGCAACGCGCCGGACTCAGTCCTTCTTCGCCGCGGCCTTGTCCTTCGCCGCGACGGTCTCTTTCTCCGCCGGCTTGTCCTTTTCCTTGTCGTCCTCTTCCATGCCGAGTTCGGATATCTCCTGCAAGCGCGCCACGACCAGATCGTTCACGCTGCCTTTCGGGAAGCGTCCCTTCTCGTCCTGGGCACCGACCGGCTTGCCCACCAGCAGCGCCAGCGCCTCGTCCACCTCGCGCACCGCGTAGACGTGGAACTGCCCGGCGCGCACCGCCTGCAATACGCGCTCGTCGAGCATCAGGGTGGTGACGTTGGCGCGCGGGATAATCACGCCCTGCTCGCCGGTCAGGCCGCGCGCTTCGCAGAGGCGGAAGAAGCCCTCGATCTTCTCGTTGACGCCGCCGACCGCCTGCACCTCGCCGAACTGGTTGATCGAGCCGGTAATGGCGAAGCACTGCTTCAACGGCGTCCGCGACAGTGCTGAGATCAGCGTGCAGACCTCGCCGAGCGAGGCGCTGTCGCCGTCCACGTAGCCGTAGGATTGTTCCAGGGCGATGCTGGCGGAGATTTCCAGGGGGAACTCCTGGGCGTAGCGGCTACCCAGGTAGCCGGTGAGGATCATCACGCCCTTGGAGTGGATCGGCTGGCCGAGGTTGACCTCGCGCTCGATGTCGACGATGCCGCTGCTGCCCGGATAGACGGTCGCGGAAATCCGCGCCGGCACGCCGAACACCGAGTCGCCCACCTCCAGCACGGTCAGTCCGTTGCACTTGCCGACCGCGGCGCCAGCGGTGTCGATCAGGATGATCCCCGCCAGCATGTCGTCGAGGATCCGCGCCGACACTCGTCCGGTGCGGGTCTGCTTGGCCTTGAGGGCACGCTCGATGTGGCCGAGCTGGATCACCTCCTCGTTCGCCAGCTGACGGATGAAATCGGCTTCGCTGACCAACTGGAACAGGTCGCCGATCCGTGCCGAAAGCCGCCCCTGGTGCTCGGCCAGGCGCGCGCTGTAGGTCGCCAGTCGCGCCACCGCCGCGCCGCTGAGGGGCGCCATGCCCTCTTCCGAGGTGCGCGTCTTGAGCAACTGGGCGAACTGTTCGAGGCTGTCCTCGCCCAGCGGGATGTCCTCGTCGAAGTCCACCAGCACCCGGAACATCTCCTGGAAGTCCGGGTCGAGGTCCTGCAGGGTGTAGTAGATCTGCCGCGAGCCGATGATGATCACCTTCAGTTGCAGCGGGATCACCTGGGGGGTCAGGGAAACCGCAGCCAGGCGGCCGAGTTCGGCCAGCGGCGACTCCATCTTCAACTGGCGCGACTGCAGGGCACGCTTCAGCGCGTCCCAGACGAACGGCTCGCCCAGCATCTTTTCCGCCTCCAGGATCAGGAAGCCGCCGTTGGCCCGGTGCAGCGCCCCCGGACGCAACTGCCGGTAGCTGGTGTAGAGCGTCCCCTGGTCCGAGCTGTACTCGATGCGGCCGAACAGGTTGTCGTAGGTCGGGTGCGACTCGAACACCACCGGCGCGCCGCTGGTCGCGTGGTGGACGATGGCCTGGTTCGGCGCGTACTGCTCGATCAGCCCTTGCTTGCGCTGGGCGTCGGTGCGGCTGTCGTCGACCAGTTGGTCGACCACGGTCTTCAGCAGGTTCAGTTGCATCGCCTGCAAGTAGGCGCAGACGCCCGGGTTGTTGTTGTACTTCTCCACCAGAGGCGCCAGCAGGGGCTGCAGGGCCAGGGTGATGGTTTCCTCGTTGAGCTCGCGCAACTGGTTGCTCGACTCGCGCTTCCACTGCGGCAGGCTCGCCAGTTCCTCGTTGAGGTACTCCTCGAGGGCGGCGATATCCTTGTGGAAACGCTCGCGCTCGGCTTCGGGCAACTGGGCGAATTCGGCCTCGTCGAGGGCCTTGCCGTCCTTCATCGGGGTGAAGGCGACGTTGGCGCTGTCGCGGTACAGCGCCACGTCCTTCTCCAGGGCGCGCCGTTCCACCGAGTCCAGGGCGCGGTCGTAGCGCTGGTTGAAGGCGCGGTCGACGGCGTTCTTCTTCTGCTGGTAGGCCGGATGTTCGAAGACCGCCGGGAAGGTCGACATCAGGTTGTCGATCAGGCGGTCGATGTCGGCGCTGAATTCGGTCGCGCTGCCCGGCGGCAGCTCGATCACCCGAGGTTCGCGCGGTTCGTCGAAATTGTTCAGGTAGACCCAGTCGGAGGGCGTGGCGACGCGCTTGCCCTCGGCTTGCAGGTAGCGTTTGACGAAGGAGAAGCGTCCGGTCCCCGGCTCGCCCATGACGAATACGTTGTAACCCGGACGCGGCATCGCCACACCGAACTGCAGCGCCTCGACCGCACGCTCCTGGCCCAGCACGCCGCGGAAGGGCTCCAGGTCATCGGTGGTGTCGAAGGCGAATTGCTCGGGAGCGAACGGGCGGGTCAGTTCTTCTGGCGCCAGGCGCAGGCCGGCAGCGACGGAATCGGGCATCGGGAATCCTTGCATCGGGCGGCAGATCGCCGCGGGGTGTCGTCGCCCGCATTCTCCCCCCAGCCTCGCGCCACTGACAAGGCGCGGATGGCGCTATCTCACCGATGTACCAGGTCGGCGCAGCGCAGGCAGTATTCCGCCGCAGGCAGGGCGGCCAGGCGCGCCGGTTCGATGGCCTCGCCACAGCGCTCGCACTGGCCGTAGCGACCTTCCGCCAGGCGCAGGCGGGCCAGGCCGACCTGGCGCATCCCCGCCTCCGCCTCGGCGAGCAGGCCTTCGAGCACTTCGTCGTTCTGGCGCTGCACCGCCTGCTCGGCAAAGTCCGGCGAATGGCTGCGCGCCAGGTCCCGGCGGATCGCCGCGGCGCGTGCCGCGTACTCGGTCGCCAGGGTTTCCAGGGCGGTAGCGGGGTCGAAAGCGCTCATATCCACCTCCTGCATGAGGAACGGCTGACCAAGGCCGGTTTCGCTCAGACCGACCAGAACTTTCCCAAGTCTGGACGGTTCCAAGCGGATTGCCGCTGACGCCGGTCAATTTTCGCCCGGCATTGCGCGCTGCCACCCATTCGGTGCCTTGACACCCCGGTGGCATTCCGAAAAGCTCACGGCGTCGCTGGCCCGCTCCAGATGGCTCCGATCCACCTCAAGAGAGAACAAACGATGAAACGGATTCTGCTCGGTACCCTGTTCGCCGCCGCCTCCTTCAACGCTTTCGCCGACGCTCCCGGCGGCGCCGGCTGCGGCTGGGGCAACATGCTCTTCAAAGGCCAGCGCGGCGTGGCCACCCACGTGGTCGCGGCGACCACCAACGGCACTTCCGGCAACAACACCTTCGGCATGACCACCGGCACCAACGGCTGCCATACCAACGGCGCGCTGTCCTATGGCGGCAAGCCCCTGCTGGTGCTCGGCAGCATGATGGACGAGCTGTCCGAAGACATGGCCAAGGGCAATGGCGAAGCGCTGACCACCTATGCCGTGGTGCTGGGCGTGCAACCGCAGGACCGCGAGCACTTCGCCGCCGTCACCCACGAGCATTTCTCCGAGATCTTCAACAAGTCCGACGCCACCGCCGCCGACGTCTATGCCAACACCCAGGCGATCCTGAAACAGGACGCCCGCCTGGCCAAGTACGCCGAGCAGGCCTGAGCCTCGCCGCCTGCCCGTTCGCGGGCAGGCCCCTTTCCCCAAGCATTAAGCCTTGCCGATGCCGAAACGCCTGTTGCCCTGGATGGCGCTGTGCGCCTGCTCCCCCCTTCTGGCTGCGCCCACGGTTCCCGAGGCCCGCCTCCAGCAACTGGCCGCCGATCCCTACTGGATCGCCCTCGGCCACTACGAACGCGGCAAGCTCGGCGGTTGGCGCAGCTACGTCGACGACGAGCGGTTCTTCCTCGCCGACAACGGCGAGAGCCACCCGGACGCCGAACTGGCGGCCACGCTAAAGGCGCTCTATGCCTCGCCCAGCCTTGGCGACAAGCATGCCCAGTGCGTCTACCCGGCGCGCACCCGCTGGCTGCGCCAGCAACTGCAACTCGACGACCTGCCGCAGCCGCAGTGCGGCGAATACGACAACTGGTACCGCGACATCAACCCGCACAGCGCGGTGCTGGTGTTCCCCGCGGCCTACCTGAACAGCCCGTCGTCGATGTTCGGCCACACCCTGCTGCGCATCGACCAGGCCGACGTCACCAGCAACAACACTGCCCTGCTCAGCTACGCGCTGAACTTCGGCGCCTACATCGAAGGCATGGACAACAGCATCCTCTATGCCTGGAAAGGCCTGATGGGCGGCTATCCCGGCCTGTTCGCGCTGGTCCCGTACCGGGAGAAGCTGGCCGAATACAGTCGCCTGGAGAACCGCGATCTCTGGGAATACAAGCTGAACCTCACGCCCGAGGAGACCGGGCGCATGGTCGAACACGTCTGGGAACTCAAGCAGGTCCGCTTCGACTACTACTTCTTCGACGAGAACTGTTCGTTCCGCCTGCTCGAACTGATGGAGATCGCCCGCCCGGGCATCGAGCTGACTGAGCAGTTCCCGCTTACCGCGATCCCCACCGACACCGTGCGCGCGGTGAAGAACGCCGGGCTGATCGAGCGCATCGACTACCGGCCGTCGCGCGAGAAGGAACTGCTCGCCCGCGCCGAACCGCTCGACCATGCCGAGCGCGACTGGGCCAAGCGCCTGGCGGACGACGACAGCCTGCTCGACGCTCCCGACTTCCAGGCCCTGCCGATGCCGCGCCAGGCGCTGATCCAGGACGCCGCCTTCCGTCTGGTGCGCTACCGCGCCACCGGTCAGGCGCGTGACAGCGGCATCGCCTCGCGCAGCTACAACCTGTTGCGTGCGATCAACCGCAACCCACCGCCGGACCTCCAGGTCGAGCGCCCCGGCCAGCCGGAAGACGGCCACGAGTCACGGACCTGGCAGTTCGGCGTCGGCAGCCGCGATGACCGCGCCTTCGCCGAATACGGCCTGCGCATGGCCTACCATGACCTCGCCGATAACGCCTATGGCTTTCCCCTCGGTGCGCAGATCGAGATCGGCCAGCTCAAGCTGCGCCAGTACGAAGGCAACCGCTGGCAGTTGCAGAATCTCGACCTGGTCACCATCCGCTCGCTGACCCCGCGCAACCAGTTGCTCAAACCGCTGTCCTGGCAGGTCGCCGGCGGCCTGGAGCGGGTGCCGGGCGAGGACGGCGACGAAAACCTGGTCAGCCACCTCAACGGCGGCGCCGGCGGCAGCTGGATGTTCGGCGACGACCTGCTGCTCTACGCCATGGGCACCGCGCGGATCGAGAACAACAGGGACTTCGCCGCCGCCATCACCCCGGCGGTGGGCTTCGACAGCGGCTTGCTGTGGCGCAACCCGCTGGGCAACCTGACCCTGGAGGCCAAGGGCGACTACTTCCACAACGGTGAAGTGCGCCGCAGCCTGGGCTTCGTCCAGCAGGTGGAGCTGGGCCGCGACCTCGGCCTGCGCCTGAGCGCCGAACGCGAGTTCAGCCATGTCGGCAAGCCGATCAACGAGGTCAAGCTGGAGCTGCGCTGGTACTACTACTGAGCCAGCCTCTGGCGCACCTCCATCAGAGCGAAGCCGAGCAGGTTGAGGCCTTGCCAGGTCGCCGGCTCCGCCGCCAGGGGATCGCTCGCGGCCAGGCCGATGCCCCAGATCGCGTCCACCGGGCTGGCCTCGACCAGCACCCGGTCGGCGGTGCCCAGAAGGTATTTCTTCAGCGAAGCGTTCTGGCCGAACTTGCCGAGGTTGCCTTCGATCACGATTCCCACCCGCTCGGCGTTCCAGCGTGCCTCGTCGAAGCCGGCGACTTCGCGGCCGAGGGCCTTCGCCTCGCCTGGGCTGCGCGCCGCCAGGATGCGCTCGAGCAGCCTGGAGTCGTCGAACAAGCGTGCCTTGGCCGCCATCATGTAATGCTCGGCGCTGGCGTAGCGCACCCCGTCGAGCTTGAACGAAGCCTCGTACCACTGGCTGAAACAGCTCTTGCCGACCTTGTCATCCGTCGCCGGACGATGTCCCCAGAAATACAGGTACTTGAAGCTTTCGCCGGCCGCGCAGCGCTGGCGCAGCCGCTCGACGTCCATTATCTCGCTCATCGGCATTCGTCCCTGGAGCCCGTGAAAAGACGCCAAGGATATCCCGAAGTGGTGTTCAGGCGCGTATCTGCGCCCAGTCCAGGCCGAAACGCGCCAGGTACTTGCGCAGCCGGTCGGCGTCGTTGGGGTTGCGCTTGTCCTGGCGCGAAACGGCGAACAGCCGGCGTCCCGCCTCGGAAAGGGTCTTAGCCCCGCGGCACACCTCCAGCACCGCCTGCAGTTGCAGGCGGTCGAACAGATCCAGGGCCTCCACCCGCTGCCCCAGCAGATCAGCCAGTGGCTCCCGGCCCGCATCGAGCCCCCAGGCCTGGCGCAGGCGGAGGAACTCCTCCTCGACCAGCGCCTCGTCGATCCGCCCGCTGTCGGCCAAGGTCGCCATCCGTGTGATGGAAGCCGACAGCTCGCGGAAGTTGCCGGCCCAGCGCGCTTCGCTGGAACCGGCGAAGGCCAGGTAGCGACGCTTGGCCTCCAGGTTGAAACGCACCTGCCGCCCTTGCTCGCGGGCGTGCCGCTCCAGTTCGAAGTCGATGTTCGGCTCGATGTCCTCGCGGCGTCCAGCCAGGCCCGGCAGCTCGAAGGTCCACAGGTTGATGCGGGCGAACAGGTCCTCGCGGAACAGGCCTTCGGCCACTCGTCCGCGCAAGTCGCGGTGGGTCCCGGCGATAAGCTGGAAGTCGCTCTCCACCTCACGGTCCGAACCCAGCGGGAAGAAGCGCTTCTCTTCGATCGCCTTGAGCAGCATCGCCTGTTCGTCGGCGCCCAGCTCGCCGATCTCGTCGAGGAACAGCATGCCACCGTCGGCTGCGCGCAGCAGGCCTTCGCGCGCATTCTGCGCGCCGGTGAAGGCGCCCTTGACGTGGCCGAACAGGGCCGACATCGCGCCGTCGCCGCGCAAGGTGGCGCAGTTGACCTCGACGAAACGCCCGTCGAGCTGGTGCCGGCTGCGCTTGAGTTCATAGATGCGCCGGGCGAGGAACGATTTGCCGGCACCGGTCGGCCCCACCAGCAGCATGGGTGCCCGCGAACGCACGGCGACCCGCTCGATCTGCTCGATGGAGCGGTTGAAAGCGGCATTGCGCGTGGCGATTCCCGACTTGAGAAAAGCCAGGCTTTCCTCCTGTTCGCGGCGGAACCGCGAGGCGATGCGGTCGTAGCGGGACAGGTCGAGGTCGATCAGCGTCGCCGAGCCCTCGGGATGGCGCGCCTCGTCCTTGCGCCGCGACGGCGAGGTCTGCACCAGCCGGGCCGGCAGGTAGCGCGCCTCGGTAAGGAGGAACCAGCAGATCTGCGCGACATGGGTCCCGGTGGTGATATGCACCAGGTAGTCCTCGCGCTCGGTGTCGAAGGGGTAGGCGCTGACGAAATCGTGCAGGGCGCCATAGACCTCCTCGAAGTCCCAGGGGTTGCGCAGTTCCATCTGCTGCAGGCGGACCTCGGTATGCGGCGACACCGCGGCGATGTCGGCGCGAATCCGCTCGGCCAGGCCGAGGTCGCGGGCGTCGTTGCCGTGGATCAGTTCGAGGCGGTCGATCAGCAGGTCCGGCTGCTGGCACAGGCCGATGCTCGGCCGCCACTTTTGCCAGCGCGCCGCGCCCTTGCCGAGACGGTCGAGGGTGGCGCCGATGAAGCCGATGGCGACCGTGCGTTTCATCACTGCTTATCCTTCAAGATAAAGATCGATATGAAAATATATAGAAATAACCAGGCATCTCTCCATCGAATTCGCCGACGAAGCGCAATAAAAAATTTATTCACCTTTAAAATCAAATAGTTAATCAAGAAACAGACTCATCTATAAAAACCTGGCACGCCGCTCGCTATATCCATTTCGACCGCATCGCCCATGCAGGCCGACGGGTCGGGACTCCAGTCCCGCCGGTGCCCGAGCCCACCCCTGGTGTCGGCGTCGTGCATGCCGCCCGCAACAACGACGGTCATTCGCGAATGACGGCAATGCCGCTTCGCGGTTCGATAGCTCAGCCTGGTAGAGCAACCATCCACGAAATGGTCTGTCGCGGGTTCGACTCCCGCTCGAACGTTGCCTTAACGGCAATCACTCAATGGCAACACCCGCCGGTGTGGCCGAGGCGAACTGCGCAAGCGGCCAGGAAGGCCGGACAACGCAAGGGAGCCGAAGCCGCCGCCGGCCCGTCCGGCCCGCGGTTCGGGCACGGGGCAAGGCAGGCCGGGGATCGAGGGAATCGATCGCATGGACAGGACGTCCGCCAGGCCAACCTCCTCCGCGCTCCACCCGCGACGCTCGACGGGCCGGCAACACCGGCACCACGGAAGAATGAAAGGAATGAAGAGATGAAAATGCTGAAGCGCTTTATCGTGAAGAAGAACGAACGCGGCCTGCTGTACTCCGAAGGCGACTTCCTCGCCGTGCTCGAACCGGGCACCTACCGCCGCTTCGATCCGTACGACCGCCTGAGCCTGGAAAGCTTCAGCCTGAACACCCCGCAGTTCGAACACCGCCTGGCCGGCTACCTGCGGCAGAGCGAACCGCAACTGGTGGAGCGCTATTTCACCCGGATGGACCTGGGCGACAACGAGGCCGGCCTGCGCTACGAGGACGGCGTGCTGGTGGAGCTGCTCGCACCGGGCAGCCGCCGACTGTACTGGAAAGGCCAGACCGAGCAGCGCCTGGAGCGCATCGACCTGACCCAGGACTATCGATTGTCTGCCGCGCTGGTCGCCCAGTTGCACCAGCCGAACCTGCGCGGCCGGGCCCTGGCGGGCCTGGACGCAGTGTTGCTGGTCCAGGTGCCGGCGTTCCAGGTCGGCGTGCTCAAGGTCGACGGCGCCCTTGCCGGCCTGCTGCAAGCCGGACAATACGGTTTCTGGCGCTACAACCGGCAAGTCAGCGTGGAACTGGTCGACACCCGTATCCAGGCGCTGGAGGTCAGCGGCCAGGAGATCCTTACCCGCGACAAGGTCAGCCTGCGCCTGAACCTCGCCGCCAACTGGCGCTACAACGACGTACTCACCGCCTTCTCGCGGCTGAGCAAGCCGCTGGAGTACCTGTACCGCGAGCTGCAGTTCGGCCTGCGGGCGGCAGTGGGCACCCGTACCCTCGACGAACTGCTGGAGAACAAGCAGTCGATCGACGAAGCGGTCAGCGCCCACCTGGCCGCCAAGCTGGAAGACAGCGGCCTGGAAGTGAGCGGCCTGGGCGTGCGCGACATCATCCTCCCGGGCGAAATGAAGACCCTGCTGGCGCAGGTGGTGGAGGCGGAGAAGGCGGCCCAGGCCAATGTGATCCGCCGCCGCGAGGAAACCTCGGCGACCCGCTCGCTGCTGAATACCGCGAAGGTCATGGAGGAAAACCCGACCGCGCTGCGTCTGAAAGAACTGGAAACCCTGGAGCGGGTGGCCGAGCGCATCGACCGGATTTCGGTATTCGGTGGCCTGGACCAGGTATTGAACGGACTGGTCACGCTGAAGCAGGCCTGATCACGAACGATAGCCGCGCCGTCGACGGGACGACGCGGAGCACAAGGAAAGCACGATGAAAGACATGAATATCCTCGAAGTGGCCGGCGGCAAGCCGATCAAGCTCTGGACCCAGGGCGTACCGGTGGAGGAGGAAGCGCGCCAGCAGTTGCTGAACACGGCGAAGATGCCCTTCATCTTCAAGCACCTGGCGGTGATGCCTGACGTGCACCTGGGCAAGGGCTCGACCATCGGTAGCGTGATCCCTACCCTCGGCGCGATCATCCCGGCCGCGGTGGGCGTGGATATCGGCTGCGGAATGATCGCCGCGCGCACCTCGCTGGTCGCCGCCGACCTGCCGGACAACCTGCACGCCCTGCGCAGCGCCATCGAGCAGGCGGTACCCCACGGCAAGACCTTCGGCCGCCGCGACCGCGGCGCCTGGCACGAGGTACCGGAGGCCGCCGACCAGGCCTGGAAGGCGCTCGCCGGTCGCTTCAAGGCGATCACCGACAAGCACCCGAGGCTGGAGAAGACCAACAACCGCCAGCACCTGGGAACCCTCGGCACCGGCAACCACTTCATCGAGGTCTGCCTGGACGAGGCCGACCGCGTCTGGTTCATGCTGCACAGCGGTTCGCGCGGGGTCGGCAACGCCATCGGCAACCTGTTCATCGAACTGGCCAAGGCGGACATGCGCCAGCACATCGCCAACCTGCCGGACAAGGACCTGGCCTACTTCGAGGAAGGCAGCCGGCACTTCGACGACTACGTGGAAGCGGTCGGCTGGGCCCAGGATTTCGCCCGGCAGAACCGCGCGCTGATGATGCACGCGGTGATCGAGGCGGCGCGCCAGGTGATCCGCAAGCCGTTCGAAGCCAACCTGGAGGCGGTCGATTGCCACCATAACTACGTGCAGAAGGAGCGCCACTTCGGCCAGGAGGTACTGGTCACCCGCAAAGGCGCGGTGTCCGCGCAGAAGGGCCAGCTCGGCATCATTCCCGGCTCGATGGGGGCGAAGAGCTTCATTGTCCGCGGCCTCGGCAACCAGGAAGCGTTCTGCTCGTGCAGCCACGGCGCCGGGCGGACCATGAGCCGGACCAAGGCGAAGAAGGTCTTCAGCGTCGCCGACCAGGCCCGCGCCACCGCCCACGTCGAATGCCGCAAGGACGCCGACGTGATCGACGAGATCCCGATGGCCTACAAGGACATCGACCGGGTCATGGAAGCCCAGCGCGAGCTGGTGGAAGTGCTGCACACCCTGCGTCAGGTGGTGTGCGTGAAAGGATGACGGGCGCCCTGTGGCGCCCGCTGGGGAAGAATCGAAATGAACAGGGAAGAACGCCATCCGCTCCCCGCCGCCATGCGCGAGCGGGTACTGGATGAGCTGGAACGGATCGAACGCGAGCACGACGTAGTCGTGCTCTACGCCTGCGAGTCGGGTAGCCGGGCCTGGGGCTTCGCTTCGCCGGACAGCGACTACGACGTACGCTTCGTCTATGTGCATCAGCCCGAGTGGTATCAGCGCGTCGAGGAACCTCGCGACGTGATAGAACGCCCGCTGAGCGACGAGCTGGACATCAGCGGCTGGGAACTGCGCAAGGCGTTGCGCCTGATGCGCAAATCCAACCCGGCCCTGCTGGAGTGGCTCGGCTCGCCGCTGGTGTATCGGGAAGAGCCTGGCGTGCGCGAGGAACTGCTTTGGCTGGGCAGCGCCTTTCACTCCGTACCAGGCAGTCGCCATCACTACCTGTCGATGGCACGCAAGAACTACCGCGGCTACCTGAAGGGCGACAGCGTCCGGCTGAAGAAATACCTCTACGTCCTGCGCCCGTTGTTCGCGGTGCGTTGGCTGGATGCAGGCCTGGGCTTGCCGCCGGTGGCGTTCGAGAGGCTAATGGAAGCCACGCTGGACGATCCGTCGCTGCGCGAAGAACTGGATGCCCTGCTGAGCCTCAAGCGTCAGCGCGACGAATCGGCCTACGGCCCTCCGCGCCTGGCGCTGCAACGCTTCATCGAAGCGGAGTTGCTCCAGGCCGAACGAGGGGCCGCCCAACCAACCGGCGCGCGCCAGGACAGCCGACTGCTGGATCGCTACCTCCACGACAAGATATGGCAATACACAAGGGAAACCTCATGAGAAAGGACCTCATCGAACTCGACGGCAGCGAAGGTGGCGGGCAGATCCTGCGTAGCGCCCTGAGCCTGTCGATGACCAGCGGCCAGCCGCTGCGCATCCGCAACATCCGTGGCCGGCGCAGCCGTCCGGGGCTACTGCGGCAGCACCTCACCGCGGTGCGCGCGGCGGCGGAAATCTGCGCGGCCGAGGTCGAGGGTGCCGAGCTCGGCTCACGCGAGCTGGCGTTCCGGCCCGGTGCGATCCGCGCCGGCGACTACGCCTTCGCCATCGGCTCCGCCGGCAGTTGCTCGCTGGTACTGCAAACCTTGCTGCCGGCGCTGCTCGCGGCCAACGGCGAAAGCCGGGTGAGGATCAGCGGCGGCACCCACAATCCACTGGCGCCGCCGGCGGACTTTCTCCGCGACAGCTGGCTGCCGCTGTTGCAGCGGATGGGCGCGGAAGTCGACCTGGAACTGCTGCGCCACGGCTTCGTACCCGCCGGCGGTGGCGAGCTGCTGGCGCGGGTACGCCCGGCGCGCTGGCGGCCGCTGCAACTGGAGCATCCCGGCGCGGCGCTGCGGCGCCAGGCGCGGGCGCTGCTCGCAGGGATTCCCGGGCACGTCGGCGAGCGCGAGCTGGAGAGGGTCCGCCAGCGCCTCGGTTGGAGCGACGAAGAACGCCAGCTGGAGTTCCTCGCGGAGGACCAGGGGCCGGGCAACGCCCTGCTGCTGCGGATCGACTGCGAGCACATCTGCGCGACCTTCTGCGCCTTCGGCCAGGCCGGCGTCAGCGCCGAACGGGTGGCGGAACAGGTCGCGACGCAAGCCATCGGCTGGATGGAAAGCGGTTGCGCGGCGGACGAGTACCTCGCCGACCAATTGCTGCTGCCCATGGCCCTGGCCGGCGCCGGCAGCTTCACCACGCCGCGGCTGAGCGCCCATCTGCAAAGCAACCGCCGGGTTATCGAACGCTTCCTGCCGGTGAGGATCGGCGACCAGGCGCTGGACGGCGGCGGTCATCGCATCGTCATCACATCGGCTTGACGAATTCCTCACCAATGCCGACCTAGACTCGCGCCGGACCTGCCAGCGGGCCCGGCGCGAACCTCCGGGAGCCCGTCCCGGCGGTCGAGGAGTCCCAGCCATGTCTTCTTCGCGTCTCGGCGTGCTTGTCCTCGCCCTGCTCCTGCTCACCGCCACCCTGCTCGGCGGCTGCGAAAACACCCACCAGCACCTGCTCGCCCAGGGCTACCCACCCGCCTATGCCGACGGTTTCGACGACGGCTGCGGCAGCGGCCGCCAGGCGGCCGGCTCGATCAGCGGCGAATTCCGCAAGGACGTCCCCCGCTACCTGCGCGAGGCGATCTACGCCAGCGGCTGGGGCGACGGCTTCGAGCAATGCCGGTCGATGGCGCGGAGCGAGGAGCGGCGGCGTTTCGAGGAACGCCAGTGGGACGACCGCGACGACGATTGGCAGCGCGACCGCGACCGCGCGCTGGCCCGGGCCTTGCGCGAGCGCTGAAGCACGCTGCGACAACCATCCGCAGCACCGATCCCGGTGCGCTTGATCCACGTCAAGCCGGGCAGCGCGCCGCTGGCCTCTCCTCACAGGACCGGTTGTAACGCCTGATAAGGAGAAAAAAAGATGCAGTCCTCGCAACTGCTCCCGCTTGGCAGCCTGTTGCTGTCGTTCGCCACGCCCCTCGCCCAGGCCGATGCCCTGCACGACCAGGCCAGCGCGCTGTTCAAACCCATCCCCGAGCAGGTCACCGAGCTGCGCGGCCAGCCCATCAGCGAGCAACAGCGCGAACTCGGCAAGAAACTGTTCTTCGACCCGCGCCTGTCGCGCAGCCATGTGCTCAGCTGCAACACCTGCCACAACGTCGGCACCGGCGGCGCCGACAACGTACCGACGTCGGTCGGTCACGGCTGGCAGAAGGGGCCACGCAATTCGCCGACGGTCTTCAACGCGGTATTCAATGCCGCGCAGTTCTGGGATGGCCGCGCCAAGGACCTGGGGGAGCAGGCCAAGGGTCCGATCCAGAACAGCGTCGAGATGCACAGTACCCCGCAGTTGGTCGAACAGACCCTGGGCAGCATCCCGGAATACGTGGACACCTTCCGCAAGGCCTTCCCCAAGGCCGGCAAGCCGGTCAGCTTCGACAACATGGCGCTGGCCATCGAGGCCTACGAGGCGACCCTGGTAACTCCGGACTCGCCCTTCGACCTGTATCTCAAGGGCGACGACAAGGCCCTCGACGCACAGCAGAAGAAAGGCCTCAAGGCATTCATGGACAGTGGCTGCAGCGCCTGCCACAACGGCATCAACCTGGGCGGCCAGGCCTACTTCCCGTTCGGCCTGGTGAAGAAGCCCGACGCCAGCGTGCTGCCCAGCGGCGACAAGGGCCGCTTCGCCGTGACCAAGACCCAGAGCGACGAGTACGTATTCCGCGCCGCGCCCCTGCGCAACGTCGCCCTCACCGCGCCGTACTTCCACAGCGGCCAGGTCTGGGAACTCAAGGACGCGGTGGCGATCATGGGCAACGCCCAGCTCGGCAAGCAGTTGGCGCCGGACGACGTGGAGAACATCGTCGCCTTCCTGCACAGCCTGAGCGGCAAGCAGCCGCGCGTCGAATATCCGCTGCTGCCGGCCAGCACGGAGACCACGCCGCGTCCCGCGGAATAACCGCCACAAGGAAAAACGGGGCTCCCCTGGAGCCCCGTTTTTTTCCTCGATGGGACGACCTCAGACCACGCCCTGCGCCAGCATCGCATCGGCGACCTTGACGAAGCCGGCGATGTTCGCCCCCTTCACGTAGTTGACCCGCCCCTGTTCCTCGCCGTACAGCAGGCAGGCATGGTGGATCGACTGCATGATGCCGTGCAGCTTGGTATCCACCTCGCCCTCGCTCCAGCGCAGGCGCATGGCGTTCTGCGACATTTCCAGGCCGCTCACCGCCACCCCGCCGGCGTTCGACGCCTTGCCCGGCGCGTAGAGGATGCCGGCCTCGAGGAACAGGTCGACGGCTTCCAGGGTCGAGGGCATGTTGGCGCCTTCGGCGACACAGACGCAGCCGTTGGCCAGCAGGCGCCGCGCATCCTCGGCATCCAGTTCGTTCTGGGTCGCGCAGGGCAGCGCGATATCGCAGGCCAGGCCCCAGGGCCGGCGCCCTTCGAGGAACTGCAGGGAAAACTGCTCCGCCATCTCGCGGATGCGCCCGCGGCGCACGTTCTTCAGCTCCATCAGGTATTCCCACTGCTCGTCGGAGAGCCCCGCCTCGGCATACAGGGTGCCTTCGGAATCGGACAGCGAGATCACCTTGCCGCCCATTTCCATGACCTTGCGCGCCGCGTACTGGGCGACGTTGCCCGAGCCGGAGATCGCCACCCGCTGGCCGTCGAAGCCGCGGCCACGGTCCTTGAGCATTTCCTGGGCGAAGTAGACGCAGCCGAAGCCGGTCGCCTCCGGGCGGATCAGGCTGCCGCCGTAGCTCAGGCCCTTGCCGGTCAGCACCGAGGTGAACTGGTTGGACAGGCGCTTGTACTGGCCGAACAGGTAGCCGATCTCACGCGCGCCGACGCCGATGTCGCCGGCCGGCACGTCCAGGTCGGCGCCGACGTGACGGTACAGCTCGCTCATGAACGACTGGCAGAAACGCATCACCTCGGCGTCGCTCTTGCCCTTCGGATCGAAGTCGGAGCCGCCCTTGCCGCCGCCCATGGGCAGAGTGGTCAGGGAGTTCTTGAAGACCTGCTCGAAGGCGAGGAACTTCAGCACCCCGAGGTTGACCGAGGGGTGGAAGCGCAGGCCGCCCTTGTACGGGCCGATGGCGCTGCTCATCTGCACCCGGTAGCCACGGTTGACCCGTACCCGGCCCTGATCGTCGACCCAGGGCACGCGGAACAGGATCGCCCGCTCGGGTTCGACGATGCGTTCGATGATGCCGGCTTCCAGGTAGTGCGGGTTGGCCTCGAGGAACGGCCAGAGGGAACGCAGCACCTCTTCCACCGCCTGGTGGAATTCGGGCTGATCGGGATCGCGCCGCTTCAGGCGCTCGAGGAAAGCGTCGACGGATTGCGTCATTTTTCTCACCGGTTTCTAGTTTTGTGAACAATTTTTTGCGCGTGACTCTAACAAGCCAGGCGGCACCTAGAAAGTGCGAAATGACGCATTGATGAATCTTTATGGTGCAAAACTGAAACTTTCCGGGTCCGCCAGAACGGCTAGGGCCAGAGCGCGCGCCTGGAACCAGGCTGGCTTCCGGGCAGGCCACGCACTGTTGAAGGGCGACGAAAGCACCGTTCGCGTGCATCCCGGCGCCAGATGTGAAAGGGCCTCCCCCTGACGGGGGAGGCCCTTTCTCTGCCTACGGCCGGGTCTAGAAGTCGTAGGTCGCGGACAGGCTGAACACCTGTCCCTTGCTGGTTGCCCTGCCATCCAGGCGTCCGCCGCCCAGGCGATCCTGGTTGACCGTCTTCAACGGCACCTCCTTGACGAACTGCCGCGAGTAGGCCGCGTCGATCGACAACTCCGGCATCGACTGGAAGCGATAGCCGGCGCCCAGGGAGGCGAAGTAGCGATCGCCGTCGGGAATCCGCGGGTCGCGGGTGGCATTGTGGGTCGGCGTCTGGTCGTAGGCGACCCCGGCGCGCATGGTCCACTGTTCGGTCACCTTGTAGTCGCCGCCCACCGCCAGGGTCCAGGTGTTCCGGTAGGTGTAGGGGATGGAGACGATCGTGTTGCCGTGGGACTTGAGGGTCAGGTCCTGGAATGACGACCACTCGGTCCAGGTGGCGCTGGCGCCCAGGCTCAGACGGTCGTTGAACTGGTGTACCCAGTCCAGCGAGGCGTAGGCGGGGATATCCAGGCGCGCCGAGGCGGAAGCGCCCATGCGCAGGTCCAGGCCGGGATAGGCCAGGCCCGGAGTGCCTCCCTCGATGGCGCCCTCGGTCAGCCCACCGTCGTGGTCGTAGAGGTTGTAGTGACCCTTCAGCTTGTTGCGGATCTTCGCGTGGTAGGCGAAGCCCAGGGTGTCGCGGTCGGTCGGCTTCCACACCGCGCCGGCGAAGAAGCCGGGCGAGGTGTTGTCCACCTTGACCCGCATCAGCGCGGACGAGTTCGAGGCCGGGAACGGAATCCCGCCCATGCCCGGGGAGTTGGCGGCCGAGGCATAGAGATCGAGGTTCTGGCTGACGAAGCCGGAGGTGCGCTGGATGATCACCCCGGCGCCCAGGGAGAAGTTGTCGTTGACCTTGAACGACAGGGAGCCGGTCAGGCCGATCGTCTCGATCTTGGTGTCCACCGCGAAATCGCGGCCTTTCCAGTTCGGGTCCCAGGTGCTGCGCATTCCCATCGGAACGACCTGGCTCAGACCGAAGGCGAAGCGGTCGTTGATCGGTACGACCAGGAAGCCGGTCGGCAGCCACGCGCCGAATCCGGCCTGGCCGCCATCGTTGGTACCCAGCTCGGGGGTGCCCGGCCCGTCCTGGTAGCCGCCGGTCATGGGATTACCCTGGTAGTCGTAGGCATCGCCGTTGTACTTGATGTCGATATCGGCGTAGTTGACCGTCAACTGGGCGATCCGCTTGTCGATGAACGCCATGGCCGCCGGGTTGTTGAACGCGGCGCTCGGATCGTTGGGAAACAGCGAGCCGCCTGCCATCGCACGGCCCCAGCCCGCCGTGTTGGTGGTCGGCACCATGAAGCCGCCGGCTTGCGCCTGGGACGTGCCGAACAGTCCGCCGACGATCAGGGCGCAGAGCAATGGCAATGGTTTTCTGGCAAACAGGCAGGAAATATCGTTTTTGTTGTTCAAGGTTTCACCCCTGGTGGACTGCTAGTGCACGGGGCACGATGGTCGGCCTGCTTGAGCGTCCTGGCGGACACCCTCCCCCAGACCGTTTTCCATGTGCGAACGAGATTCTGCGCCGCCTCCGGCGGAAACTCCCTCGGACCTGCCGGCCCGCGAAGGACGCCTGGCAGCGGGAGCGCGAAACCGCTGGCGCCGAGGGCGCCAGCGGCAGCCCGGATTACGGGTTGACTACGAAGGCCGGGGTCGGCTTCACGCTCAGGCTGTTGATCTTGCAGTTGCCTGCCAGCGACTGATTGCTGGCGCTGAGGGTGTTGGTGGCGTTGCTCCAGGAACCGTTGACGGTGCTCGGGCCACAGGTAGAGGAGAGAATCTTGAAGCCGACGCCATCGACCTTGCCGGCGGTGGTGCTGGAAACGGTCAGCTTCCACGGCAGGCCGGTCATCTGCGGCACGCTGCACAGAGTGTTGCTGCCGCTGACGGTGACGCTGTCGATCGAGGCATAGGAGCCATCGGCGGCGGTCTTGCCCTTGAAGGTGATGTTGCAGGTCACTGGCAGATTGAGCGACGCCGGCGAGCTCACGCTGATGGTGCCAGGTGCGGTGAAGGCCGAGTTGACCGGGGTGATGGTGGCCGCGCTGGCCATGGACGAAACGCTCAGGCAGAGAGCAAGAGCAGCAAAGGACGGCAGGGACTTGATGGATTTCATTGTTTTGTATCCTTCCAGTGAGTTGGCAACGCTCGCGGTTGCCGAGCCTTGATCATGCGGCAGGATCGTCGCCGACCCGCCCCCACGACCACCTTGTGCCTTCCCGTCCGATCCACCTGCCAGGCGAACCACACCACCCGCCTTGGCCGTGCGTACCGGGATTCGGGAGAGGCTTTACCTCATGAGTCCTATCCGGTGCCGACGCTGACGGTCCCCACGACGAGCCGGGACAGACCGGATATCGGAAAGATCCGATAGGGTTTGCCAACCCGCCGCGCCTCGAGATGCCCACCTGGCCGACCTCCGCGAACGCAGGCCTGACAGGGCTGGCAATCACCACGAAGGGGCAGTGGACCAGTCAACGACGGGGGCCAGAGTACGGTCAGCGCGGCTCTGGAAAAGCCTAGCGAAAGAAGGGGGTTGACCCTCCGAAGGAAGGTCGGTGAATGCCGTGGAGGGCGGACGGAGCGTTGTCGCGAAGGAATCCTGATACCTCTGTCAACATCCGCGTCGGGAAGAAACGCACCATGACGGGGCGTACCTACCAGAATTGGCAGCTCGCGAAGCGACCCAGCCAACCCAAAGTTAGGTTGCCAACTATCGGTCGGACGAGGACGGCACGCGAACGAGACCCGGCTGCAACTCGAACACCTCCACGCCCTCCGGCGTGGAGCGTCCGATCTTGACCTGTTGCGCCATCACGCTGGCGTCGGGAGCCTGGCGAAAGTCCACGAACAGCCGGTCACCCTCGTGGCGTATCGCCTCCGGCGGCACGACGATGGCCTGTTCGTTGCGATAGGTGGTGACCGTCAGCTTGGCGCTCATTCCCAGACGAATCTTCTGCAACTGGCGGGGATCGAGCGGCGCTACCGATACCGTCACCTCGAACTGCGGGCTGCCTCCCTGGGCCATGCCGGGCAGAGCCTGACCACCGAGGGCGGCGATGACGCCCGCCAGCGTGGTGCCCTCGAAGCCGTCGCCACTGATTTCCACCGCCTGCCCTTCGCGCAACTGGTTGATATCCAGTTCGGAAACCTTCGCAGATACCTTCAGCCGCTCGACGCTGGCCAGGCCGAACAACGCCTGGCCCTGCCCCAGCTTGCTACCGGCCTGCACCGGTTCGCGGCTGCCCTGCTCGCCAGCCAGGCCGGGCGCCGCGACGACGATACCGGCAAAGGGCGCGCGCACCGTACGGCCATCCAGCTGGGCCTGCAGCGTCTCGTATTTCACGCTGGCGTTGGCCAGGTCCATTTCGGCGATCTGGCGATTCTCGCCCTGCCCCTTGGCGCGGGTCGACTCCACTTCCCGCCGGGCCGCCTCCAGGTCCATGCGCTGCTGGCTGGCCTGTTGTTCGAGATCGTCGAGTTCGTTGCGCGGGACGATCCCGCGCTGGAACAGCTCGCGGGTCTCGCGCAACTTGCGCTCGGTGCTGCTCTGCGCCAGCTGCGCGCTGCGCAGGGCACGACGGACCCGCGCCATGTCCTCGCCACGCTCCCAGTCGCGCAGGTCCTGCAGGGTGCGACGGGCCTTGAGCAACGCCGACTGTGCCTCGCGCACCTGCACGGCGATCTCGCGGGTGTCCATGCGCAGCAGCTCCTGTCCTTCCGCGACCCGCTGTCCCGGCTCCACCAGCAGCGCCTCGACATTGCCGGCGAAGGGCGCCGCCAGAGTCACCACGCGCCCCGGTTCCAGGCGTCCGACCAGGCCGATCTGATGCACCAGCGGGGCCGCCCGTACGGCGACCCAGCGCTCCCCTTCCGTGCGTTTCGCGGTGCCGCCGGCGAGGACCAACCAGGCCAGCGCCGCGACAACCGCCAGGCCGGCGGCGAGCGGCAATGCGGGCCGGCGCAGGAAGGAAAACCGGTCAGTGGTCATTGAGCGAAATCTCCCAGCTATCCAGGGTCATGCCGACGATCAGGTCGAGCTGCGTCTGCGCATTGAGAAACGAGATCAGGGCATTCAATTGGGTGTTCTCGACGTTGCGCAGGTCGGTCTCGAAGCTCAGCACCTGGAAGTTGCTCGAACGCCCGACGCGCAGCTTTTCCCGCTCGATCTCCAGCTTGCGCCGCGACAAGGCGGTGGCGCGCTGGGCGATCTGGTACTGGCGCCAGCGCGTGCCGAGGTCGCGCACCGCATCGATGACGTTCTGCTCCAGGGTCTGCCGGGCATCCTCGATCAGGATCTTCTGGTTCTCCACGTCGACCTGGGCGCGCACCTCGGCCTGCCGGCGGCTGAGGTCGCCGATGGGAATTTCCACCTGTACCCCGGCGTAGCTGTCCCAGCTGCGTGAATTGTCGCCACCGCCCTCGCTGTAGCGGTCGCGGATCTGGCTGGCGCCGCCCACCAGCGAGACATCCCACAGGCGCTGGTTCTTCGCCAGCACCAGGTTGAGGTCGGCCTGGCGACTGCCGATCAGGCGTTGCAGGTATTCCGGTTGCTGCTGCAGGGCGGTCCTGATCGCCTGCTGGCGGTCGACCTCGATCGGCGTGGCGGCCAGCGCATCGCTGGCGCGGATCTGCGTCGACAGGTCCAGCGCCAGCAGTTGCAGCAGGGCCAGGCGTGCGCTGTCGACCTGGTTGGCGGACTCCTCGACGTTGAGCTCCTGGCTGGCGACGTCGGCCTCGGTCTGCACGATCTCGAATTCGGCCATTCGCCCGGCGCGGATCATCGCCCGGTTGACCTCGAGCAGCTCCTGGGTCCGCGCCAGGGCTTCGCGAGAGATGCGCGCCTGCTCCTGGGCGCGCAGCAGCTCCCGGTAGGCACCGATGACCTGGCTGATGGTCTGCGACACGCTGGCCTTGAGTTGCAGGCGATTGGCGTCTTCGGAGAGACGTGCCAGGCGCAGCGGCGCGGTGGTGACGTCCCAGCCCGCATCGCGCAGCAACGGCTGGACGACGGTCAGGTCGAGGCCATCGCTGCGGTAGCGCCCGGCCTCGTCGGCGGTGCGGAACTGCTTCACCCAGGCCAGGCTGAAGCGAGTGCCATATTCGCCAAGCAGGGTCGCGGTGGGCGAGACATTGCTGGTCCTCGTGCGGTCTTCGGTGGCGCGGTTGGCGCGATAGTCGCCGCGCACCACCAGCTTCGGGTTGAAGGCGTCGGCGGCGACCCGCAGGTCGAACTTCTGCGCGATCCGTTGCAGGTAGGCGCTACGGATTCCACGGTTGTTGCGCAGGCCAAGATAGACCGCGTCGCTCAGGCTGAGGTCGATCACCTGCTCGCTGAGCAGCACCGACCTGCCCTGCTCGCGGGCCATGCTCGGTACGTCCGGACTCAGCGCCGGGTTGACGCTGGCCGCCACCGGAAGAGCGGCGACCAGCCACAGCACGCCCAGGCCCCACCTATTCATCGCGCAGCGCCTCGACCGGTTGCAGGCGAGCCGCCGAGACCGCCGGATAGAGCCCGAAGAACAGCCCCACCAGCAGGGTACTGCCCATCCCCAGCGGCAGGGCCGCGTAGGCCAGGGAGAAGGTCCAGCCGGAGAACCTGGCGTAGAGATACGCAGCCGCCACGCCGAGCACCGCGCCCGACAGCGCGCCCGAGGCGGTCAGGGTCACCGCCTCGATCAGGAACAGGTTGCGGATGTCCCGCTGGCGCGCGCCCAGCGCCATGCGCACGCCGATTTCCCGGCGGCGTTCGGCGACACTCATCAGCATCACGTTCATCACTCCGACGCCGCCGCCGAGCAGGGAGATGATCCCCAGTCCGGCCAGCAGGTAGGTGAAGGTCCGGGTCTGCCGCTTGAGTCCATCGAGCACCTGCTGCGAGACCTGGACCTGCGCCTCGTGGCCGGGCAACCGCGCCGTCAGGGCCGCGCCCAGGGCCGCGCCGACGCTATAGACGTCCGCTCCCGGCGAGACCCGCGCCACCACATGGCTGACCTCGGCGGCCGGCTGCAGGCGCGGCATGCCCGGCGCCGGCACGAACAGCGAGTCGTTGGCGGCGAACGGCAAGAGAGCGGCGCTGGCCTGCGGCTGGAGAATGCCGATCACGCGGAACAGATAGTCGTTGACCGTCAGTTGCTCGCCGAGGCGCAGCGGATCGCCGGGCGCCCCCAGGGCCTCGGCGATTGTCGCGCCCACCACCACGTAGGTGTCGTGATCGTCGAAGCGCGAGAGGAAACGTCCTTCGCGCAGCCGCAACCTGGCGGCGGCCGCGAGCCCGGCGCTGGCGCCGACGATACTGGCGTTGCTGGTGCGTCCGTGGAAGGTCACCGGGGCCGAGTACAGGCCCAGCGCCGCCAGGTGCTCCAGGCCGGCCACGTCGCGGAGCAGCGGTTCGGTGTCGAGCGTCGCCGGCATCGGCATCGGCGCCTGCGGGGCGAACGGGAACTGCACCACCAGGGTGTCGGTGCCCATGTCCTTGAAGATGCTCATCGCTTCGTCGGTCGCGTTGCTGCCGATGTTCAGCATCGCGATCACCGATGAACAGCCCATGACGATACCCAGCAACGCCAGCAGCGAGCGACGCCCCAGCCCGCGAAGACTGGCGAGGGCCTCGTGGAGCAACTGCCGGGGCGACGGGCTGGCGCTCACCGGCAGGCCTCCGCCAGGTCCTCGTGCACCTCGCCATGCCGTACTGTCAGTTGGCGCCCGAGACGGGCCGCCAGGCCGGGATCATGGGTGACCACCACCAGGGTCACCTGGCGCTCGCGGTTGAGGGTGAGGAGCAGCTCCAGCACTTCTTTCGCGGTGCTCGCGTCGAGGTTGCCGGTTGGTTCGTCGGCGAGGATCAGCGCCGGCTCGCCGACCAGCGCGCGAGCGATGGCGACGCGCTGCCGCTGGCCGCCGGAGAGGTCCGCCGGACGATGGCCGGCGCGCTCGGCCAGGCCGACCCGGGCGAGCATCGCCTCGGCCCGCTCCAGTGCCTCGCGGCGCGGCATCCCTCGATAGCTCAGGGGCAGGGCGACGTTGTCCAGCGCGTTCAGCCGCGGCAACAGGTTGAAGCTCTGGAAGACGAAGCCGATCAGGCGGTTGCGGATCGCCGCCAGTCGGTCCCCGTCAACGCTGAAGATGTCGTGCTCGGCGAAACGGTAGGCGCCGCTGTCCGGGCGGTCGAGCAGGCCGAGGATATTCAGCAGGGTGCTCTTGCCCGAGCCCGACGCGCCGACGATCGCGCAGCTTTCTCCGGGAAAGATGTCCAGGCAGACGTCTTTCAGTATCTGCAGCGGCTGCCCCCCCAGGAGGTAGCCCTTGCCGATCCCCTGCAGGGAGATCAATGATTCGTGCTTGTTTGTTGTTGGCATTCGCACCCGACCGCTCGCATCCCTTCAAGGCCCGCCCGGTCGTACCGCCGCAAGGCCGGCGATACAGGCCGAACGGCCATACTGCTGATGATGGAGACAGCGCACAAGCCGCCACCACCGGCAACGCTACCCCGAGGCGCCAGCGCCGAGCGAAGGTAGCGGCTGGTCCGCCCGGCCAATGCCGGTACTCGATTCCGCCGGGCTTCGCCATATGGCGCGGCCTCTCCGGGCAGGCGGTATTGAGCGCACGGATCGGCTGCGCAGACCACTAGCAGAGCTGACACCATCGCGGCCGTCGATGCACCCCCATCTTTAGTTAGGTGAAGGCTCAGGCATGCTGCGTGGGAGCCTCCCCCGGGTACCGCCAATGGAGGTGTCCTGCGCAGTTCCCATGTTCCCCTGCGCATGGCTCGTTGAATTCCAGGCATGAAAAAACCGCCGGCCGGCAACGCCGGCGGGCGGTTTCTCGAAGGCGCGCTTACGCCAGTTTCTTGTAGCGCACGCGGTGCGGCTGGGACGCAGCATCGCCCAGGCGCTTCTTGCGGTCGGCCTCGAACTCGGTGTAGTTGCCTTCGAAGAAGGTCACCTTGCCATCGTCCTCGTAGGAGAGGATGTGGGTGGCGATCCGGTCGAGGAACCAGCGGTCGTGGGAGATCACGATGGCAGCGCCGGGGAAGTCCAGCAGCGCTTCTTCCAGCGCACGCAGGGTTTCCACGTCGAGGTCGTTGGACGGTTCGTCGAGCAGCAGCACGTTGCCGCCCTGCTTCAGGGTCAGGGCCAGGTGCAGACGGCCACGCTCACCGCCGGAGAGGTCCTTGACGAACTTCTGCTGGTCGGCGCCCTTGAAGTTGAAGCGACCGACATAGCTGCGCGAGGGGACTTCGTAGTTGCCGATCTTGATCTGCTCGAAACCGTCGGAAACCTGCTCCCACACGGTCTTGTTGCCTTCCAGGCTGTCACGGCTCTGGTCGACGCTGGCGATCTGCACGGTCTCGCCGATCTCGATGGTGCCGGAGTCCGGCTGCTCCTTGCCGGTGAGCATGCGGAACAGGGTCGACTTGCCCGCGCCGTTGCCGCCGATCACACCGACGATGGCGCCCTTGGGAATGCTCAGGGACAGGTTGTCGATCAGCACGCGGTCGCCGTAGCCCTTGGTCACATTGTGCAGTTCGATGACCTTGTCGCCCAGGCGCGGACCGGCCGGGATGTAGATCTCGTTGGTCTCGCTGCGCTTCTGGAATTCCTGCGACTGCAGTTCCTCGAAGCGCTGCAGGCGCGCCTTGGACTTGGCCTGGCGGCCCTTGGCGCCCTGGCGTACCCACTCCAGCTCGGCCTTCATGGCCTTGGCGTGGGAGGCTTCCTGCTTGGCTTCCTGGGCCAGGCGGGCGGCCTTGGATTCCAGCCAGCCGGAGTAGTTGCCTTCGAACGGGATGCCATGGCCACGGTCGAGTTCGAGGATCCAGCCGGCGACGTTGTCGAGGAAGTAGCGGTCGTGGGTGATCGCCACCACGGTGCCGGGGAAGTCGTGCAGGAAATGCTCCAGCCAGGCCACCGAGTCGGCGTCCAGGTGGTTGGTCGGTTCGTCCAGCAGCAGCATGTCGGGAGCCGACAGCAGCAGGCGGCACAGCGCTACGCGGCGCTTTTCGCCGCCGGACAGGTGCTCGACCTTGGCATCCCACGGCGGCAGGCGCAGGGCGTCGGCGGCGACTTCCAGTTGGCGTTCCAGGTTGTGTCCGTCGGATGCCTGGAGGATCGCCTCCAGCTTGGCCTGCTCGGCGGCCAGGGCGTCGAAGTCGGCATCCGGCTCGGCATAGGCGGCATAGACCTCGTCCAGCCGCGCCTGGGCCTGCTTGATCTGGCCGACGGCCTCTTCGACGATGTCGCGCACGGTGGCCTGCGGGTCCAGCTTGGGCTCCTGCGGCAGGTAGCCGACGTTGATCCCCGGCATCGGCCGGGCCTCGCCTTCGATCTCGGTGTCGACGCCGGCCATGATCCGCAGCAGGGTGGACTTGCCCGCGCCGTTCAGGCCGAGCACGCCGATCTTGGCGCCGGGGAAGAACGACAGGGAGATGTCCTTGAGGATTTCACGCTTGGGCGGAACGATCTTGCCGACCCGATGCATGGTGTAGACGTACTGAGCCAAAACGAGCACCTCATGAAGAAAAGGAAAAAAACTCGGCCAAGTATATGACAGACCGAGAGAAAGCTGGCCAGCCACCCCGGTTTTCGTGGGGCGAGGCGCTTTGCCGGCGAATGTTCGCCGTCCGATTCCAGGCCGCTACGGTGACGCTGAGCAGCGTACTGGCCGCCCTTACCGTCTCCGCTACCCTCGTCCTGTCGAAGGCGTTCTGCCTGAGCGAGGCGGCGACCATCGCCCCGTGCGGGATCTGGGTGGGCCTGGCATTGCTCGCGGCCATGGTGCTGCCTCTCAAGACCTGACGCGAAGCAAGGCGTGGGTAGATCCATCCTGCTACAATTGATCCAAACCAGTCTCAAAAGAACAAAAAAAACCTCAAAAATGACACTCGCTCCCAGACCCGCCCAGCTACCCGACTCGCCGCACAGGGACAGTCTCGACCCAACGCCAACCCCGTCGTCTCAGGACCAGCGCCTGCTCAAGGCCCTGGCCACCGCGATGGCCAATCATCCGCGCGCCACCATGGGAGAACTGGCGGAACTGGCAGGCGTGAGCAGGGCAACCCTGAACCGTCATTGCGGTACCCGCGAAGGTCTCAAGCGGCGCCTGGAAAGCCATGCCAGGAGTACCCTCGAACGCCTCAGCCACAGCGCCGCCCTGCAGCGCCTGGAGCCGCGGGAAGCGCTACGCGAGCTGATCCGGGAACACCTCGCCCAGCGCGACCTGCTGGCACTGCTGATGTTCGAGCAGAACCCGGGACGCCAGGCCGGGCATGGGGACACCAGTTGGCAGTCCTATATCGAAGCCCTGGACGCCTTCTTCCTGCGCGGCCAGCAGAAGCGTGTGTTCCGTATCGATATCAGCGCGGCGACCTTCAGCGAACTCTTCATCGTCCTGATCTACGGCATGGTCGATGCCGAGCGCCGCGGTCGCGCGGCCAGCGCCGGGTTGTCCGCCACGCTGGAGGAACTGTTCCTGCGTGGCGCGTCGAACCCCGCACAACCTGGCAGCCCTTGAGCGGGCGGCAGTTGCCACCCGCTAGCACCGTTTCCCACACGTTTACCCGCTCAACTCCTGCCGCCTCGATGTACCACCAGGCTCCGCCCCTCGTCCCAGCCTCCGCCGAGTGCGCGGAACAGGTCGACCAGGGCGATCTGCCGCTGGGTGCTGCCGTCGATGAAGGCAATCTCGTTGAGGAAGCTGCTGCGCTGCGCATCGAGGTAGCGCAGGTGGTTGTCGACGCCACTCTCGTAGCGTGCCTTGGCCAGCATCAGGGCTTCGTTGCTGCTGTTCGCCAGGGCGCGCAGGGCCTTCTCTTCGCGACGCAGGGTATCGCTGGCCGCCAGGGCGTCGGCGACCTCGCGGAAGGCGGTCTGGATGGACCCCTCGTAGGCGGCCACCGCCGAATCCTTGCGCGCCTCGGCCAGGCTCAGGTTGGCACGGTTGCGCCCGCCATCGAAGATCGGCAGCGTCAGCGTCGGCAGGAAGCTCCAGGAGCGCGAGCCGCCATCGAACAGGCCGGACATTTCCGCGCTGGAGGTGCCGAAGCTGCCGGTCAGGCTGATGCGCGGGAAGAACGCCGCGCGCGCCGCGCCGATATCCGCGTTGCGCGCCCGCAAACGATGTTCGGCGGCAAGGATGTCCGGGCGTCGCTCGATCAGCTCGGACGGCGTGCCGGGAGCGATGTCCTGCAGCAGCTTCGGACGCTGCCCCGGACTCCGCGGAATCGCCTGCGCGGCATCGTCGCTACCCAGCAGCAGCACCAGCGCGTTGAATGCCTGCTGTTTCTGCCGCAGGTTGCGCTCCTGCTCGGCGCGCGCCTGCTCCACCAGGCCAAGGGCTTCCTGGTAGTCCAGCGCGGTGGCGGCACCGGCCGCGCGGCGCTGGTCGATCAGGGCGAAGGAATACTCGCGGCTGACCAGGGTCTGACGGGTCAGCGCCAGGCGCCGCAGGGCGCCGTCGTAGCTCAGGTAGGCCTGGCTGACCTCGGCGACCAGGGCGATCCGTGCCGCGCGCGCCGCCTCCTCGCTGGCCAGGTACTGTTGCAGGGCTGCGTCGGTCAGGCTCTTGACCCGACCGAAGAGGTCCAGTTCGTACTCCGGCAGGGCCAGCCCGACCTGGTAGCTGCTGGCCACTTCCGAGCGATTGCCGGCGGACAGGTCGGCCGGCTGCCGCTGGCGGTTGCCGGTGGCAGCGGCGTTCAGGCCCGGAACCCGGTCGGCGCGCTGGATTCGGTACTGCGCGCGGGCCGCCTCGATATCCAGGAGGGTCTGGCGCAGCGAGCGGTTGTTATCCAGGGCCATGTCCACCAGGCGGCGTAGTTCGGCATCGACGATGAAACTCTTCCAATCCAGCGTGTCGATCGCCGCGCCCTGGCGCTGGGCGGCGGCGCCGCTCCAGCTGTCGGCCACCGGCGCGGCGGGACGTTCGTAGGTCGGCGCCATGGAGCAGGCGCCGAGGGTCAGGGCGATCAGCAACGCCGATACGCCGAATGCAGGTTTGCGCATCTCGCTCACTCCCCGGCCGTAGCGGCCTGTTCGATGGGCGCCGGCCTGCTGCGCAGCAGCGACAGCAGCCAGACGAAACAGATGGGTACGAACAGCACGCCGAGGAAGGTGGCGCTGAGCATCCCGCCGATCACTCCGGTGCCGATGGCGCGCTGGCTCGCCGCGCCGGCACCGCTGGCCAGGGCCAGGGGTATCACGCCGAGGATGAACGCCATGGAAGTCATGATGATCGGCCGGAAGCGCAGGCGCGCGGCCTCGATGGCAGCGTCGCGCAGGCTATGCCCCTGCTCCCAGAGTTCCTTGGCGAACTCGACGATGAGAATCGCGTTCTTCGCCGAAAGACCGATGATGGTGATCAGGCCGACCTTGAAATACACGTCGTTGGACATACCGCTGACCATCACCGCGAGCACCGCGCCGATGGCGCCGATCGGCACGATCAGCATCACCGACAGCGGGATCGACCAGCTCTCGTAGAGCGCCACCAGCAACAGGAACACCACCAGGATAGCGAGGGCGAACAGGCTGGTGGCCTGCCCGGCGGAGACCTTCTCCTGATAGGACAGGCCGGTCCACTCGTAGCCGATGCCGGCCGGCAGCTGCGCGGCCAGGCGCTCCATTTCCGCCATGGCTTCGCCGGTACTGAAGCCGGGCGCGGCGTCACCGACGATGCGGATCGACGGGTAGCCGTTATAGCGCACCAATTGCACCGGTCCCTCTTCCCATTTCACGCTGACGAAGGCGCTGAGCGGTACCAGGTTGCCAGCAGCGTTAGGCACGTATAGCTCGAGCACGCTTTCCGGGGTCATCCGGTTGCCCTGTTCGGCCTGGATCACCACCCGCTGTTGGCGCCCCGCATTGGTGAAGTCGTTGATCACCTCCGAGCCGAAGGCGGCGGACAGCGTGCCGCTGATGGTCTCGAAGCTCACCCCCAGGGCGCGGGCCTTCTCCCGGTCGATCAACAGGCGCAGTTGCGGCGCTTCGGCCAGTCCTTCCATCATCGCGTAAAGGAATTTCGGGTTGGTCTGGATCTCGCCAAGAAGAGTATCGCGAGCCTGCAGCAGCGCTTCGCGGCCGACCCCGCTACGGTCCATCAGGCGCAATGCGAAGCCGCCGGAGTTACCCAGACCGTTGATCGGTGGCGGCGACACGGCCATGACCGTGCCATCGTCGGGCAGCGCGAAATGCTCGTTCAGCGCGGCGATCTCGGCGGCGGCCGACTGCTCGGCGCCTCGCTCGGACCAGTCCTTGAAGGTCGGGAAGGCCAGCGCGGCATTGTCGCCCTGGCCGGAGAAGCTGAAGCCCGAGATCAGGAACACCGAAGCCACCGCCTCGCGGGACTTGAGGAAGCGCTCGAGTTCCTCGCCGGTGGCATCGGTGCGCACGCGCGAAGCGCCAGGCGGCAGTTGCACGTCGACCACCATGTAGCCGAGGTCTTCCGCCGGCACGAAGGCTTCCGGCAGGCGCAGGTAGAAGTAGCCGAGCATGGCCACCAGGCCGGCGTACACCAGCATGAAGCGTCCGGCGCGCGCCACCAGCTTCGAGTTGAGCAGCGAATAGCGCTCGGTGACGCGGGCGAAGCCACGGTTGAAGGCGCCGAAGAAGCCGCGCTTCTCGTGGTGCCCTTCGGGAATGGGCTTGAGCAGCGTGGCGCACAGCGCCGGGGTGAAGGTCAGGGCGAGGAAGCCGGAGAACAGGATCGAGACCGCCAGCGACACCGAGAACTGCTGGTAGATCACCCCCACCGAACCGGCCATGAAAGCCAGCGGCAGGAACACCGCCGAGAGCACCAGGGTGATGCCGACGATGGCGCCGGATACCTGCTTCATCGCCTTGGCCGTGGCCTCGGCCGGGGAAATCCCCTCCTCCGCCATGATCCGCTCGACGTTCTCCACCACCACGATGGCGTCGTCCACCAGGATGCCGATCGCCAGGACCATGCCGAACATGGTCATCATGTTCACCGAGAACCCCAGCAGGTACATCACCATCAGTGTACCCAGCAGGCACACCGGCACCACGATGGACGGGATCAGGGTGTAGCGGACGTTCTGCAGGAACAGGAACATCACCAGGAACACCAGGACCATCGCTTCGATCAGGGTGTGGATCACCTTCTCGATGGCCACGTCGACGAAGCGCGAGGTGTCGTAGGGCACGCTGTACTGCATGTCCTCGGGGAAGAACGCCGACAGTTCGGCGAGACGCTGTTTCACCAGGGTAGCGGTCTGGATCGCGTTGGCCCCGGGCGACAGCTGGATAGCCCCGCCCACGGTGGGCGTGCCGTTCAGTCGCGAGGAAATGTTGTAGCTCTCCTTGCCGAGTTCCAGGCGCGCGACATCGGCGAGCCGGACCAGCGAGCCGTCCTGGTTGGCGCGCAGCACCACCTGGCCGAACTCCTGCGGATCGTCCAGGGTGCCCTTCACCGCCAGGGTCGCCGTCAGCTCCTGCGCGGAACTGCCCGGTGCGCTGCCGAAGGCGCCGGCCGGCACCTGCACGTTCTGCCCGCGGATGGCATTGCTCACGTCGTCGATGGAGAGGCCGAAGCCCACCAGCTTCTGCGGATCGATCCAGACCCGCATGGCCGCCTCGGAAGAGAAGAATTGCAGCTTGCCGACGCCCGGCAGGCGCCGCAGCTCGTTGTTGATATTGCGCGCGGCGTAGTCGCCGAGGGCGGTGGTGTCGCTGCGCTGAGCGCCTTCCTTGTAGCTGAGCGCATAGATCAGCAGGAAACCGGCGCTGGTCTGCTCGACCTGCAGGCCCTGGGTCAGCACCGCCTGCGGCATGCGCGCCTCGGCTTTCTTCAGGCGGTTCTGCACGTCCACCTGGGCCAGGTCCGGATCGGTGCCCGGCTCGAAGGTGACGACGATCTCGGCGGTGCCGTTGGAGTTGTTGGTCGACTCGAAGTAGAGCAGGCCCTTGGCGCCGTTCAGCGACTCCTCGAGCACACTGGTGACGGAGTCCACCAGCACCTTCGCCGAGGCGCCGGGATAGGTGGCGGTGATGGTGATCTGTGGCGGCGCGACATTGGGGTACTGCGCTACCGGCAATTTGGAAATGACCAGCAGGCCGGCCAGGGAGATGAACAGGGCCACCACCCAGGCGAAGTTCGGCCGCTTGATGAAGAATTCGGACATCGGAAAATCCTCGGGGCGAACCCGCCCTTACTGTTGCGGCGCAGATGACTGGGCTTGCGCCTGGGCACCATCCGGCTTCGGCACGATCTTCACCCCCGGCTGCACCGCAGCCAGGCCGCCGACTATGACCCGGTCACCCGGCTCCAGGCCCTCGGTGATCTGCCAGCGCGAACCCTGCATGACGCCGGTACCGACGCTGCGCGCCTCGGCGCGCTCGTCGGCGCCCACCACCATCACCTGGGCGCTGCCGTCGCCGGAGCGGCGCACGGCCCGTTGCGGCACCAGGATCGCCTGGTTGTCGATGCCCTGGGGCGTACGTACGCGCACGTACATGCCCGGCAGCAGGACCCCGTCGGGGTTGGCGAACTTGCCGCGCAGGGCGATCTGGCCGGTGCCGCGATCCACCGCCACGTCGGCGAACTGCAACGCGCCCTGGCGCTCGTAGGGCGTCCCTTCGACGCGCAGGGTCAGCGCCTGGCTGTCGCCGGCGGCCAAGGTGCCTTTCTTCAGGGCGTCGCGCAGGCGCAGGGCCTCGGCCGCGGTCTGGGTGAAATCCGCATAGATAGGGTCGAGCTGCTGGATGCGCGCCATCAGCGTCGCCTCGCCCTGCCCGACCAGCGCGCCCTCGGTCACCAGCGCGCGGCCGATGCGCCCGGAGATCGGCGCAGTGACCGAGGCGTAGCCGAGGTTCAGGCGCGCGGTCTCCAGGTCGGCCTGGGCCGAGCGGGTCGCCGCCTCGGCGCTGCGCAGGTCGGCGGTGGCGGTATCGAAGTCCTGCTGGCTGACCGCCTGGATCTTCACCAGCGGCTCGTAGCGACGCACCCGCGCCTGCGCCTCGAACAGCACCGCGCGGTTCCGCGCCAGCTCACCCTCGGCGCGCGACACCGCAGCCTTCAGCGGTGCCGGATCGATCTGGAACAGCAGGTCGCCAGCCTTGACGTCGGCGCCCTCCTCGAAGCGCTTCTGCACGACGATGCCGGCCACCCGCGCGCGCACCTCGGCGACACGCACCGGTTCGATCCGCCCAGGCAGTTCCGAACTCAGCGCCAGCGGCTCGGCCTGCACCGTCAGGACCTCCACCGGCAACACCATTTCGGCGGCCTCCTGTCGCTCTTCCGCCGGCCCACAACCCGCCAACGCGATGGCCATAGCCAACGCCCCGATCCTTCCTATTGCACGCAAATCAGCCATGACACACCCGACCGTTGATTGAAAACGGATCGAATGGTACTTTTTCGAGCTAATTGAGTCAATATTGTCTCAAATGATCTTTTGTCAGCTAATCCCTTTGGACGCGAGGCCAGTTTTCTGCACAATGCGCACAATCAGAAAAAACAACCGGGACCCATCGATGACCCTGATTTCCCATGACGAGCGACTCATCAAGGCGCTGGCAGTCGCTATCGTCGACCGCCCGCGAGCGACGCTGAAGGAACTGGCCGAGGCGGCCGGCGTAAGCAAGGCCACCCTGCACCGCTTCTGCGGCACGCGGGACAACCTGGTGCAGATGCTCGAGGACCACGGAGAGACCGTACTGAACCAGATCATCCAGGCCTGCGACCTGGAGCATGCCGAGCCTCTGGAGGCGTTGCAGCGCCTGATCAAGGAACACCTCACCCACCGCGAGCTGCTGGTATTCCTGGTATTCCAGTACCGCCCGGACTTCCTCGACCCGCACGGCGAAGGCGCACGCTGGCAGTCCTACCTGGAAGCGCTGGACGCCTTCTTCCTGCGCGGACAGCAGAAAGGCGTGTTTCGCATCGACATCACGGCGGCCGTGTTCACCGAACTGTTCATCACCCTGGTCTACGGCATGGTCGATGCGGAACGTCGCGGACGGGCGGCCAGCTCCAATTCCGCGCATACCCTGGAGCAGATGTTCCTCCATGGCGCCTCCAATCCGGCGCGCTCCTGACCCTTGCGCCCGCGGCGGCGCCCCTCTCGTCGCCGCATGGCACGGACCGATCCGCGTGCCGCCGACTTCGGCCGCCCGGAGGCCTGCTCGACACTCGGGAAGATCAGTCGTCACCGGCCCTGCGACAAAGTGCCTCGACAGCCGGAAAGGACCGTGACGCTCGTCGGCGATACTGGCACTTGGCCTTGCTTCCGGGCATCCTAACTGTCTACCGAATCACACCTCCCCCAGGAATTCCGGTCAGTGTCGACCCCCTCGCTAACCCCGTCGCCGCCTCCCGCCGGCGACCCACTGACCGTACCCGACCGACCGGCAGCCAAGGCTGGCCTGCTGTTGCTGGTCCTGTTGATGCTCGGCCTGCTGCTCTGGCAGATGAGCCAGGAGCTGCGCCAGCAGGAACGCTTCGAACACGAGCGAGCCGCGGCCCAGCTCGATCGTCTCAACGACCGCCTGTCCCTGACCCTCGAACTCAAGGCGCGCACCGCCCTCGCCCTGCTCCCGGGCGTGCCCCCCAGCGAGCGTGGCGAGATCCAGAACAGGCTGTTGCCACGCATCAGCGATGCGCTGCCGCAGGTGCGCCAGTTGCAATGGGTGGACAGCGCCCCGCAGACGGGCAGCCCGTCGCCGGAAACGACGCTGCCCGAGCAGTTGCGCCAGCACGCCGGCTCCGGCCTCTACCACTATTGCCTCGACCCGCGCGACGGCGAATCCCTCTACCTGACCCTGCGCGAACCCGGCAGCCGCCGCGACAGTGGCTTCTGGCTGTTGCACCTGGCCAGCGACAGCCTCGCCCAGTGGAGTCCCGACCTCCCCACCGGCAACCTGCTCTGGCGCCTGGAAGACCAATACGCCGGGCGGGTGCTCTGGCATACCCCAGGGAGCACGGCGCTGCTCGACGACATGCAGACCCTCGGCGTGGAACCGCTGCGCAACAGCGACTGGCAGCTTCGCGGGCTCTACGACAGCACGCGAGTGCGGCTCGGCCTGCTGCCGGGAATCGGCGGCGAGCTGGCGATCTTCCTCCTGCTGGTCGGCGTCACCGTGTACATGCTGCTGCGCCTGCACCGCGAGCAGCAAGGCCTGCGCGCCATGACCCTGGCCTCGCAGCGCAGCCTGCGCCAGGCGGCCACGGCACTGGCGGCGATCGACGAGCGGGTGCTGGTGACCCGCGCCGACGGCCGCCTCAGCTACCTCAATCCCCAGGCCGAACGCCTCTTCGGCATCAGTTCGGCCCAGGCCCGCCAGCATCACCTGCTGGGCCTGCTGCCGGACCTCGAGCCAGGCTGGCTGACGGACGCCGGTGGCGACGGCGAGACCCGTAGCGAGTTGCTGCCGCTGCGGGTACGCGGCGAGCCGCGGACGTTCACCCTCAGCCGCCATCCGCTGGCCAGCTATCCGGCGCTCGCCGACCAGGCCTGGACCCTCCGCGAGCAGATCCTCCAGGGCGGGCAGGTCTGGGTGTTGCGCGACGTCACCGAGGAACAGCACGCCCTCGGCGTCCTGGAGGAAACCCGGCGGCGCTACCAGGACATCTTCGAAGGGGTCGGCGTGGCCCTCTGCGTGCTCGACCTCTCCGCCCTGCGCCAGGCTCTGGTGGAACAAGGCCTGGACAGCTGCGCCGCACTGCGCGCCTGGCTCGCCGGCGAACCCGGGCGGCAGCAGGCGCTGCTGGAGCGGATCCGCATCACCGAGATCAACGATGTCAGTCGCCGCCTGCTGCAGATCGAGTCCACCGAACAGGCCTGGCAGCGCTTGCTCGACCACGGCCCGCTACAACCGGACAGCCTGCGCCTGCAGGTGATCGAGGCGCTCATCGAACGCCGGCCGGTACTCGAACTGGAAGCCACGCTGCGCTGCGGCAAGAGCACGCCGCGGCACCTGTGGTTGCAACTGCGCCTGCCGGAAAACCCCGGCGAATGGCATGCGGTGACCCTCAGCCTGTCCGACGTCACCAGTCGCAAGGAAGTCGAACTGTCGCTGATCGAGCGCGAGAAGTTCTGGTCGGACGCGGTCCAGGCGGTGCCCGATACCCTCTACATCCACGACCTGCACGCGCGCCGGGTGATCTTCAGCAACCATCACCTGGGCCAGCAACTGGGCTACAACCAGGAAGAACTGGCGCGGATGGGCGAGAACTTCTGGGAAACCCTGCTGCACCCCGACGACCAGGAATACTACTGGCGCATCCGCAACCTGCAGCACGTGGTCGGCGACGGCCTGCTGCTCGACAGCCAGCTGCGCTGGCGCCACCGCGACGGCCGCTGGCACTGGTTCGACATCCGCGAGCAGGCCTTCAGCCGCGACCGCAGCGGTCGCGTGGCGCGCCTGATCGGCGTGGCCAAGGACATCACCTTCACCGTCGAGGCGAACAACGCGCTGCGCGAGAACGGCCGACGCTACCGCATGCTGGCGGAAAACATCAGCGACGTGATCTTCTCCACCGACGCCGAACTCAACGCCAGCTACGTCAGCCCCTCGGTACAGCACGTGTTCGGCTACAGCCCGGAATGGGCGCTGCTCAACGGCCTCCACCAGACCGCCACCAACCCGCGCCAGCTCGGCCGCCTGAACGGCCTGCTGCGCCGCGTGCGGCACGCCATCGGCGACCGCCAGAAGCTCGCCGAGCTGCGGGAAAACCCTGGCCAGCATCTGTTCGCCCTCGACTGCCTGCGCGCCGACGGACGCAAGATTCCCATCGAACTGCGGATCGTCCTGATGTGGGACGAGCACGACCGCTTCGAAGGCCTGCTCGGCATCGCCCGCGACATCAGCCAGCAGCGCCGCGCCGAACGCGAGCTGCGGATGGCGGCGACGGTATTCGAACACTCCACGGCGGCGATCATGGTCACCGACCCGGCCGGCTACATCGTCCAGGTCAACGATTCCTTCTCGCGCCTGACCGGCTACAGCCCGGCCGACGTGCTCGACCAGCAGCCGCGCCTGCTCACCGCCGACCGCCAGGAAGCCAACCAGCTCAAGCACGTGCTCGCCAGCCTGCAGCACAGCGGCAGCTGGGAAGGCGAGATCCTGCAGAAGCGCAAGACCGGCGAACTCTATCCGTCCTGGGTCGGCATCACCGCGGTGCGCGACGAGGAAGGCGACCTGGTCAGCTTCGTCTGCTTCTTCAGCGACATCAGCGAGCGCAAGGCCAGCGAGCGGCGCATCCACCGCCTGGCCTACTACGACGCCCTCACCCACCTGCCCAACCGCACGCTGTTCCAGGACCGTCTGCATACCGCCCTGCAACAGGCCGAGCGCAACGGCCAATGGGTGGTGCTGATGTTCCTCGACCTCGACCGCTTCAAGCCGATCAACGACTCCCTCGGCCACGCCGCCGGCGACCGCATGCTGCAGGAAGTGGCGACCCGCCTGAGCGCCTGCGTCAGCCAGGACGATACCGTGGCGCGCATGGGTGGCGACGAATTCACCCTGCTGCTGCCTTCCCAGGGCGACCGCGAGATCGCCCTGAAGCGGGCGATCCAGGTCGCCGAGCTGATCCTCGGCCGTCTGGCCCGGCCGTTCACCCTGGAAGGCCGTGAATTCTTCGTCACCGCCAGCATCGGCGTGGCCTTGTCGCCCCAGGACGGCGCCGAACTGAGCCTGCTGATGAAGAACGCCGACACGGCGATGTACCACGCCAAGGAGATGGGCAAGAACAACTTCCAGTTCTACCAGGCCGAGATGAACGCCCGCGCCCTGGAGCGCCTGGAACTGGAAAGCGACCTGCGCCGCGCCCTGGAACTGGGCGAGTTCGTCCTCCACTACCAGCCGCAGTTCACCGGCGACGGCCGCCGCCTGACCGGCGCCGAGGCCCTGCTGCGCTGGCAGCATCCGCGCCGCGGACTGGTTCCGCCGAGCGAGTTCATTCCGGTGCTGGAGGAGATCGGCCTGGTGGCCCAGGTCGGCGACTGGCTGCTGGCGGAAGCCTGCAAGCAGTTGCGCAGCTGGCACAAGGCCAAGGTGCGGGTGCCGAAGGTCTCGGTGAACCTCTCGGCGCGGCAATTCGCCGATGGCCAGTTGGGCGAGCGGATCGCCGCGATCCTCTACGAGACAGGCATCCCGCCGGCCTGCCTGGAGCTGGAACTGACCGAAAGCATCCTGATGAGCGACGTCGCCGAGGCCATGCAGATCCTCTCCGGGCTCAAGCGCCTCGGCCTGGCCATCGCGGTGGACGACTTCGGCACCGGCTACTCCTCGCTGAACTACCTCAAGCAGTTCCCCATCGACGTGCTGAAGATCGACCGCAGCTTCGTCGACGGCCTGCCCCACGGCGAACAGGACGCGCAGATCGCCCGGGCGATCATTGCCATGGCCCACAGCCTGAATCTGATGGTGATCGCCGAGGGCGTGGAGAGCCAGGCCCAGCTGGACTTCCTTCGCGAGCACGGCTGCGACGAGGTGCAAGGCTACCTGTTCGGCCGGCCGATGCCCGCCGAGCAGTTCGGCATGCTCTACGCCAGCGACGTGCTGTTCATGTTCAACGAGGGCTGAGCCGCCGTGCGGCGCGCTTGAGCGCCGCTTGTCCGCGACATGATGGCCTTTCATGTGCCAGCACCCGCCGCATGGGTTAGAATGCGCGCCTTTTCCCAGCACCGATCCTTATGAGGACCGCCATGTTCAGCCGTGATTTGACCCTCGCCCGCTACGATGCCGAACTCTTTGCCGCGATGGAGCAGGAAGCCCAGCGCCAGGAAGAGCACATCGAGCTGATCGCCTCCGAGAACTACACCAGCCCGGCGGTGATGGAAGCCCAGGGTTCGGTGCTGACCAACAAGTACGCCGAAGGTTATCCGCACAAGCGCTACTACGGCGGCTGCGAGTACGTCGATATCGTCGAGCAACTGGCCATCGACCGCGCCAAGCAACTGTTCGGCGCCGATTACGCCAACGTCCAGCCGCACGCCGGCTCCCAGGCCAACGCCGCGGTCTACCTGGCCCTGCTGTCGGCCGGCGACACCATCCTCGGCATGAGCCTGGCCCATGGCGGCCACCTGACCCACGGCGCCAGCGTCTCCTCCTCCGGCAAGCTGTACAACGCCGTGCAGTACGGCATCGACGCCAATGGCCTGATCGACTACGACGAAGTCGAGCGCCTGGCCGTGGAGCACAAGCCGAAGATGATCGTCGCCGGCTTCTCCGCCTATTCCCAGGTCCTCGATTTCGCCCGCTTCCGCGCCATCGCCGACAAGGTCGGCGCCTACCTGTTCGTCGACATGGCCCACGTCGCCGGCCTGGTCGCCGCTGGCGTCTACCCGAACCCGGTGCCGTTCGCCGACGTGGTCACCACCACCACCCACAAGACCCTGCGCGGTCCGCGCGGTGGCCTGATCCTGGCGCGCGCCAACGAGGAGATCGAGAAGAAGCTCAACTCCGCGGTATTCCCCGGGGCCCAGGGCGGTCCGCTGGAGCACGTGATCGCGGCCAAGGCGGTGTGCTTCAAGGAAGCCCTGCAGCCGGAGTTCAAGACCTACCAGCAGCAGGTCCTGAAGAACGCCCAGAGCATGGCCCAGGTCTTCCTCGACCGCGGTTTCGACGTGGTTTCCGGCGGCACCCAGAACCACCTGTTCCTGCTCTCCCTGATCAAGCAGGACATCACCGGCAAAGACGCCGACGCCGCCCTCGGCCGTGCGTTCATCACCGTGAACAAGAACTCGGTCCCGAACGACCCGCGCTCGCCGTTCGTCACCTCCGGCCTGCGCATCGGTACCCCGGCAGTGACCACCCGCGGCTTCAAGGAAGCCGAGTGCCGCGAGCTGGCCGGCTGGATCTGCGACATCCTCGAGAACATGGGCGACGAGTCCGTGGTCGACGGCGTACGCGAGAAGGTCAAGGCGATCTGCGCCAAGTTCCCGGTCTACGGCAACTAAGCGACAAGGCAAGACGAAAGAGCCCGGCAAATGCCGGGCTTTTTCATTTCCTCCGAGAGAGGACGGCGCCGGGAAGCGTTATCGCCGATCCTCGACATGGATCACCGCCAAGGCCTCGGCATCCTCGCCCCGCCGGGAGCGTCCGTGCATGCCGACGAGCAGTTCGCCGGCGTGCCGCCCCGTACCGCTCCCCACTCGGCCAGCAATGCCCGCGCCTGAGCCGCGAGGTCCGGCTCCGGCTGCGTGAGGATCACGCAAGTGCCCTGGGCGAACAGCACCCAGGATTTGTCCGCGCCACGGATGCAGTCCCGCCAGGCGCCGATCAATGCGTCCCTGTCCATTTCCACGCTCCTTTGGCGTCGATGCGCCTCAGCGGCCTTCGACGATGCGTTCGAAGCCCTCGCGGATACTGTCCTCCGGCAGGTTGTCGCCGATGAACACGATCACGCTCTCGCGCGCCTCGTCGTCCCGCCACTCGCTATCCCAGTCGAAGCCGTAGAGTCGCAGCACGCCCTGGAACACCAGGCGACGCGGCTCGTCGGCGATGTTCAGCACGCCCTTGTAGCGCAGCAGGGAATTGCCATGCCACTGCAACAGGTCGTCCATGAACTCGCTCAGTCTTTCGAGATCGAGCGGCGTGTCGCTGCGCAGTACCAGGGTGCCGATGCGATCGCGGCTGTCCTTGGCTGCCACCGCTCGCAGCGGGCGCAGGCCGATGCCCGGACCGAGGTCGGCGTTGAGGTTGAAGCCACGTACGTCGAGCAGGTGCGCCAGGTCGATGCGACCGTGCTCGACCACATGCACCAGCGCCCTCCGGTTGATCCGTTGCAGGCGCTGGCCCAGGGCCTCGAAGGTGGCGGCGTCGACCAGGTCGGTCTTGCTCACCAGGATGCGGTCGGCGAAGCCGACCTGGGCCTGGGCGATGGTTTCCTGCAGGTGACGCTCGGCGTTGGCGGCGTCCACCAGGGTGATGATGCCGTCCAGCACGTAGCGCTGGCAGAGTTCCTCGTCGGCGAAGAAGGTCTGCGCCACCGGCGCCGGATCGGCCAGGCCGGTGCACTCGATCACCAGGCGGTCGAAGTCGATCTCGCCGTTGTCGCGGCGCTCCAGCAGGAGGAACAGGGCCTTTTCCAGGTCGGTGTTGATCGAGCAGCAGACACAGCCGTTGGACAGCGTCATCACCTGTACCGGCTCGACGCCGAGCAACTGGCCGTCGATCGGCGTCTCGCTGTACTCGTTCTCGATCACCGCGATCTTCATGCCGTGCTCGGCCTGCAGCAGGTACTTGAGCAGGGTGGTCTTGCCGGCGCCGAGGAAGCCGGTGAGCACGGTGACGGGGATCGGGGCGTGGTTGTCGTTGGCTACTTCGGACATGCGCAACTTCCAGAAAAGACGCGGGCCACGTCAGACGTGGCCCGCGGAAGGATGGGGATTCAGCAGCAGCGGATCGGCCGACCCTTGCCGCCACCGTAGCGCGCCTCCTGGCGCTCGCGGAAGAACTCCTCGTAGGTCATCACCGGCTTGTCCGGGTGCTTGTTGCGCATGTGCTCGACGTAAGTGTCGTAGTCGGGCATGCCGACCAGCATCCGGGCGGCCTGGCCCAGGTATTTGCCCATGCGGCTGAGGTCGTTGAACATGGCGAGTTCCTCGTTAAGGCTCCCCGGCGAACCGGGGAGCGCGGCCGGTCAGGCGTCGGGAATGGGCTCGAACGGGGTTTCCTTGTCGGTCCGCTCGCTCTTGCCCCAGGCCGCAATGCCGACCTTGATGGCGTAGAACAGTACGCTGAACACCACCAGCAGGAACAGCACGGTCAGACCGGCGTTGATGTAGGCGTTCAGCACCACGTGCTGCATCTGGCCGATATCCTTGGCCGGCGCCAGCACCTGGCCAGCATCCAGCGCGGTGGCGTACTTCTCGCCAAGGGCGACGAAGCCGACCGCCGGGTTGCTGTCGAAGATCTTGATCAGGCCCGCGGTGGTGGTGCAGATCAGCAGCCAGGCCGCCGGCAGGATGGTGACCCAGACATACTGCTGGCGCTTCATCTTGATCAGGACCACGGTGGCGAGCATCAGCGCGATGCCGGCGAGCATCTGGTTGGAAATGCCGAACAGCGGCCACAGGGTATTGATCCCGCCCAGCGGGTCGACCACGCCCTGGTACAGCAGCCAGCCCCACAGCGCCACGCAGCCGCCGGTGCCGATGATGTTGGCGGTCCACGACTCGGTCTTCTTCAGCGCCGGCACGAAGTTGCCCAGCAGGTCCTGCAGCATGAAGCGCCCGGCACGGGTGCCGGCGTCCACCGCGGTGAGGATGAACAAGGCCTCGAAGAGGATCGCGAAGTGGTACCAGAAGGCCATGGTGTTCTCGCCCGGCAGCACCTGGTGGAGGATGTGCGCGATCCCCACCGCCAGGGTCGGCGCGCCGCCGGCACGGGCCAGGATGGTGGTCTCGCCGATGTCCTGGGCGGTCTGGGTGAGTTGCTCCGGCGTGATAGCGAAGCCCCAGCTGCTGACGGTCGCGGCCACCGCGTTGACGTCGGCGCCGACCACCGCCGGCGGGCTGTTCATGGCGAAGTAGATGCCCGGCTCGATCACCGAGGCGGCGACCATCGCCATGATCGCCACGAAGGACTCCATCAGCATCCCGCCGTAGCCGATGTAGCGGGCGTCGGGCTCGCGGTTGAGCAGCTTCGGCGTGGTCCCCGAGGAGATCAGCGCGTGGAAGCCGGACACCGCGCCGCAGGCGATGGTGATGAACAGGAACGGGAACAGGCTGCCTTTCCAGACCGGGCCGGTGCCGTCGGTGAACTGGGTCAGGGCCGGCATCTTCAGTTCCGGCATGACGATCAGGATGCCGATCGCCAGGCCGATGATGGTGCCGATCTTGAGGAAGGTCGACAGGTAGTCGCGCGGCGCCAGCAGCAGCCACACCGGCAGTACCGAGGCGACGGCGCCGTAGCCGATCAGCATCCAGGTGATCTGGATTCCACTGAAGGTGAAATGCGGCGCCCATTCCGGACTGGCCGCGACCTGCCCGCCGAGCCAGATCGAACCGAGCAGGAGGAACACCCCGATGATCGAGATCTCGCCGATCCGGCCGGGGCGGATGAAGCGCATGTAGACGCCCATGAACAGCGCGATGGGAATGGTCGCGAGGACGGTGAACATGCCCCAGGGGCTGTCGGCCAGAGCCTTCACCACGATCAGCGCGAGCACCGCGAGGATGATGATCATGATCAGGAAGGCGCCGAACAGCGCGATGGTCCCGGCCACCTGGCCCATTTCCTCGCGCACCAGCTCGCCCAGCGAGCGGCCGTTGCGGCGGCTGGAGATGAACAGGACCATGAAGTCCTGCACCGCGCCGGCGAGGACTACGCCGGCGATCAGCCAGAGGGTGCCGGGCAGGTAGCCCATCTGCGCGGCAAGGACCGGACCGACCAGCGGACCGGCACCGGCGATGGCGGCGAAGTGGTGGCCGAAGAGGATGTGCTTGTTGGTCGGGACGTAGTCCAGGCCATCGTTGTTGAGTACCGCGGGAGTGGCGCGGTTGGGGTCCAGTTGCATCACCTTGCTGGCGATGAACAGGCTGTAGTAACGGTAGGCGACCAGGTAGATGGCCACCGCCGCCACCACGATCCACAAGGCGTTGATCGCTTCGCCACGACGCAGGGCGACGACGCCCAGGGCCGCGGCGCCCACGATCGCCACCACCAGCCAGGCGAGGTGACGTAGCAGGCTATTGTTATTGTTATTGTTCATAGTGTTTGGCTTCCGACAGATGGAGGGCGCAGTTCTGCAGCGAAAATTCTAGCCGCGAACCGACCAGGGGTCATACGACCTTAGTCTAGAGCGGTTACCGCGCGATGGCGGTAGGCGCAATGTCGCAGGAATCCGCCGGAAAAGTCCATGGCCGACAAGGGCCGGCCAGGCGAAAACACTTCGGCGCGGCCTTGCCCTCTCCGTAGGAAGCCGCCCTGGGAAAACGCCGTATGCCCAAGCCGTTCGTCTGCCGTGGCAACGAAGGCGGCAACCTCCGGCGGGCAGGCCGCGCACACGAAAAAGCCCGCCGTAGCGGGCTCTTTCCTGGGCCTGAGGTCTCAGGCCGGTTGCTTGGCGTAGCGCGCCAGGGTGCCGTCGCGACTCATCACCGCCAGGGTGTTGCTCAGGACCTGCTCGCCCGTCGCATCCTTGCTCGCGAAGATCTCGCCGAAGTGCTGCTGGGTGACCTGGGCGAAGTGCGCCCGGTCCTTGGCTTCCACGCCGAGCAGCACGGCATAGGCGTCGAGCGCTTCGCCCTGGCCCTTGGCCATGTCCTCGGCGATGTTGTCGAGCATCCCGTTCATGGCGAAGATCGAGCGGCCGCCGTAGCCCAGGCGTGCATTGGTGTTGCAACCGTTGGTCCCGGAGGTCATGCCGAAGGTGGCGTTGCCCGAGGTACCGTTGGTGGTGGTGGCCAGCAGGTGCGGGAACAGGCCGCGCTGGCCCTCGAACACCATGTTGCCCCAACCACAGCCATTACCGCCTGCCGCGTCGGCGTGTGCCGTCATGCTGCCCAGGCTCAGCAGCCCCAGAACCAACCCCTTGCTCAAAAGTCGCTTGTCCATGTCTGCGCTCCGCAGTTGTATTTTGGAGAAAAACGCTTTAGCAGCTTTGGCGAGACTTGACGAACTGTCAAACTCGGACACATGCCGCCGATCCAGCCGCACAGGCGGGGACGGACGGCACCGCCGATCGAATTCCGCCACTTCCCCGCCGGCATGGCTTGGCTATAGTGGTATCCAGCAGCGCGCACCGAGGGATCGCGACATGAGTGACCAGCACGACGAACGTCGACGTTTCCACCGGATCGCCTTCGACGCCGACAGCGAGATCCTCCAGGGCGAACGGCGCTGGGAGGTCTTGCTCCACGACGTCTCCCTGCACGGCATCCTGGTCGGCCAGCCGCAGGACTGGAACGGCGACCCGCAACGGCCCTTCGAGGCCCGCCTGTACCTGGGCCTGGATGTACTGATCCGCATGGAGATCAGCCTGGCCTGGGCTCGCGACGGCCTGCTCGGCTTCGAATGCCAGCACATCGACCTCGACTCCATCAGCCACCTGCGCCGCCTGGTGGAACTGAACCTGGGCGACGAGGAACTCCTCGAGCGCGAGCTGGCCCTGCTGGTCAGCGCCCACGACGACTGAGGCGGATCACTCGAAGAGGGCGTCCAGGGCCTGCTCGAGGCGCGTCACGGCGATCACCTGCAATCCCGCCGGCGCCTCCTTCGGCGCGTTGCCGAGGGGTACGATGGCACGCTTGAAACCATGCTTGCCGGCTTCCTTCAGGCGCTCCTGGCCGCTCGGCACCGGACGCACCTCGCCGGACAGCCCGACCTCGCCGAACACCAGCAGGTCGTGCGGCAGCGGGCGGTTGCGCAGGCTGGACATCACCGCCGCCATCAACGCCAGGTCGGAGGCGGTTTCCAGCACCTTGACCCCACCCACCACGTTGAGGAACACGTCCTGGTCGTAGGTCGGGATCCCGCCGTGCCGGTGCAGCACCGCCAGCAGCATCGCCAGGCGGTTCTGGTCGAGGCCCAGGGTCACCCGCCGCGGATTCGCCAGGTGACTGGTGTCGACCAGCGCCTGGACCTCCACCAGCATCGGCCGCGAGCCTTCCCAGGTGGCCATCACCACGCTGCCGGGCACCGCTTCCTGGGCCCGCGTGAGGAAGATCGCCGAAGGGTTGCTCACTTCCTTCAGGCCTTTGTCGGTCATGCCGAACACTCCCAGCTCGTTGACCGCGCCGAAGCGGTTCTTCACTGCCCGCAGCAGGCGCAGGCGGCCGTCTGACTCGCCTTCGAAATACAGTACGGTGTCGACCATGTGTTCGAGCACCCGCGGGCCGGCCAGGGCGCCTTCCTTGGTCACGTGGCCGACCAGGAAGATCGCCGTACCGCTCTGCTTGGCATAGCGCACCAGCATCGCGGCGCTCTCGCGGACCTGGGCGACGCCGCCCGGCGCCGATTGCAACTGCTCGGTGAAGATGGTCTGGATCGAGTCGATCACCATCACCCGAGGCTGCTCCTGGCGCGCGGTGGCGATGATGGTCTCGATGCTGGTCTCGGTCATCACCTTGAGCTTGTCTTCCGGCAACGACAGGCGCCGCGCGCGCATCGCCACCTGCTGCTGGGATTCCTCGCCGGTGACGTACAGCGCCGGGACGCGGCTGGCCAAGTTGCAAAGGGTCTGCAGGAGAATGGTCGACTTGCCGATGCCGGGATCGCCGCCGATCAGCACCACCGAACCGTCCACCAGGCCGCCGCCGAGAACCCGGTCCAGTTCGGTGGAACCGGTCGTGAAGCGCGGCATTTCCTCGACACTGACCTCCGCCAGGGTCTTCAGGTTGGCCTGCTGGCCGGCCCAGCCGCCGCGCCCGGAGCCGCTCGGCGCGGCCTCGACGACGGTCTCCACCAGGGTGTTCCAGGCCCCGCAGTCCGCGCACTGGCCGGCCCATTTCGGGAAGGTCGCGCCACACTCGGTGCAGCCGTACATGCGCTTGGCCTTGGCCATGGGAGCTCCTCTCGCGGGCAAAGCGCAGATGATAGCCGCTGGCTTGATTCCGATCAGCCTCGATCGACCGCGCTTCGCGCGACACTGATGGCCGGACAAGGAGACTTCCATGCGCACACTGCTGTTCCTGCACCTGCTGGGTGCCGCGATCTGGGTCGGCGGCCACCTGGTCCTGGCCCTCGGCATCCTCCCCGGCGCCCTGCGCCGCCGCGATCCCCAGGCGATCCGCGCCTTCGAGCAGGTCTACGAGCGGATCGGCATCCCCGCCCTGCTGCTGCAGGTGGTCAGCGGCCTGTGGCTGGCCAGCCTGTGGCTGCCGTTCGACCACTGGTTCGGCGCCACGCCGGTGGCCCGTGCCCTGCAGCTCAAGCTGCTGCTCCTGGCGGCGACCGCCGCCCTGGGCGTGCATGCGCGCCTGCGCCTGATCCCGAACCTGGACGCCGAGAGCCTGCCGAAGCTGGGCTGGCACATCGCCGCGATCACCCTGGTGGGCCTGTGTTTCGTCGCGGTCGGACAGAGTTTCCGTTTCGGCGGCGCCTTCTGAGCATGCCCACATGAAAAAGGGCGCCGGAGGCGCCCTTTTTCATACCGTTGTCGTGAATGAATCAATGGCCTTTTCCGTTGGCCTTCCTCAGCCTCTCGGCGATTTCGTCCTTGAGTTGCACCCGTTGCTGCTTCAACCCCTGCAGCGCCAGGTCGTCGAGGGGTTCGCGACCGCCCTCGACCTCGTAGATGCGCTTGTCGAGGCTCTCATAGTCCGTCGCCAGGCGAGTGAAGTGGGCGTCGTTGCCATGAAGTTGCTTCAGTTCGGCATGAAAATCCGGAAACTCCCGGGAAAGCGGATGTTGCTCGAGCGGCATGACGGACCTCCTCTGACGTTGTATACGACACCTCCAGACTAGCCCAGCAGGCCTCCTCCGAACATTGCCCCCGATCACTTCGCCGCCGCAGTGCCGTTCAGTTCGCCGCGTCGCAGGCTTTCCACGCTGTTGCCCAGCGCATCGCGGGCGCCAAGGTCGGCACCGCGCGCCGACAGCGCCTGGAGCAGCTCCTCGCGCTTGAACAGCGCCGCGTACATGGCCGCGGTCTGCCCTGCGCCGTTGCGCTGGTCGGGGCTGCATTGCGCGCCGATCAGGCGCCGGGCGATACGGACCTCGCCCTTGAAGATGGCGCCCATCAGGGCGGTGTTACCGCGCGCATCCTGGACGCAGGGGTCGGCACCGGCATCCAGCAATTGTTCCACCGCTCCGCCATGGCCGTGGTAGGCGGCCAGGATCAGCCCGGTATAGCCCTTGGCATCCTGCACATCGAGGTCGAAGCCGGCCTCGACGAATTCCTTCAGCATGGCCTGGTCACCGCGTCGGGCGGCATCGAAGAAGTAGTCGCGCAATCGCGCTTCGACCTCGACCCCATGCACCTCGCCAGCCTGCGCGGCCAGCGCCGCGAGCAGCAAGCCTGCCAGAATCCAACCTCGCATCGTCGTCATCTCCCGCCAAACCGATAGAGGAAGGGCGGCCTGGATGGCCGCCCCGGTTGCGATCAATCCTGGAGCTTCGCCGCCAGTTGCCGGACGCGCTGCAGATCGGCTCCAGCCACCTTGGCCAGGCCCGTACCGTAGTCGCTGTCAGCCTTGTAGAAGTAGGAAAGCATGATGTACTTGCTCTCGTCGTCGGTGATCGCCAACGCCCCGCCGAGACTGGCGATCAGGTCGGCCTGGTCCTTCTTGCCGTAGGAGCGGAACAGCTCGCCGGTCTGCTTGAAGTTCTGCTCGCGCTGGATCTTCGCCTGCTGGGTGGTGCCGCTCAGCGGGGTCCGCACGTAGCGGGCGCTGGCCTGCTCCTCGCGCGGATCGAGTCGGCTCGGCTGGTAGTTCACCCCGCTGGTACTGTGTCCGGCGTTCAGCGCGCCGTCCTGGTTGACGGTATTGACCTCGCTGCGCGGGCGGTTGACCGGCAGGCCCAGGCCGTTGGCGCCGACCCGGTACATCTGGGTGTCGGCGTAGGCGAACAGCCGTCCCTGGAGCAGGCGATCCTCGGAAGGCTCGATGCCCGGCACCAGGTTCGACGGTGCCATGGCGACCTGTTCGGTTTCCTGGAAGAAGTTGTCGACGTTGCGGTTCAGCACCATCTGGCCGATCTTGCGCTCGGGAATGCCCGGCCAGATCTTGGTCGCGTCCAGCGGATCGAAGTCGAATTTCGCCAGGTCCTCGGGCTTGAGCACCTGGATGTACAGGTCCCATTTCGGGAAGTCGCCCTTCCGGATCGCGCTCACCAGGTCATTGGTCATGTGGCTGTAGTCGCGACCCTGGACTTCCGCCACCTGTTTCGGATCGAGGTTCTTCTGGCCCTGCAGGCTCTTCCAGTGGAACTTCACGTAGTGCACTTCGCCCCTGGCGTTGACCAGCTTGTAGGCATGCACGCTGTTGCCGTCCATTTCCCGGTAGCTGGCCGGGGTGCCCTCGTTGGAATACAGCAGGGTCAGGGTGCGGGTCGCCTCCGGCACGTGGGAGAAGAAATCGAAGCGTCGCGAGTCGTCGTCGAGGTTGCTGCGCGGGTCCGGCTTGAAGGCATGGACCATGTCCGGGAACTTGATCGCATCGCGGATGAAGAAGGTCGGGAAGTTGTTGCCCACCAGGTCCCAATTGCCGTCTGCGGTATAGAACTTGGTGGCGAAACCGCGCGGATCGCGCAGGGTCTCCGGGGAGTGGTTGCCGTGCACCACAGCGGAGAAGCGCACGAATACCGGGGTCTTCTCGCCCTTGCGGAAGACCTTGGCCATGCTCAGGTCGCTGATATCGGCGCTGGCGACGAACTCGCCATGGGCGCCGGTGCCGCGGGCATGCACCACGCGTTCGGGAATGCGCTCGCGGTCGAAACGTTGCAACTTCTGCAGCAGTTGCACGTCCTGCAGCAGCACCGAACCGTTGGGCCCGGCGGTCTGCGAGTTCTGGTTGTCGCCCACTGGCGCACCGTTGTCACGGGTCAGGGTCGCGGCCTGCACGGACAGCGACAGGAGGCAGGCGGTCAGGCTTGCCGCCACCAGCAGGCGGCCGGGACGGAAGGCGTTCAGGGAAGGGTTCATGGAAGAGCTCCTAATGGCTTGTCAGGCGTCTTGTTGCGCCCGACCAAGGTAAGGAGCGCCGCCGGCGACGCTAAATTGAAAAACCTCACCGCGCCGATTAGGAATATCAATGCGCCCATGAATCGCAAAAAGAAATAAAAAAGACCGCCAGCCGAAGAAAGCCCGCGCTGATGCACCAGGCACTCCCAGTCCGCTCGCCGGTAAACGAGTTCACCTTCGTTATTTGCCTGCGAAGTTAGGTCGGAGAACCTCGCCACTCCAACTTCAACTTCCGGCATCTGCATGGCGCAGTTCAAAGTTGCCGAAGTTGCTTTGTCTTCTTTCTTGGCGAATTCCTGAAAATCGACATGAGTGTAATGTTTTTCCTCTAAACTTCGATTCTCCCACAAGACCCGACGCAAACGTATGCCTTGCGAATTTTCGCGTTGCCGGGGGGAACCAACACACCAATCTTCCAGCCTGAGCAACTTGCCGAAGGCTGCATTAGACTGCCTTTACCTATTAGCGAAATACAGGGAGTGAACCCATGGGTCTTCTGAGTGAATTCAAAGCCTTTGCCGTCAAGGGCAATGTCGTGGATATGGCTGTCGGTATCATCATCGGCGCGGCCTTCGGCAAGATCGTCTCGTCCTTCGTGGGCGATGTGATCATGCCGCCGATCGGACTGCTGATCGGCGGAGTCGACTTCTCCGACCTGGCGATAACATTGAAGGCCGCCGAAGGCGACGTGCCGGCGGTGGTGCTGGCCTATGGCAAGTTCATTCAGACCATACTCGACTTCGTCATCGTGGCCTTCGCCATCTTCATGGGGGTCAAGGCGATCAACCGCCTCAAGCGCGAAGAAGCCGTCGCGCCGTCCGAACCGCCAGTGCCGAGTGCCGAGGAAACCCTGCTGACCGAGATCCGCGACCTGCTGAAAGCCCAGCAGAACAAGTCGTGATCGCGTCGGCGGAACAATGAAAAAGGGCCCGAACGGGCCCTTTTTCATTGCCGGACAACAGGCCGGGCGGCGGCGCTATCCGCCGCTACTCCGCGGGCACGCACCTACCAGTAGTTCTCCACCGCCACCTGCCCCGGGCGCCGGGTCAGACTGAGGTTCATGCCGCGAGCCTTCAGCACGGCGCGGGTGTCCTCGATCATCTGCGGGTTGCCGCAGAGCATCACCCGCGAATGCTCCGGGGTCAGTTCCAGGTCGGCGGCACGCTCCAGATCGCCGTTCTCGATCAGCGTGGTGATACGTCCGTTCAGGCAACCGGGTACCTGCTCGCGGGTCACCACCGGGATGAACTGCAGCTTGTGGGCATGCTCGGCCAGGTATTCGCGCTCGGCGAGGCCGGCGATCAGCTCGCGGTAGGCCAGCTCCTTGCTCTCACGCACGCTGTAGACCAGCTTGATGCTTTCGAAGCGCTCCCAGACCTCGAAGTCCTGCAGGATCGAGACGAACGGCGCCACACCGGTACCGGTGGCCAGCAGCCAAAGGTCACGACCATCCACGAAGCGGTCGAGGGTGAGGAAGCCGAAGGCCTGGCGATCGACCAGCAACTGGTCGCCCTCGCGCAGGCGGCTGAGTTCGCTGGTGAACTCGCCGTCCGGGACGACGATGGAAAAGAAGTCGAGGAATTCGTCATGAGGCGCCGAAACCATCGAGTAGGCGCGCCAGACGATACTGCCGCTGGGCTTGTACACGCCGAGCCGGGCGAATTGCCCGGCGCGGAACCGGAATCCCGCGTCGCGGCTGGTACGCAGGGTGAACAGGTTGGGAGTCAGAGGCTGCACGTCGAGCAGCGTCTGGCGGGTGAATTTCTCTTCGCTGGCGGTCATGGTCCGCTCCGGATACCGATACTCCCCTAGTGTCCCGCAAAGCACCCGGCAGAAACACCCGCAAGGCTTGTGGCTATCCCCGCTGACGGGAATAGCCAGCGGCCGATCAGCGCTTGCGGTTGACCACCTGGGCCGCACGCAGCACGTCGCTGCCGATCTGCGCCTCGTAGTTCTTCCACAGCGGCTTCATGGCGTTGCGCCAGGCCTCGTGCTCTTCCGCGCTGAGGCTGACCAGACGGCTCTTGCCGGCGGCCAGCAGGTGCTCGCGCTCCTTCTGGTTGAGCGCTTCGGCTTCCTTGTTCACCACCAGGGTGACCTCGTCGACGATGCTCTCCAGTTCGGTGCGGGTCTGGTAGGGGATGCTGGTCCAGAATGCCGAGCTGGTGATCAGCATGTAGCTGAGCGCACCGTGATCGGTCTCGGTGATGTACGGCTGCACGCTGTCGATCTTCTGTCCGGCGAGGTTCGACCAGGTGTTCTCGGTGCCCTGCACGCTGCCGGCCTGCATGGCCTTGAGGGTCTCGGCGTAGGACAACTGCTTGGCGGTGGCGCCGAGCATGGCGAACTGCGCTTCCAGCACCGACGACGGCTGGATACGGAAGACCAGGCCCTTGGCATCGTCCGGCCGGTGCAGCTCGCGAGTGGCGGAAAGCTGCTTCATGCCGTTGTTCCAGTAGGCCAGGCCATAGATACCGTGCTTGGCCATGGAGCGCAGCAGTTCGCGGCTCTTGTCGCGCTTCTGGAAACGCTTCAGGGCCTCCAGGTCATCGAACAGGAACGGCAGGTCGAACACCTGGAGTTGCTTGGTATAGGGCTCGAACTTGGACAGTGAGGTGGCCAGCATCTGCACCTTGTTGGCGCGCAGGGCCTCGATCTCGTCGGCGTCGCCGAACAGCGTCGAGTTGGGGTAGACCTCGACCTTGACCTTGCCCGGCAGACGCTCCTCGGCAAGCTTCTTGAACAACAGCGCCCCCTTGCCCTTGGGCGTGTCGTCGGAGACCACATGGGAGAACTTGATCACGATCGGGCCGGCGTCCTCGGCATGGGCGACGGCGGAAACGGCGAACAGTGCGGCGAGCGCCACACCGACAAACGGCTTGAACATCGATGTACCTGTGCGATGGCAACGACGAGCCCCGCGACGGCTCGCACGGGTCTCGTTCGGGAAACGGGTTGGGTGACGGTCACCGCTCGAAGTGGCGAAGGCGCCCGTCCAGGCGCTACCGGGTCATGACAGGCGCTATCGAAGCCCTAGCCCGGTTATTATTGGCGTGCCCGGCTGGATGACTCGTCGGTAAGGAAACGACTAACCAGAGCCGGGTAAAGAATTTTTCGGCATATCCGTGTGCCGCACAAGCTGGAGAACTCCAACCAGCTCTCAGTTTCGACAGATTGTTAATTGACGAGCGGGATTCGCCCCGCCGGGAACCCGATGCCTCTATTCGCCACCCCCTTCGCCCAGCTCGATCTGGTCCGCCAGCCCGAGCAGGACGGCGAGCCCCTCCAGGCGTTCGACGCCGCCGACGAATACCTGCTCAACCAGTTGCACGAACGGGGCGTGACGGCGCAATGCCGGGTGCTGGTCCTCAACGACGCCTTCGGCGCCCTCGCCGCGAGCCTGGCGCCGCACGTCCAGGTCACCAGCAGCGGCGATTCGCACCTGGGCTTCCTTGCCCTGCGCAAGAACCTCGCGCGCAACGGCCTCGACCTGGGCTCGGTGCGCTTCGTCCCGGCCAGCGAAACCGCCGTGGGGCCTTTCGATCACGTGCTGGTCAAGGTGCCGAAGACCCTCGCGTTGCTGGAGGAGCAACTGATCCGCCTGCACGGCCAACTGGCACCGGGCGCGCAGGTCGTCGCCGCGGGGATGGTCAAGCACTTGCCACGCGCCGCCGGCGACCTGCTGGAACGCTACATCGGCCCGATGCACGCTTCGCTGGCGGTGAAGAAGGCCCGCCTGCTGATCGCCGAGGCAGCGGAGCGCCCGCAACCGCGCTCGCCCTATCCGACCCGCTATCGCCTGGAGCAGCCGCCGCTGACGCTGCTCAACCACGCCAACGTATTCTGCCGAGAAGGTCTCGACATCGGCACCCGCGCCTTCCTCCCGCACCTGCCACGCAGCCTCGGCGCGCTACGCGCCGCCGACCTGGGCTGCGGCAACGGGGTGCTCGGCATCGCCTACGCGCTGCTCAACCCGCAGGCCGAGCTGACCCTGGTGGATGAGTCGTACATGGCCGTGCAGTCGGCACGGGAAAACTGGCAAGCAGCGCTGGGCGAGCGGCCGGCGACGTTCCGCGCCGACGATGGCCTGGCCGGCCAGGCGGCGGGCTCGCTGGACCTGGTCCTGTGCAACCCGCCGTTCCACCAGCAGCAGGTGGTCGGCGACTTCCTCGCCTGGCGCATGTTTCTCCAGGCTCGCGATGCCCTGGCGGCGGGCGGCGAACTGTGGATCGTCGGCAACCGCCACCTGGGCTACCACGCCAAGCTCAAGCGGCTGTTCCGCGGGGTCGAGCAGGTCGCGGCGAATCCGAAGTTCGTGATCCTGAAAGCGGGAAAATAGTCAGCCGAGCGCCGCCGGGGTGTCCACGTCGCGGAGTACGCCCGGATCGTCGCACGGTACCTCGCGCCAGGCCGGACGATGGGCCAGCAGCACGCGGCGCGCGCCCTGGTCGCCGTCCAGTTGCGCAAGCGCGTCCCAGAAAGCGCGGCCGAACAGCACCGGATGACCGCGCTGGCCGTCGTACAGGGGAAACACGATGGCTTCGGGAGTGGCCATCGCGGCCAGACGCTCGAGGGTATCGGCGGCGATCCAGGGCATGTCGCCGAGCAGGACGGCGATGGCCCGGGCCGGGCTGTTCCTCGCCGCCGCGACGCCGGCGGCCAGGCTGTGGCCCATGCCCGACGAGGCGTCGAGGCTGTGGACAAGCCGCTGTTGCGCCGGCAGGCCCAGGCTCGCCGGGGTCTCTCCAGCACGCACCACCACCCGCACCTCGGCGAACGCCTCGCGCGCCCGCGCCACGCTGGCCGCCAGCAGGGTCGTGCCATCAGCCAGCCGCGCCAGGCGCTTGTCGCTGCCGAAACGGCGCCCCTGCCCGGCCGCCAGGACCAGGCACAGCACCTCGTCGGCGGCGACCATCAGAGCCGCTCGCGGGGAATGCCGTTGCGGATGCGAAGAATGTCCGCCAGCACCGCCAGGGCGATTTCCGCCGGCGTCTTGCTCCCCAGGTTGAGGCCGATCGGCGCGTGGATCCGCGCCAGTTCGGCGTCGCCCAGGCCGCCGATGCGCCGCAGGCGCTCGAAGCGTTTCTCCGAGGTCGCCCGCGACCCCATCACGCCGATATAGAAGGCTTCGGTACGCACCGCCTCGAGCATCGCCAGGTCGTCGATCTTCGGATCGTGGGTCAACGCCACCACCGCCGTATCGGCGTGGCAACCGCCGTCGGCGATGAACAGCGAGGGCAGCTCACGACGGATCTCGATGCCCTCCAGCAGCACGCCGCGCAAGGCTTCTTCGCGCGGGTCGCAGAGGATCACCTCGAAGCCCAGGCCCTTGCCGAACTCGGCGCAGGCATGGGCGACGCTGGAATAGCCGGCCAGCAACAGGCGCTGGGCGGCACCGACGCGCAGGCGCACGCGCTCGCCGTCGCGTTCCGCCCGTGGGCCGTGGCTGGAATCGTCGCGCAGGCTGCGCGCGCCGCTGCCCAGTTCGACCTCGCGGAGCAGGCGGCGCTGGCCAAGCAACGCCGACTCCAGCTCGCGCAGATGGGCCTGGACGTCGCAGTCCGGCGCCAGGTTTTCCACCAGTACGTCGAGGATGCCGCCGCAGGGCAGGCGGACGTTCGAGTTCGGGTCGTCACCCTCGCCGTAGCGCACGATCACCGAGGGCTCGGGGAAACCGCCGGCGGCGACCCGTTCGAGGAAATCATCCTCGACGCAGCCGCCGGACAGCGAGCCGATCCAGTGGCCGTTGGCGTTCACCGCCAGCAGCGATCCCGGCGCACGGGGCGCCGAGCCGTAGGTCGTGAGCACGGTACAGAACCACACCCGTTCGCCGCCCACGGACCACTTCAGCGCCTGGCGGACCACCTGTAGATCGAGGTGTTGCACGATTCACTTCACCTTGACGGTATGCGCCGAAGCGCTCTCCGTCTTCAATTGCGCGACCTGTTGGGGACCGAGGTCACCGGGCAATCCGCCCCAGGTCTGGCGCAGGTAGTTGAGCAGGTCCGTGAGTTGCTCGTCGTCGAGTTTCCCGGCGAAACCGGGCATCGGTTGCATGCGTTCGAAGCCGGTGAACTGCTGTTCGACGATGCCGTCTTCGATCACTCGCAACAGATTACGCGGGTCTTGCAGGCGCAGGGTAGTGTTGCCGTTCATCGCCACCGCGATATGCGGCTTGCCCTCGCCTTCGCCGCCGTGGCAGCCGGCGCAGACGTTGAGGTACTGCTGGCGACCGCGCTTGCCGCTGTCGTTCAGCTGCGCCTCGGGTAGCGCCTGGACCACCTTGGCCGGCGGCGGCTGGTCGCCGAGCAGGTAGGTGGCCATGGCCGCCAGGTCGCCGTCGTCGAGGTGCTGGGTGCTGTGGTGCACCACCGGGAACATCTCGTTGAACATGCTGCCCTGGGCGCTCATGCCGTGCTTGAGGAAGCTCGCCAGGTCCGGCTGGGTCCAACCGCGCGCGGCAAGGTCGCCGGGCAGCAGGCTGGGCGCCAGGTAGCCGTTGAGCAGGCCGCCGCTCAGGCGCTTGTCCTGCTCCAGGGCGCCGGCCAGGTTGCGCGGGGTATGGCACTCGCCGCAGTGGCCGAGCACCTCGACCATGTACTGCCCGCGTTTCCAGGCCTCGCTGCGCCCTTCCTCCGGCTGCAAGCGCACGCTCTTGCCGTAGAGCAGGTTCCAGCCGGCCAGGCCCATGCGCACGTTGAACGGGAAGCTCAGGCTGGTCTGCGGCGCCGGCCGGGCGATCGGTTCCTGGGCCATCAGGTAGGCGTAGATGGCGTCGGCATCCTCGCGCTCGATCAGGTGATAGGAGGTGTAGGGCATCGCCGGATAGAGGTAGGCGCCGTCCTTGCGCTTGCCCTCGGTGAGAGCGGCGAAGAACTCGTCGGCGCTGTAGGCGCCGATGCCGTGTTCCTTGTCCGGGGTGATGTTGGTGCCGTAGATGGTGCCGAACGGCGACTGGATCGGCAGTCCGCCGGCGAACGGCGCGCCGCCCTCGGCGGTATGGCAGGCCATGCAGTCGGCGGCGCGGGCGAGGTATTCGCCGCGCTTGACCAGCGCCGCGTCGGCGCCGGCGGCGGAGGCCAGGAACGGCGACAGCGCGGCCAGCGCCAGGGCGAGGCCGGAAAGGGTGCGCTTCATCCTCAAGCCTCCTTGACCAGGCCGAGTTCGTCGAGCACGTCGCGGGTGGCGCTGTAGTAGCGCACGTAGCCGGTGCAACGGCAGATGTGATGGCCGAGGCTGTCCTCGATCGCCTGCTCCAGCTCGCTGCGCTTGATCGGCTGGCGCTGGGCTTTTTCCACCAGCACGGTGGCGGCGTTGACGAAGCCTGGCGCGCAATAGCTGCACTGGAAGGCGAACTGGTCGACGAACTTCTGCTGGATCGGGCTCAGCTCGCGGATGTCGCCGTTCTCGTCGCGCTGGGCATGGCCCTCGATGGTGCGAACCTTCTTGCCGTCGAAGTAGTGCGCGCCGGTGATGCAGGTGCGCACTTCCTCGCTGGTGCCGTCCGGATTGTCGACGATCACCACGCAGGCATGGCAGATGCCCTGGCCACAGCCCAGGCGCGAGCCGGTGAGGTTCTGGTATTCGTGCAGGTAGTCGATCATCGGCAGGTCTTCGGCGACCTCCACCGGACCGACGGCTTGACCGTTGAGGGTCATCTGGAGCTTGCGGTTAGCCATGGAGGGCCTCCTTGATGCGGGCGGGAGTGATGGGCAGGTCGCGGACGCGCTTGCCGGTGGCGTGCGCCACGGCGTTGGCGATGGCGCCGACCACCGGGATCATCACCACCTCGGCGATGCCCTTGGCCGGATCGGTCGGCGACAGCGGCGGGAGGATCTCCGCCGTCTGGCTCCACACCGCCACGTCCTTCGCCCGCGGCAACCGGTAGCGGTTGAAGTTCCAGTCCCCTTCCGCGGGGCCGCCCTCGTAGAGCGGCATTTCCTCCAGCAGCGCATGGCCGATACCCATGGCGATGCCGCCCTCCAGCTGGCCCTTGACCAGCTCTGGCACCAGCACCCGGCCGCACTCGATCCAGGAATGGTGGTCGAGCACCTGCACCTCGCCGCTGCCCTTGTTCACCTTCAGCTCGACCAGGGTCGCCACCGGGCTGTAGTAGGTGACCATCGCGTTGTTCAGCTGGGTCGCCGGATAAGCCGGATTCTGCCGGTCGAGCAGGTGGAAGCCGGCGCTGTTCATCATCGCCTTCTTCACTCCCGGCGCGCCGTCGCCGTACTTCACCGCCATGGCGTCGAGCGGCAGGCGTTCGCGCACGCCATCGATGACGAAGTCCGCCTCGGCCCAACTCCAGCGATTGAAGCCGTGGACGCTGACGCCGGTGACCAGGCCCATCTCGTGGGCCTTCTTCGCCAGCTCGGCGAAGGGAATCGGCGCCAGGCCGTTGCCGGTCAACTGGCCGTCGACCCATACGGCGTTTTCGCGGCGCACCACATAGGGATTGGCCTGGCCGCCGAACGGACCGCTGCGCCACAGCGCCAGGGCCGCCGGCCACAGGCCGTGGTTGAACAGCACGCGCGCGGCTTCGCGGGTGGCGTGGCTGAAATAGAACGCCGAGTTGGTCGCCGACGACGGCGAGGCCAGCTTGCCGACCCAGCGCGGATCGCGTAGCGCGGCGTCCTGCTCGGCCTGGCTCATCAGGTAGGGATTGCCCTTGGTGGTGAGCCGCAGCTCGGGCCATTCGGTCTCGGCGGTCTTCACCTCGTCCGCCGGACGGCCGAGGAAGTCGCCGACCACGAAGGCCTGCGAGGTGGACATCCCGGTACCGATCTCGGTGCCGATGTGGCGCAGGCTGATGCGCCCGTCGGCGCTGAACTCGATGCTCGCCATCGGCGCCTCGGCGCCGGTGCCGAAGTCCTTCTGGCAAATGGCGAAGCCGACCCCATACCAGTTGTCCGGGTCCTCCGCGTCGAAGCGCTTCTTGCGTGCGTCGCGGTCCTTCCAGACCTCGTGGGCAGCGGCCTTGTCGAGGATCTCGTGCAGGCGCAGGGCACCGGCCGGGACCGCGCCCTGGGTGTTCTTCATGCCCGAGCGCAGGGCGTTGCGACGACGCAGGTCGATGGCGTCGACGCCCAGCCGGCCAGCGATCTCGTCGACCATCATCTCGGTCGCGGCCATGGTCTGCAGGGTACCGTAGCCGCGCATCGAGCCGGCCTCCACGCCGCGCGAATGATAGGCGGTGACCGCCAGGTCGTTCTGCGGCATGTAGTAGATCGACTGCGCGGCGGTGGCGCCTACCGCCGCCACCGAGGCGCTGTAGTTGGCGCGCCCGCCGCCGTCGGCGCTCATGTCGGCGCGGAAGATGCGGAAGCCGAGGTCGTTCCTGTCTACCGCCAGTTGGTAGCGGATGTCGAACGGGTGGCGCTTGATGCCGCTCTGGAACTGCTCGTAGCGGTCGTTGGCCAGGCGCACCGGCACACCCTCGCCATACAGCGCGGCGAGCGCGGCATAGAAGACGAAGATGTTGTTGTCCTTGGAGCCGTAGCCTACGGTATAGCCCGGATGGATGTTGAGCTTCTCCAGGGCGAAGCGCGACGGCTTGATCATGTGCACGCTTTCGTAGGCGACTTCGAACGGGCACTGGGTGGCGACCACGAAGTGCAAGGTCTTGCTCGCCGCGTCGTACCAGCCGTTGCCGTTGTCCGGCTCCAATGCCGCCGGCTCGATCGATGGGGTCTTGTAGCGCTCGTCGAAGACCAGCCAGTCCTGCGGCGGGTTTTCCAGTTGCTCGGCCATGCGCTTGGCATGGAACAGCCCCTGCTCGGTGAGGTCGCCGTGCAGCTTCGGCTCGCGGGTCCATACCGGTTTGCGGTTGAGGATGGTGGGGAACAGCATCGAGTCCTTCAGGCTGGAGAACTCGTCGTCCTCGTAGGGCGTCTTGCCGCCGACCCGGACGAAGCGATAGCTGCCGTAGGGATCGCCCTGGTACAGCGGGGCCTGGGCGCCATAGCGGATCGCCTTGTCGTTGAACTTGAGCTTGAGCTTGGCCCGGCGGAAGCGCTCGAAGTCGTTCCAGATCAGGATCGCCACCGGATGGCCGATGAACATCGGCACCTTGCCCGGCGGCAGGAGCGGATCGGGCGAATGCGCCTCGGGGAAGACGATGCCGTCCTTCTCCAGGTCGGCGGCGGTGACGATACGGTCCGGCTGCAACTCGGCGCCCAGCCAGGAAAGGTCGTGGCCTTCGTAGATGCGGTCGGCGCGAACGGTCTTCAGCAACATGGCGTGGCCTTGCTGCTGCGGCCAGCCGGGCATGTCCCTGGCGCGGATATCGCGGGCGAACACCTTGTTGCCGCAGACCTTGGACAAGGCGTCGTTACGGAAACGGACCTGGCCGTTGCCCGCCATCCAGCGCTGGGCGGAAACGGTCACCTGGTTCTCGAACAAGGCAGCGAACGCCTGGCTGCCGAGCGGCGCCAGGGTGACACCCACGCCGGCGATCAACCCGCCCTGGAGAAAGGCGCGCCGGGATACATCACGGTTGGACATGCAAGTTCCTCTGGGTGGTACGGTTCCCACCCATGTCGTTATTCAGGCTTGAACAGCTCGCCCGGACGGACGAGGTGGAGCACGCAGGCGGAAAAACCTGACTCAGGAGTTAATTTTAGCGACAAGTCGCACCCGAGGAAAAGTCCCGTCTACCGCTGGAAGGCCCCATGGACACTCGACTTTGGTCGTCCGCCAGGCCGGCTCCAACCTTTTCGTGCGCTTCTCTGAATCTTCGATTTCGGCAATGGCAACAGCCAAGAGGTAACCGCATGTTACCCTCCGCCCTCCTCTCGAAACGCCCGACCCCAGCATGTCCAGCCAACCCAGTTCCCTGCTCCGCCATCGCCCCTTCCTCGCCTTCTGGCTGGCCCGCGTCTGCACCGCCAGCGGCTTCCAGATGCTCACCGTGGCCATCGGCTGGCACATCTACGAACTGACCGGCAATGTCCTCGACCTGGGCTTGGTAGGCCTGGTCGAATTCCTCCCGCGGGTACTGTTCATGCTCCACACCGGGCACGTTGCCGACCGCTACGACCGACGCAGGATCGCCGCCCTCTGCCAGACCGGCCAGGCCCTGGTGGCGGTGGCACTGGTGCTCGGCGCGGCTTCGGGAGAGATCACCCGCAACATGATCTTCGTCCTCGCCTTCGCCCTCGGTACCGCCCGCGCCTTCGAAATGCCGACCACCCAGGCGCTGCTGCCGAACCTGGTACCGGCCGGGCTGTTCCCGCGCGCGGTGGCCGCTTCGGCTTCGGCGATGCAGGCGGCGACCATTGCCGCCCCAGCCCTCGGCGGCCTGCTCTATGCGTTCGGTGCCTCCTGGGTCTACGTGCCGACCGCGACTCTCTACGTCCTCGCCTGCGTCCTGACGCTCAGCCTGCCGGTACGCAACCAGCCGCTCACCCAGGGCAAGGCCACCCTCGACTCGCTGCTCGCCGGCATCCGTTTCATCCGCAGCCGACCGGACATCTTCGGGGCGATCTCCCTCGACCTGTTCGCCGTGCTCCTCGGCGGCACCACCGCCCTGCTCCCGGTGTTCGCCAAGGACATCCTGCTCACCGGGCCCTGGGGCCTCGGCCTGCTGCGCTCGGCTCCAGCGGTGGGCGCCCTGGCGATGTCGTTCTGGCTGGCGCACTTCAGCATCGAACGCAACGTCGGGCGGATCATGTTCCTCTCCGTGGGCATCTTCGGCCTGGCAACCATCGCCTTCGGCCTGTCGAAATCGTTCTGGCTGTCCCTCGGCGTGCTGGTGGTACTCGGCGCCGCGGACATGGTCAGCATGGTCATCCGCGGCGCCTTCGTGCAGCTCGAGACCCCCGACGAGATGCGCGGCCGGGTCAGCGCGGTGAACGGCCTGTTCATCGGCGCCTCGAACCAGCTCGGCGAGTTCGAATCCGGGCTCACCGCACACTGGTTCGGCACGGTACCGGCTGTGGTCCTCGGCGGGATCGGCACCCTGGTGGTCACCGGAGTATGGATGAAGCTTTTCCCTACCCTCGCGCAACGCGACCGCCTGCACTGAGGCCAATGCCGTCGCGCGTCGATGCCCCGACAGCGGCGTATCGGCGATAACGCCTGGGGCGTTATCCGCCCTCCCCATGGAACACCGCCCCTTCTCGGCAATAAGAAAGCCCGGCATCGAGCCGGGCTTTTCTCGCACCTTGCGGCGTGATCCGCGGTGTCAGGCGGGGCGCCGCATCTCCCGATGCAGGCGGTCGACGGTGCGCTCGCTACCGTTGTCGGCCAGGCGCAGATCGACGCGCCCCATGTCCTTGTGCAGACGGTCGACGGTCTGTTCGCTGCCGTTCTCGGCCAGGCGCGCCTCGCGGCTGGTCATGTCGCGGTGCAAGCGATCGATGGTCTGCTCGCTGCCGCTTTCGGCGACCCGGCGTTCTTCCTGGACGCGCGGCGCCTGGGTCTTGCGCAGGCGTTCGAGGGTACGGTCGGAACCGTCGGAGGCGATCAGTTGTTGGGCACCGCGCAGGGCGATGGATTCGACCCGCGGTGCGGCGAAGGCGGCATTGGCGGTCAGGGTAGCAAGGGCGATGGCGAGGATCAGCGGGCGTTTCATGGCAGTGGCTCCAGGTATTCGTTACGTGGGGCCATTCTCTGTTCGGGAAACTCGATTGGAAAACGAAGCGCGCCAATAGTATTCATCGACGTTTGAAATAGTGCGAAGAACCGCTCTAGCACAGGATTTACAGCAAGAACACGCCTCTCCGACCGGCCTCGGCACGGATTGACGGCATCGATATGAAAAATCGAAGAAATCGAAAGTTTGAGAAAAACACTCGGAATTGAGCACGGACCTCCCTCTCCGCAGAACCGGAGAGGGGCTCCGTCAGCAGCCTCCGGAACGGAGGCCGGCAGGGTTCAGAAGCGCGCCACCACGTTGAACAGGACCCGCGTCTCACGCTTCCCATCGCGCTGGTCGGCTGGCTCGCCGATGACCTGGCGGGCAATCTCCGGGTTGAACGACAACTGGTCGGTGAGGTTGAAGCGCACCCCGGCACCGATCGAGCCGAGCTTCTGCTGCTCGTCATCGTCCACGTCGAGGTTGTAGGTCTTGCCCCAGTCGTAGAAAGCGTAGGCCTGGTAGCTGCGCAGCCAGCTATAGCCCACCGCCTGGCCATAGCGCGGTTCGAGCTTCAGGGCGAAGCCACGGTCACCGGTGATGTTGCCCGGGGCGAAGCCGCGACCGATCCCGCTGCCGCCGACGCCGAAGCGCTCGCTCGGCAGCAGCGGGTCGAAGCTGTACTGCCATTGCAACTCGCCATACACCGACCAGGGTCCGCCGAGCCCTTGCAGGCGCCCGACGTTGCCGTTGAGATAGACGAAACGTCCGTCGGCCACTTCGCGGGAACGACGTTCATCGTCCTTCTTGGTCGCGCCCCACATGTCCAGGCCGATGTTGTTGCGCACCTCCGCCAGGTTGATGCCCATCCAGCGATCGACCCAGTCATAGGTCAGGCGTTGCTGGAACACCCGCACATGGTCACGACCGGGGTTCGAGGCGTCGCTGGCGAAGTCGCGCAGGCGGGTCTCGGTATCCTTCCACTGCAACGCCAGGCCGCCGCTCAGGTTCTGCGAGCGCGAGCGGATGAAGGGATGGTTGTAGGAAATGCTGCCTTCGGTGCTCTTGCTGACGCTGTCGAAGGGGAATACCGAGTCCGGGATGTCCGGGTTGACCTTCGAATAGGAACCCATGATCTGCAGGGTATCGCCGGCGAACATGCCGCCCAGCGGCAACGTGCCGCGCAACTGGATGTAGCGGGTGGCATCGCTGAACGGCGAGATCGCACCGAGCACGTCGATCTGCTCGTAGAATCCCAGGCGGGAGAACTCGGTGGCGCCGAAGGCCAGGGTGGTCGGGTCGGTGTAGTGCGAACCGCGGTTGTCGAGGCTGACGAAGCCTTCGTATCGCTGCTGCTGCAAGGCCACGTCGAGGTTCGACGAGCCCAGCGCCTGCCCCGGGCTGAGCACGCTCTGCACGTTGACCCCCGGCAGGTCGCCGACCAGCAGCAGGCCGCGCTCCAGGGTATCGGCATCCAGCGGACGTTTTTCGGTCAGCGGCGCGAGCAGTTCCTCCACCCGCACCCGCGGCCCATCGACGGTTCCCTTGATCTGCACGTGTTCGAGGTAACCCTCGATCACCTGCAGGCGTACCTTGCCGCCCTCGATGCTCTGCTCCGGCACCACTACCTGGGTCAACAGGTAGCCGTCCTGGCGGTACTTGGCGGTGAGGCGGTTGGCCAGGTCGACCAGTTCGGCCAGGGACACCTGCTTGCCGAGCATATGCTGGTAATAGGACTCGAGCACCGCCTTATCATAGCGGGTGTTGCCTTCGATGCGTATCTCGCGCAGTTCGAAGCGGATCTGTTCGCTGCCTTGCGGCGCGACCTGCTTGGGCACCACCAGCGGCGCCTCGGGCTTGGCCTGCGGCTCGCTGCGGGGCTTGAAGCGTTCATCGAGCTGGGATGGCTGTACAGTCCCTGGCAACTCCACGGCGGCGGCGGAAGCTGCCAGCATCCCGCAGCCACAGAGCGTCACCCAGCGAAGCGTCCATTGCGAAGGTTTCATCATTCACCTCGGGCAGATGACGCACTACCGCCCGGAGACGATAGTGCGCATTGCGAAAAGGGTTAGAAATTCAGAGGCTTGTTGAAGCAGCTCCAGTAGTCGGCCAGGTAGCTCTGGTTCGAGCAACCCGCCCCACTCTCGGCCTCTGCCCTGAGCGGACGATCGGTGAACTGCCCCACCCGCTTGGCGCTGGCGTCCTCTGCCGGCCCCGCGGCGGTAGCCGGCAGCAGGTTAGGATCGCTGACGTCCATACCCAGAGCGTAGGCGCGCAGGAACGGGTTTTCGAGGAACGGGTTTTCCAGCGTGGTGGTGCGGTAGACCGCATCCCCGGGGGTATCCGGATCGCGCCCCTTCTGCAGTTCGCGCAAGTCGGAGAGCGCTGCCAGTTGCCCCAGGTCGCCCGGCGTGACCGGCAGCGGCAGGATGCTCAGCAGGTTGCCCTGGTAGTTGAGCTGGTAGTTGCCGCTGGTGAGGGCAAGCCCACCCTGGAGGATGTCGTACTGGCCGACGGCTTCGCCGCCCACCCGACCGAGCCCGCCGGCGAGCACCTGAGCGGCGCTATCGCCATTCTTCAGGCCGGAAACCTGATAGGTCAGCGCCGGGTCGGCGGTGCCGACCTGCTTGCTCTTGGCATCGGCGAATACGTTGAGCAGCGCCTTGGTGATGGTCAGGTCATTGCCCTGGTAGGCCAGGTCATAGTTGCCGCTGGTCAGCACCAGGCCGCCCTGGTTGATACCGTAAACGCCCACGTTCTCGCCTGCGTCGCGGTTCAGCCCGCCGGTCAGGATCGAACCGGCGCTGTCACCGTTCTTCAGGCCGCTGACCTGGTAGGTCAGGCTCGGGTCGGCGTCGCCGTAGACCTTGGTCTTGCCGTCGGCGATCACATTGAGCAGTGCCTTGGTGATGGTCAGGTTGTTGCCCTGGTAAGCCAGGTCATAGTTACCGCTGACCAGACCCAGGCCACCCTGCTGAATCGCATAGTTGCCTACGTTTTCGCCGGATACACGAACCAGGCCGCCGCCATTGAGCACCGCGCCAGCGGTATCGCCGTTCTTCAGGCCACTGACCTGGTAGGTCAGGCTCGGATCGGCATCGCCGTAGACCTTGGTCTTGCCGTCGGCGATCACATTCAGCAGTGCCTTGGTGATGGTCAGGTTGTTGCCCTGGTAAGCCAGGTCATAGTTACCGCTGACCAGACCCAGGCCACCCTGCTGAATCGCATAGTTGCCTACGTTTTCGCCGGATACACGAACCAGGCCGCCGCCATTGAGCACCGCGCCAGCGGTATCGCCGTTCTTCAGGCCACTGACCTGGTAGGTCAGGCTCGGATCGGCATCGCCGTAGACCTTGGTCTTGGCGTCGGCGATCACATTCAGCAGCGCCTTGGTGATGGTCAGGTTATTGCCCTGGTAGCTCAGGTCGTAGTTACCGCTGTTCAATGCCAGGTCGCCCTGGTTGATGCCGTACACGCCGACATTCTCGCCAGCCACGCGGCTCAGGCTGCCACCGTTGAGCACCGCGCCAGCGGTATCACCGTTCTTCAGGCCACTGACCTGGTAGGTCAGGCTCGGATCGGCATCGCCGTAGACCTTGGTCTTGGCGTCGGCGATCACATTCAGCAGCGCCTTGGTGATGGTCAGGTTGTTGCCCTGGTAAGCCAGGTCATAGTTACCGCTGACCAGACCCAGGCCACCCTGCTGAATCGCATAGTTGCCTACGTTTTCGCCGGAGACACGAACCAGGCCGCCGCCATTGAGCACCGAGCCAGCGGTATCGCCATTCTTCAGGCCGCTGACCTGGTAGGTCAGGCTCGGGTCGGCGTCGCCGTAGACCTTGGTCTTGGCGTCGGCGATCACATTGAGCAGCGCCTTGGTGATGGTCAGGTTATTGCCCTGGTAGCTCAGATCGTAGTTGCCGCTGTTCAATGCCAGGTCGCCCTGGTTGATGCCATACACACCCACGTTCTCGCCTGCGGCGCGGTTCAACCCACCGGTCAGGATCGAACCGGCGGTATCACCGTTCTTCAGGCCGCTGACCTGGTAGGTCAGGCTCGGGTCGGCATCGCCGTAGACCTTGGTCTTGGCATCGGCGATCACATTGAGCAGTGCCTTGGTGATGGTCAGGTTGTTACCCTGGTAGCTCAGGTCGTAGTTCGCGCTGACCAGACCCAGGCCACCTTGGTTGATGCCGTACACGCCGACATTCTCGCCAGCCACACGGCTCAGGCTGCCACCGTTGAGCACCGCGCCAGCGGTATCGCCGTTCTTCAGGCCGCTGACCTGGTAGGTCAGGCTCGGATCGGCATCGCCGTAGACCTTGGTCTTGGCGTCGGCGATCACATTCAGCAGCGCCTTGGTGATGGTCAGGTTATTGCCCTGGTAGCTCAGGTCGTAGTTACCGCTGTTCAATGCCAGGTCGCCCTGGTTGATGCCGTACACGCCGACATTCTCGCCAGCCACGCGGCTCAGGCTGCCGCCGTTGAGCACGGCACCGGCGCTGTCGCCGTTCTTCAGGCCACTGACCTGGAAGGTCAGGCTCGGATCGGCATCGCCATAGACCTTGGTCTTGGCATCGGCGATCACATTCAGCAGCGCCTTGGTGATGGTCAGGTTATTGCCCTGGTAGCTCAGGTCGTAGTTCGCACTGACCAGGCCCAGGCCGCCCTGGTTGATGCCGTACACGCCGACATTCTCGCCAGCCACGCGGCTCAGGCTGCCGCCGTTGAGGACGGCACCGGCGGTATCGCCGTTCTTCAGCCCGGACACCTGGTAGGTCAGTGCCGGATCGGCATCGCCATAGACCTTGGTCTTGGCATCGGCGATCACATTCAGCAGTGCCTTGGTGATGGTCAGGTTGTTGCCTTGGTAGCTCAGGTCGTAGTTCGCGCTGACCAGACCCAGGCCGCCCTGGTTGATGCCATACACACCCACGTTCTCGCCAGCCACGCGACTCAGGCTGCCGCCGTTAAGCACCGCGCCAGCGGTATCGCCGTTCTTCAGGCCACTGACTTGGTAGGTCAGTGCCGGATCGGCATCGCCATAGACCTTAGTCTTGGCATCGGCGATCACATTCAGCAGTGCCTTGGTGATGGTCAGGTTGTTGCCTTGGTAGCTCAGGTCGTAGTTCGCACTGACCAGGCCCAGGCCGCCCTGGTTGATGCCGTACACGCCGACATTCTCGCCAGCCACGCGGCTCAGGCTGCCGCCGTTGAGCACGGCACCGGCGCTGTCGCCGTTCTTCAGGCCGCTGACCTGGTAGGTCAGGCTCGGATCGGCATCGCCATAGACCTTGGTCTTGGCATCGGCGATCACATTGAGCAGTGCCTTGGTGATGGTCAGGTTATTGCCCTGGTAGTTCAGGGTGTAATTGCTGCTGACCAGGCCCAGTCCACCCTGGTTGATGCCGTACACGCCGACGTTCTCGCCAGCCACGCGGTTCAGGCTGCCGCCGTTGAGGACGGCACCGGCGGTATCGCCGCGCTTGAGACCGGAGACCTGATAGGTCAGCGCCGGATCGAGGTCGCCGTAGACCTTGGTCTTGGCATCGGCGATCACGTTCAGTTGCGCCGGAGTGATGCGCAGGTCGTTGCCGACGTAGCTGAGGGTGTAATTGGCCGTGTTGAGGCCCAGCCCGCCCTGAAGTATCCCGTAGTTGCCGACGTTCTCCCCGGCCACCCGGCCGAGGTTGCCGCTCAGCACGCCGGCGGCGGTATCGCTGTTCTTCAGGCCACTGACCTGGTAGGTGAGGGTCGGATCGGCGTCGCCATAGACCTTGGTCTTGGCGTCGGCGCTAACGATCAATTGCGCCGGCGTGACGGTCAGCTTGCCGTCCTGGCGCACCAGTTGGTAACGCTGGCTGAAATACTCGCTGCCATTGGCGTTACCGGTGATCGCGTACTGCCCGACGTTCGACGCCTGGGTCGCCGTGGTGCTGGCGGTCGCCTGGTAGAGGTCGTTGAACTGGCTGTTGACGTAGGCGTCGATGGCGTTGATGCCGGACATCGTGGCCGTCAGAGTCGGATTCACATCACCGTAGACGCGGGTAGCGTCATTGGCGGTCAGGGTGGCGGTCTGCTGGCGGGAAAGGATGTCGCCGGCAGTGGTGGTGGTCTTGAACATCTCCACCTGGGCGCGCTCGGCGAAGCTGTTGAACGCTCCCTCGCGCATGAACAGGTCCAGGCGGGTATCGACGCGGCTGGTCTTGCCGCCGAGGCCGAAGATCAGTTCCTCGGTCAGGCCGGTGCCGACGTCGTACTGCAATTCGTCGGTCACGCCGATCACGCCGCCGAAGCCCTTGACGCCCCAACTGGTGCCCCAGTTTCCGGTCCAGGTGGTGACGCTGCCGTTGCCGGCGGCGACGGTGAACCCGCTGGGCGCACCGCCGTTCGGGGTGGCCGTGACGTTGCTGCCGTTGACCTGGTAGCGCAGGTTGGTCACCAGGTAGTCCGACGAGTCGTTGGTCGGGAAACTGGCGGAACCGCTGACCCGCCGATAGGGCAGCGCGGTGAACACCAGGCGGTCGAACTCGCTGTTGCCGTCGGCGGTCAGCGTGTAGTTGCCGGTGGTGCCGACGCTGTTGGCCTCGAGAATCCGCGTGCCGACGCTGGAGACGATGTTCTGCACGGTACCGGTCATGCTCTGGTTGATGAACGGATCGAACACCGTGCCGCTCGTGGTCACGCCGGTGGCGTTGCTCTGCCGGTACTTGAGCGTACCGTTGAAGGTCTGCAGCGCCAGGTTGCCGGCGTAGTTGTCCCAGGAAGCCAGGTCGATGCTACCGGCGCGGCCGGCGAGGTTGGCGGCGATCAGCGCGGTACCGGCCTGCTGGCTGATCTTGCCGGCGGTGCTGGTCTGCATCCACAGGGTGCCGCTGCCCAGGTCGACGATGCCGCTGGTCTGCGGCGTGCCGCCGCTGAGGAAGTTGATGTTGCCGCCGGCGCGGATTGCCAGGCTGCCGTTGCGGAACAGGATCGGCGCAGAGATATCCACCGCACCGGCAGGTCCGGTGGCGATCAGCTCCAGGCCGCGACTGGCGCCGCCCAGGTTGCTGGTGATCAGCGGCGCTTCCACCGACAGCCGGTCGCTGGCGCTGAGGGTCACCTTGCCACCTGCCAGCGCACCGGTAACCACCGAGGCATTCACCGTCGCGTCGCCGCTGGCGCCGTTGGCGCCCCCCACCGAGCCGGAGGTGCCGCCGGAGGCGACGATGCGCAGGGTGGTCGGGTCGAGCAGCCAGGTGCCACCGTTGCCGTAGGGTGCGGCGACGCTGACGTAGGCGCTGTCGGCGATGCTCAGGTTGACCTTGCCGGAGGTCTCCACCAGGCCGCCGTTGCCGCCCTGGGCGCCGCCGCGCGCGAGGATCCGCCCGTCCATGCGGGTATTGCCGTCGGACCAGACCACCGCCAGGCCGCCATTGCCCTTGCCGGTAGCCGAGACGTCGATGCTGGCGCCCTTGGCCAGCGTAGCGTTCTTCGCCCGTGGCAGCTCGCCGCGGCCCTGGAAGTCGCCGCCGATGCGCACGCTGCCGCCCTGTGCGGCGCCGCGGGCGTCGATGCTGGCGGTGCTCGCCAGGGCCACCTGCTGCCCGCTGACCAGCACGTCGCCGCCGTTCTTCGGACCGCTGACGTCGATCTTGCCGGCGATCTGGATGTCCCCGGACTTGCTTACCAGCGCCACGCTGCCCTCGCGCACCTCGGTGCCGCGGGCAAGGATCACGCCGGACAGGTTGACCGCGTTGTCGACCACCCGGGAAGCCTGCTCGGCGGTGATCAGCACGCTACCGCCGTCGGCCTGGATCGCGCCGCCGTTGCTGACCAGCGCCTGGGCATCCTGCGGCTTGCGGGTAACCGGGTCGGTCACGGCGATCGACACCAGGCCATCGCCGTAGAGGTCTATGGTCGCGGCATTGCCGGCGGCCATCGCCACGGTGCCGAGGCGGGCGTTGATCACGCCGTTGTTGGCCACGGACGGCGCGACGAAGGCCGCCAGGCCTTTCTCCGCGACGCTGATACTGCCGTCGTTGACGATCCGCGCGTCGGGGTTTCCGGGCTGGTCGAAGATCAGCTTGCCCTGGCGGAAGTGTTCGTCGCTGATGTTCGCCGTGGTGGTGATCAGGGAGCCCACGTCGACCTTGGCCGAGCCGCTGAAGACCACGCCGTTGGAGTTGTAGATGATCACCTGGCCGGGCGCGGAGATGCGCCCGGCGATCACGCTTTCCTGGCCTGCGGTGACCCGGTTCAGGGTCGACGAGGTCACGCCGGGCTGGTTGAAGCGCACCGCCTCGTCGGCGGAGACGTCGAAGCCCTTCCAGTTGATGATCGCGCGCTGGGTGCTCTGGTCGATCAGCGTGGTCTTGCCCTGCTGGCTGATCTTGATCTCGTTGGGGTTGAACTGGGCACCGGTAGGTGCCGCCATGGCCGCGTTAATGCTGGCGATGGCGAACATGAGGGTGCTGCTGGCGGCAAGGACGAAACGCCCTTCCCTACCGGCTTTCGAAGAGGTGCGCTTGCCGCGCTGGCTATCCGGACGGACCATGAAAAACTCCCTATCTGCGTGGCGCACGTCAGTTTTCCAGCACTGCATTTCGTCAGTTAAATGGCGAAAATCTGAGAAGCAATTCACATTGCGCCTTGTGTGCCAAAAAAATGCCTTTCAGATCAAAAATTGTCCACTTGAAAGGGTGACCGTTCGTCGGAGTGACTCAAAAATGACACTACGGAGGTTAAATATGTAATACCGTCAAAAAACCGACAATACTTTCGGGATAATCACTGTCAAGAAAACCGGAAGACCTCCCTGGCACGCGGGTTTGCTAGGCTAGGCAGCCCCCGTCCGCTGCCGCCAAGGAACCTTCCATGAGCCATGCCCTGCGCGCCGTTTTCCTCGACCATGCCTCCCTCGACCTCGGCGACCTGGACATGCGCCCCCTGCGCGCCGCCTTCGACGAGCTGCAGCTGCATGCCGCCAGCCAACCGCAGGAAGTCGCCGCGCGGCTGCACGGTGCGCGGGTCGCGATCAGCAACAAGGCGCCGATCGACGCGCAATGCATCGCCGCCTGCCCAGAGCTGGAACTGATCCTGGTCAGCGCTACCGGCACCAACAACATCGATCTCGCTGCCGCTCGCGAGCGCGGTATCGTCGTCGCCAACTGCCATGGCTACGGCACGCCCTCGGTAGCCCAGCACACCCTCGCGCTGCTGCTGGCCCTGGCTACGCGCCTGCCGGACTACCAGCAGGCGGTACGCAGCGGTCGCTGGCAGCAATCCAGCCAGTTCTGCCTGCTGGACTTCCCCATCGTCGAACTGGAAGGCAAGACCCTCGGCCTGCTCGGCCATGGCGAACTGGGCGGGGCGGTGGCGCGGCTGGCGGAGGCGTTCGGCATGCGCGTGCTGCTCGGTCAGTTGCCAGGACGGCCTGCCCGGGCGGACCGCCTGCCGCTTGGCGAACTCCTGCCACGGGTCGACGCCCTGACCCTGCACTGCCCGCTGACCGAGGACACCCGCGGGATGCTCGGCGCCGCCGAACTGGCGCTGATGAAGCCTGGCGCCTTCCTGGTCAATACCGCCCGTGGCGGCCTGGTCGACGAACAGGCGCTGGCCGACGCCCTGCGCGGCGGCCACCTGGGCGGTGCCGCTACCGACGTGCTCAGCGTCGAGCCGCCGAGAAACGGCAATCCGCTGCTGGCCCCCGACATCCCGCGCCTGATCGTCACCCCCCATAACGCCTGGGGCAGTCGCGAGGCGCGGCAGCGCATCGTCGGCCAACTGGTGGAAAACGCAGAGGCATGGAAGGCCGGGCGCGCCCTGCGGGTAGTCAACGCCGGCTGAGACGGCGCTGCGGGCACCGCGCACGGATGAACGGCGATCCTCGCCGACAATCCATGCGGGTATGCCAGGCCCAAGCCTGTTAAGATTTCCCATTTTTTCCGGAGCCCGCATGGACCCTCGCAGTGAAGTGCTGCTGCGCCAGCGCCACCTCTTCGCGACCCCGCTGCTGCTGGCCGGCCTGCCCGCCGACGACCTGCTCGCCGAGCTACCGCAGGCCCAGGGCTGGAGCTGGCACGCCGGCGAGCAGGCGCAGCTGGACGCCCGCTTCCCCGACCGTAGCCGTTTCGACACGCGCGCGCCGACCGGCGCCTGGACTTCGGCCGTTCTGTTCCTGCCCAAGTCCCGCGAACTGACCGACTACCTGCTGGCCAGCCTGGCCGCCCGCCTGCCCGGCGGCGAACTCTTCCTGGTCGGCGAAAAGCGCGGCGGGATCGAGCGCGCGAGCAAGCAGTTGGCCGCCTACGGCAAGCCCCGCAAACTGGATAGCGCGCGGCATTGCCAGCTCTGGCAGGTGCGTATCGAACAGGCGCCGGCCGAGCCCGACCTGCACACCCTGGCCCAGCGCTACAGCCTGCCGCTGGCCGATGGCGAGCTGCAGGTGGTGAGCCTGCCGGGGGTGTTCAGCCATGGCCGCCTGGATCGCGGCAGCGCTCTGCTGCTGGGGCAACTGCAAGCCCTGCCCGGCGGCCATCTGCTGGACTTCGGCTGCGGTGCCGGGGTACTCGGGGCGGCTCTCAAGCGTCGCTACCCCGCCAGCCGCCTGAGCCTGCTCGATGTCGACGCCTTCGCTGTCGAGAGCAGCCGACTGACCCTCGCCGCCAACGGCCTGGACGGCGAAGTGATCGCCGCCGACGGCATCGACGGCGCGCCGCGCGAACTCGCCGCGATCGTCAGCAACCCGCCCTTCCACCAGGGCGTGCACACCGACTACCAGGCCTCCGAGCGCCTGCTGCAACGCGCCGCCGAGCACCTGGCGCCGGGCGGCGAACTGCGCCTGGTCGCCAACAGCTTCCTGAAGTACCCGCCGTTGATCGAACGCCACCTCGGCCCCTGCCGGACACTCGCCGAAGGCGACGGTTTCCGCATCTACTCCGCCCGTCGCTCCTGATTTCTGCCTGGAACCCTGTGAATGAAGCTTTTCCTCTCCCTGCCCGCACGCCCGCAGCCAGACCCTTCCGTGGCCACCCGCCGGGAGGCCGCCGATGACTGACCTGAACGCCAGCCAGGGCCAGCAATTGCGGCGGGTGCTCAAGCCGCGCCACCTGAACATGATCGCCATCGGCGGCTCCATCGGCACCGGGCTGTTCGTCGCCTCCGGGGCCACCGTGGCCACCGCCGGGCCCGGCGGTGCGCTGCTTTCCTACGCCCTGATCGGGCTGATGGTGTACTTCCTCATGACCAGTCTCGGCGAAATGGCCGCCTACATGCCCGTTTCCGGCTCGTTCTGCACCTATGGCAGCCGGTTCGTCGAAGATGGCTTCGGTTTCGCCCTCGGCTGGAACTACTGGTACAACTGGGCGGTGACCATCGCCGCGGAGCTGGTGGCAGCGCAACTGGTGATGAGTTTCTGGTTCCCCGAGGTGCCGGGCATCTACTGGAGCGCGATCTTCCTGGGCATCATGTTCGGCCTCAACGTGATTTCCGCGCGCGGCTTCGGCGAGAGCGAATTCTGGTTCGCCCTGATCAAGGTAGTCACGGTGGTGATCTTCATCGGCGTCGGCCTGGCGACCATCTTCGGCATCATGCATGGCGTGGAGTCGCCCGGCTTCAGCAACTTCACCATGGGCGACGCGCCCTTCGTCGGCGGCTTCCAGGCAATGGTCGGGGTGGCGATGATCGCCGGCTTCTCGTTCCAGGGCACCGAACTGATCGGCATCGCCGCCGGTGAATCGGAAAATCCGCGGAAGAACATCCCGATCGCCATTCGCCAGGTGTTCTGGCGCATCCTGATGTTCTACATCCTGGCGATCTTCGTGATCGGCATGCTGATTCCCTACACCGACCCGAACCTGCTGAAGAACGATGCCAGCGACATCAGCGTGTCGCCCTTCACCCTGCTCTTCGAGCGCGCCGGCTTCGCCGCGGCGGCCGGGGTGATGAACGCGGTGATCCTCTCGGCGATCCTCTCCGCCGGCAACTCCGGCATGTACGCCTCGACCCGGATGCTCTACAACCTCGCCCTCGAGGGCAAGGCACCGCGCCTGTTCTCCCGTGTCTCGCGCAGCGGCGTGCCACGCAATGCGCTGTACGCCACTACCCTGGTCGGCGCCCTGTGCTTCCTCACTTCGGCCTTCGGCGACAGTACCGTCTACACATGGCTGCTGAACACCTCGGGCATGTGCGGCTTCATCGCCTGGCTGGGCATCGCCATCTCCCACTATCGCTTCCGCAAGGGCTACCTGGCCCAGGGCGGCCGCCTGGAAGACCTGCCCTACCGGGCCAAGCTGTTCCCCTTCGGCCCGCTGTTCGCCTTCGCCCTGTGCATGGTCATCACCCTCGGGCAGAACTACCAGGCGCTGGTGGGCGAACGCATCGACTGGATCGGCCTCCTCGCCACCTACATCAGCCTGCCGCTGTTCCTGGCGATCTGGCTGGGATACCGCTGGAAGAAGCGCGCGCGCTTCGTTCGCTACCACGAAATGGACGTCAGCCCGACCAATACCTGATTCACCCTGCCGCCCAGCGATTCCTCGCGGATCGCTGCGGATGCCGGCACGTTTCCTTGCGATCAGGCTCCCTCGCCGCCCTCCCGGACGAAAGTTTCCGTCCCGGGCTTGCCCAAGCCGCCCGGCTTGGGCAGAATGCGCCCCGTCCTAGGGGAGTAGTCTCCCGCGAGCGCCGCACCGGCCTCGCCCGGCACGCGTCAACACACTTGGTCCGCAGACCATGGCGCGCGCGGCCCAAGCCTGCCCAGACAGGCCAAGGGTTTGACAAGACCTATGACACGCACGATCTGACCCGGGGCGGGCAGATGGCGCGTGTCATGGTGATTGGTCGACCCGCCCCTTAGGAAGCCTGATGGAATCGCTGTTCGTCCCTACCCTGATCGTTGCCCTCGCGGAAATCGGCGACAAGACCCAGTTGCTGGCGCTCCTGCTCGCGGCGCGTTTCCGCAAGCCGTGGCCGATCATCGCCGGCATCGTCGCCGCCACCCTGGCCAACCATTTCGCTGCCGGCGCGGTGGGCGCCTGGGTCGCCAGCTTCTTCTCGGAAGCTACCCTCAGCTGGATCCTCGCCGCCTCCTTCATCGCCGTCGCCCTGTGGACGCTGGTACCGGACAAGCTCGACGACGAAGAGTCCGGACTGAAGAAATACGGCCCCTTCCTCACCACCCTGATCGCGTTCTTCCTCGCCGAGATGGGCGACAAGACCCAGGTCGCCACGGTCATGCTGGCCGCCCAGTATCCGCATTTCTGGCTGGTGGTGATCGGCACCACCCTGGGCATGCTGATCGCCAACGTACCGGTGGTACTGATCGGCAACCTGGCCGCCGACAAGCTGCCGCTGACCCTGATCCGCCGCCTGGCCGCGGCCGCCTTCGCCGCACTTGGCCTGTACGCCGCCTGGCACGCCGCGCAATTGACCGGCTGGCTCTGAAGGACTGCGCCGCCGGGCCCGGGATGGCTGGGCGGCCAATGCAAAATGCATGGGAACGGCTACAGTTCAGGCAGGCACCGGATGCCTGCCCCACCACTCGCCCACGAGAGCCGGAGATGCCCTCACACGACCTGAAACGACTCGCCCGCCATCATATCGAGCTGTCCTGGAACAAGGGCCGCATGGCGTTGGTGGAGCAGTTGCACAGCAAGGATTTCCTCTACAAAAGCTCGTTCATCGGCCATCCCCTGGATACTGCCGGCTATATCCGCCTGCTGCAGGACATCCGCACGGCGATGCCGGACCTGGAGGTCGTGGTCGAAGACTGCATCGGCGAGGAACGCAAGGTGTTCACCTGGAGCACGCTGATCGGCACCATCGTCCGGCCGACCCTGGGCTATCCGGCCAGCGACAAGGTGCTGAGCATTTCCGCGATGGGCTTCTGGGTGTTCAACCCGCAGGGCCAGTTGCAGGAGCTGTGCACCATGTTCGACATGGAGAGCTTTCGCGCTCAGCTGGGACTGCAGACCCGACCCTTCGCGGAAAAAACGCTGCCCTAGCCAACCGTCCTAGGCGTTGAAATAGCCGTTGTCGCGGAACCAGTCGATGGCGCGCAGCAGGGTGTCGTCGAGGGCGGTGGTGGAGAAGAAGCCGAGTTCCTCGCGGGCCTTGCGTCCATCGAGGAACTGCCCGCCAGCCATCACCTCGATGGCGGTTTCGTCGAGCAGCGGCAACTGGCCGCTGACCCGGTAGCGCAGGCGGCCCAGGGTGGCCAGCGCGCGAGCCATGGCCATCGACATCGGCTGCGGCGCAGGCTGGCCGAGCAGCTCGGCGATACGCCGGGTCAGGTCGGCCATTTCCAGGTTGTGCCCGGTCAGCAGGTAGCGCTCGCCGATACGCCCGCGCTCAAGGGCCATCAGCAGGCCGCGCCCGGCTTCGGCGGCATCGATGACGTTACGCTGGCCGGCGACGTAGTGGGTCATCTCGCCATTGCCGATGGCGGTGATCACGCGCCCGGTGGTCGGGCCGATGTCCAGTTCGCCGAGTACCATGCCGGGGATCCCGATCACCACCGGCAGGCCGTTGCGCGCCTGCTCCCGGGCCTGCTCGTCGAGCGCCCATTTGCACAGCACGTAGGAACTCTTGCCGCTCGGCAGGCTGTCGTAGAACAACCCCTCGTGGCCCGGTAGTCCCTGGGGATGCCGGGGCATGGCATATGCCGAACCGACGTAGAGGATGCGCGGCACCCTGGCCTGCAGGCAGGCGGCATAGAACGGGTTGGTCTGGCCCAGCGCGCTGGCCACTTCCTCCTGCCAGCGGCGCGGCCGCGAAGGATAGTAGCCGGCGCTGAAGATCACCCCGTCGAGGCCGCGCAGGGCGCGTTCCAGGCCGGCGTGGTCGAGCATCTCGGCGACCCGGCACTCGGGCTCCAGATAGGCGAGACGCTGGATCTGCGAAGAAGGACGGTGGATCAGCACCAGATCGTGACCGGCGGCCCTGATGGCGCGCGCGGCGTGATGTCCCAGCAGGCCGGTGGCTCCGAGTACGGCGTATTTCACATGAGCTCCAGGGCGTGAGAGTGGCTGTTCGTCCACGGGTCCCGCAAGCGGGTCGGCCAGCAGTCTAGGCCGAACGCCGGCGAGATACCAAACAGCAGGTTACGGAAATACACAACAGGCGTTTCCGATGGTAAGCCTGTCGGCGCGCCGGCCGCCCCCCGCGACCGCGCGCCCTGGCCTCACTTGCCGCGCCTGGCCTGCTGGTACAGCGGCATCACCTTGGGAATCGCGGCCTGGAGATTGGCCATCCGCGAACTGTCGGAGGGGTGGGTGCTGGTGAACTCGGGCTGGCTGGCACCGCCGCTGGCCTTGCCCATCTTCTGCCAGAGGGTGATCGCCGCTTCCGGGTTGTAGCCGGCGCGGGCGGCCAGCTCGAGACCGATCAGGTCGGCTTCGTTCTCGTTGGCACGACTGTTGGGCAGGGTCATCAGGTAGTCGACGCCGGTATTGGCCAGTTGCAGGCTTTCCTGGCCGAGGCCGGCCAGGGCGCCGATCTGGCTGGCCACCTGCACGCCGTAGGCCTTGGACATGGCCTCGCGCCCATGCTCGCGCAGGGCGTGAGCGATCTCATGGCCCATCACCGCGGCGATCTCGTCGTCGGTGAGCTTCAGCTTGTCGATCAGCCCGGTGTAGAAAATGATCTTGCCGCCGGGACCGCAGTTGGCGTTGAGTTCGTCGCTCTTCACCACGTTGACTTCCCAATTCCAGCTGGTGGCGTCCGGGCGGAAGGCGGCGGTCTGCGGGATCAGCCGCTGGGCGATCGCCTTGACTCGTCGCGCGTCGGCACTGCTGGTATCGAGCACGCCGGCGCTTTTCGCCTCGCCGAGAGTCTTCTGGTACGACTGGGCGTACATCTGGTCGACTTCCTGGCTGGACAACATGCTGAACATGTATTGCTTGCGGTCGACGCCGACGGCGCCGCCGCTGGTGGTGTTCACTGCCTGGCAACCGGCGAGCAGCAGCGCGCCGGCGAGGGTGGCGAATCGGAAGGGATGAGCCATGGTCCTTTGTTCTCCTCTGAAGGCCGAGCGCATGGTAGGCCGCGCCTCGAGCGCCGGCAACAGCCGTTGGCGAGGAAATCTCCATCGGCCGATTAAGGATTTGCCGCCCTCTTGCCGATAACCTCGCCAGAGACAATTCCAACAAGGGTCGGAAGTCCCATCATGAAGCTCAAGTCGATCCAGTTTTCTGTCGCCGCCCTCGCCGGCGCCAGCGTTCTAAGCGTCGTCGTGGTGTTGGTGCTGTATGCCCTGTTCGCCGGCGCGCGAACCCAGGAACTGGTGCAGCAACGCACCCAGGGCCTGCTGGAGAAGGTCATCAACGAGCGCCTGGTGGCCCTGGCCCGCGCCCAGGTCAGCCAGATCCAGCGCGAGCTGGAGTATCCGCTGACGGTGGTCCACGGCCTGGCCAACAGCACCCGCCTGCTCGGCGAGCCGGGCGCCGACGGCATGCCGCAGTTGAACGCCAGCCGCGACGAAATCTCCGCGCTGCTGCGTAGCACCGTGCAGAACAACCCCAAGCTGCTCGACACCTTCATGGCCTGGGAAGCCAATGCCTTCGATACCGACGCCGCCTTCGCCGGGCAACCCGGCAAGGGCTACGGCCCGGACGGTCGCTACCTGCCCTGGTGGTATCGCGGCGCCGACGGCAAGCCGATCGTCGAGGCCATGACCGACAGTATCGATAGCGAAAAGCTGCTGCCCACCGGGGTGCGCGAGAACGAATTCTACGCCTGTCCGAAAGAGAACAAGCGTCCCTGCATCATCGACCCGGCCCCCTACGAAATGGGCGGCAAGACCGTGATGATGTCGTCCTTCAACGTGCCGATCATGGTCGGCGACCAGTTCCGCGGCGCAGTCGGCGCCGACCTCTCGCTGGCCTTCATCCAGGACCTGCTCAAGCGCGCCGACCAGCAGCTCTACGATGGCGCCGGGGAAATGGCGCTGATCGCCAGCAACGGCCGCCTGGTGGCCTACACCCGCGACGACAGCAAGCTCGGCGAGCCCGCCGGCAGCGTCCTCGACGGCAACGAAGTGGACAACCTGAAGAACCTCACGATCGACCAGCCGCTCTACGACATCGACGCCGAGCACGGTCACATCGAGCTGTTCCTGCCTTTCACCATCGCCGACAGCGGCGTGCGCTGGACCCTCATGCTGCAGATTCCCCAGGCGGCGGTATTCGGCGAACTGCAGCAACTCCAGGGCGAGCTGAGCGACCAGCGCCAGCAGGATATCCTCGGCATGAGCCTGGCCGGTCTGGTGGTAGCGGCCCTCGGCCTGCTGGTGGTCTGGCTGGTCGGCTACGGCATCGCCCGGCCGCTGCGCCAACTGGTCGGCATGCTCGACGACATCGCCCAGGGCGAAGGCGACCTCACCCGCCGCCTGAGCAGCGAGCGCGCCGACGAGCTGGGCTCCATCGCCAAGGGCTTCAACACCTTCCTCGGCAAGCTGCAGAACATGATCGGCCAGGTGGTGCAATCGGTGCAGAAGGTCAGCGACTCCTCGGAGCACACCGCCGACATCGCCATCCGTACCAACCAGGGCGTGCAGCAGCAACTGGCGGAGATCGAACTGGTGGCCACCGCGGTCCACGAGATGACCGCCACCGCCCAGGACGTGGCGCGCAACGCCACCCACGCCGCCGAGGCAGCCAACCACGCGGACCAGGCCGCGCACCAGGGCAAGCAGATCGTCGAAAGCAGCTCGGCGGCGATCCAGGCCCTGGCCAGCGAGATCGGCCGCGCGGTCGGCGTGGTGCAGAACCTGGCCAAGGACAGCGAAAACATCAACGCGATCCTGGTGGCGATCCGCGGTATCGCCGAGCAGACCAACCTGCTCGCCCTCAACGCCGCCATCGAGGCCGCCCGCGCCGGCGAGCAGGGTCGCGGTTTCGCGGTGGTGGCCGACGAGGTACGCAACCTGGCGCAGAAGACCCAGCAGGCCACCGAAGAAATCCAGAGCATGATCCAGCAGTTGCAGCAGGGCACCCGCGACGTGGTGAAGGTCATGCAGGACAGCCAGGACCGCACCGACGACAGCGTGCGCCATGCGCGCCAGGCGGCCGAAGCGCTGGAGTCGATCACCCAGGCGGTATCGGTGATCAACGACATGAACACCCAGATCGCCAGCGCCGCCGAGGAGCAGAGCGCGGTGGCCGAGGACATCAACCGCAACGTCGCCAACATCGGCCAGGTCGCCAACCAGGTGGCCGGCGGCGCCGACGAGGCCTCGCAGGCCAGCGCCGAGCTGACCCGCCTGGCCGAGCAGCAGCGGCGCCTGGTGAATCAGTTCAGGGTCTAGCGTCAGGCCGGGGTCAGGCACTCCGGCCCGTCGGTTTCAGGCTTGTTGACGAAGCCGGCCAGGGCCACGCTGCGCAGATTCGGCTGGGGCTTGGCGAGCAGGCTGATCAGCGCCGGCAGCGGCGTGTCCGGAGCCAGCCAGGTATCCTGCTCGGCCTCGTCGAGCAGCAGTGGCCGGCGGAACTCGGCGGCCGCCTGGGATACCTGGGCCACGCTGAGCCAGGTCTGTCCCTGCACCGGATAGGCCTCCCAGATGCCGGCGAAGAACAACAGGCGCTCGCCGGTGGAGACCCAGTACGGACGCTTGCGCACCCCGCGCCATTCATAGAAGCCGTTGGCCGGCAGCAGGCAGCGGCGCTGCTGGAACGCCTCGCGGAACATCGGTTGCTCGGCGAGGGTTTCCGCCCGCGCGTGGCTGGGCGTACGCGACAGGTCGGTGAGCCAGGCCGGGGTCAGCCCCCAGCGCGCCAGGTCGGCGCGGCGCACACCGGCGTCCTCGCGAACCATCAGCACCTGGTTCGCCGGAGAAATGTTCCAGTGCGCCCGCCAATCCGCCGGAAAGCCCGGCAGGGCCGCCAGCGACGGATTCCAGCGGAACAGGGCGTAACGACCACTCATGCTTGGCACTGCCTGGTGAGGGAAAGCCGCACAGTGTAACCCGAAGCGCCACACTGGCCTTGCCGAACGCAAGCTGAATGAAACCCAATCTTAACTTGACGCGCCTATCCTCCAGGCTTATGGTGCCGCCCGCATTCTGTAACCCACACAGGAGTCCTGCATTGGACAACAGCCCTAGTCGATTGCGACAGGTCCATCCGGCGAGCTAGTCCAGCAGAACCCTCTGCCACTGCCTCGCCGAACATGGCGGACAGTGGCGATCCGCATCCCGTCCGGGATGACGCATCCCCATTTTCCCTTCGTGTCCCTTCCCTCGCGCCATCCGCGCAGCGGGAAGCCGCGGTCCTGCGCAATCCATCGTCCTTTATCCGCGCGGACCGACGGCCCGCGCCAGCTCCGGCCGTCGGCCGGCAACGAGGTGAAACATGGATTGGAAAGTATTTCTCCTGCGCGTCGCGGTCGCGCTGGTCCTGGGCGCCCTGATCGGCGCCGAACGCCAGCTGCGCCAACGCCTCACCGGCCTGCGCACCAATGCGCTGGTCAGCACTGGCGCCTGCCTGTTCGTGCTGATGACCCAGGGCGTGCCCGGCCTGGCCGGCGACGCTTCGCGGATCGCCGCCTACGTGGTCTCCGGGATCGGCTTCCTCGGCGGCGGCGTGATCATGCGCGACGGCCTCAACGTGCGCGGCCTGAACACCGCAGCCACCCTCTGGTGCACCGCCGCCATCGGCGTCCTGTGCAGCATGGGCCTGCTGCTGGAGGCCACGCTCGGCAGCCTGGTGGTGCTCTGCGCCAACATCCTGTTGCGCGACATCGCCCAACGCCTGAACCGCCAGGACGTGTTGCCGGCCAGCGAGGCCGAGCAACGCTACGAAGTGCAGATCGTCTGCCGCGCCGAGGACGAGATCCAGGTACGCAGCCTGATGCTGCACAGCCTCGGCAGCAGCGACCTGCGCCTGCAATCGCTGCACAGCGAGGATCTGGACAACCCGGCCAAGCTGGAAGTCCGCGCCGAACTGCTCGGCACTCCCGAGGCTCCGGCGCAGCTGGAACGCCTGGTCAGCCGGGTCAGCCTGGAGAAGGGCGTCAGCTCGGTGCGCTGGCAGGTCTTCGAACTGGCGGCCGACTGAGCGGCGGCCGCCTCAACACAACAGGCTGCCGGGGCCGCAGGGCTCCGGCGGCTCCTCGGCCAGCGGGGCGGCGGCGTTGTAGGCGAGGATCAGTTCCCGCGCCCGCTCCGTCTGCTCGTCCGCCACCAACAACGCCAGCAGTCCGCCAGGCGGCAGTTCGCCGATGGCGCCGACCAGGTGGCGGCCGCTGACATGGGCGGCGATCCCTTCGCTGGCGAGCATTCCCACCAGCATCTCGGCCTCCAGCAGGTCGGCCGGCTCATATACGCGCTGCATCAGTCATCCTCCCGGCGGACGTTCAGTGACCAGTCCTGCCCATCGGTGCGCAGGTCGAACAGGATCGGCCGGCAGCACACCGGGCAGTCCTCGTAGTACTGCTGGTCGCCGGCACTCAGGTCGAGCAGCGCCTCGGCCGGTTCCCCGCAGTAAGGGCAGCTATAGGCCTGGCTTTCGAGCATCGCTGCACCCCCTATGAGTTCCGTTTATAATCGCGCGGTTCAATTTTCGGCCACCCCCTGGGCGGCCTTCGCAGCATCCATATGGAACCAGAAAGCATGATGGGCGAGTTCGAAGCCATCCGACCCTACAGTGACGCCGAAGTCCCCGCGGTATTGCAACGCCTCCTGAGCGACGACGCCTTCCTCGGCGCCCTGGTCCGCTACCGCTTCCCGCGCCTGGCCGGTCCCCTCGGTTGGCTGCTCAAACCTCTTATAGCCCATCGGCTGGCCCGCGAGGTCACCGGCATCCGCAGCGTCGCCACGCTGCAGGACAAGTTCGAGCCCTACGTCGACCACACCATCGAGAAGGCCACCGATGGCGTCACCTACTCCGGGGTCAATCGCCTCAAGCCAGGCTGCGCCTACCTGTTCATCGCCAACCACCGCGATATCGTGATGGACCCGGCCTTCGTCAACTACGCCGTGTACCACGCCGGCCTGCCGACCCCGCGCATCGCCATCGGCGACAACCTGCTGCAGAAATCCTTCGTCAGCGACCTGATGCGCCTGAACAAGAGCTTCATCGTGCACCGTTCGCTGAGCGGCCGGCGCGAGAAGCTCGCCGCCTACCAGACGCTCTCCGCCTACATCAACCACTCGATCCGCGAGGACCGCCAGTCGGTGTGGATCGCCCAGGCCGAAGGGCGGGCCAAGGACGGCGACGACCGTACCGACTCGGCGATCCTCAAGATGTTCCACATGAGCCGCAAGGACGAACCCTTCGCCGAAATGGTGCGCGCCCTGCATTTCATCCCGGTGTCGATCAGCTACGAATACGACCCCTGCGACCTGGCCAAGGCCCGCGAGTTGCACACCCGCGCCAGCACCGGCGAATACCGCAAGGCGCCGGGCGAGGACGATGCCAGCATCGCCCTGGGCATCACCGGCTACAAGGGCCGCGTGCACATCAACTTCGGCGCCGAACTGGAGGGCGAGTTCAGCGACGCCAAGCAGTTGGCCGCCGAACTGGACCGGCAGATCCTCGGCAACTACCGTCTGTTCCCGGTGCACTACCTGGCCTACGAGATGAGCGAGAACCGCGACCCGGGCCTCGCTGTCCCCACGGCCGAGAGCCTGTTCGGCAGCGAAGAACTGGAGAAGGCGCGCAAGGAATGGAACCGCCGCCTGGAGCAATGCCCGGCCGAGCAGCGCCCCTGGCTGGTGCTGCAATACGCCAACCCGGTACTCAACCAATACCGGATCAAGCAGCAATCCTGAAGACGAAAGCCCGGCGCCGCCGGGCTTCTCCATCGGGCAACGGCTTCGAACCCGCAGACGGTTATCCGCGTGCGGTTCGGCTCGCCGAGGCAGGCCCTCTCAGAACCGCGTGCTGGCCCAGCTGACCAGCAGCGCCAGGCCCAGGCAGGCGGCGCCGAATCGGTAGAAGAACAGGTTGATCCGCAGGGTCGCCTCGTCCATCGGCAATGCCTCCTCCCCCGCCTCGCCCTCCGCGGCCCAGCGCGCCAGGGCGCGACGCTCGCGTGCGCGGGTGGCCAGCAGCAGCCAGGCGCCGGCGACACCGAAGAACAGCGCAAGGCCGTTCACGGCCTGCGCGGGATGGGCGAGGAACAGCGCCCACAAGGCTTGCAAGGACATCGATAACCTCCGCAACAGGACAACACGCCGGGGCTACCGAGTAACGCCTTGGGTGAGCTGATGACAGGACGGACCGTCGGGGACGGCGGGGAAGGACTGGTCGAATTCTATCCAGAATGCATGAGCGACGGCCAGCGACGACCGGGTTGTCGCGACGAAGCGCAGCGGTTAGCAGCAATCCGTCTAAAAAAGGCGCGGCCTCGCCAGCGTGACCGGCTAGTCTGAAAGTGCTTTGCCGGTCACAGAACCCCACCCAGGCAAACGACAACACAGGAGAGTCGTCATGCTGGAAACCGCACCCCACGAACATAACTATCTGATCGACCACCTGGACGAGATCGAGGCCGTGATCGTCGATCTTTCCTTCAATGTCCAGGACGACCGCTGGCTGGTGTACTGCACCGCCTGCGGCCATGAACACCTCGACCTGCCTGAGACCGACGAACGCATCAGCATCGGCGAGCCGGACCCGTTCCACCAGGCCGCCTGAGTTTCCCGAGCGCATGAAAAAGCCCGGCATCCGCCGGGCTTTCTCGTTACCGCCGGCTCATTGCTGGCCGAGGGTCTGAGCGATGGTCGGGTCCTTGAACACGCGGGTCAGGGCGTCGCTGAGCACCTCGCTGACCAGCTTGCTGTTGGTCGCCTGGTTCGGCGCCATGCCGAAGCGCTGGTTCAGCGAGGCGCCGTAGCGACCGGTGTAGCGCCGGCCGCTGTTCTGCACGTCGGCGCGGAAGGTCGCGGTGATGTCGGCCTGGGTGACGTAGACGCCGTCCTTCGGCGACTGGTACTTCAGCTCGGCCAGGGTCAGGGTCAGTTGCGGCGCGTTATAGGCGTTGGCCGAAGGCGTGTAGCCGAGCAGGCGCACGGCGGTCTCGGCCTGGGCCTGGAGCTTGGGCACCACGTCCTCGCTACGGACGGTCAGGGTGCTGGTATCGGCGTAGAGGCCGCCGCGGGTGCCCAGGGACGGGCCGGGACGGCCATCGACCACCTTGACCACCACCGGCTGGCCATGGCCGACGGCGGTCAACGGTCCTTTCAGGACCGGTTGCGGGTCCAGTTGTTGCGGGCTCAGGGCGCAGCCGCCGAGAACCAGGGCGCTTGCGGTCATCAGGCTGAGCAACAGGCGATGCAGCATGCTCATCTCTCCATGGGTTGGGCACGAATGGCCGGCAGTATAACGGCGCCGCGAAGGCACCGCAGCATTGCCTTGGACGTTCGCCACGGGGCGCGGTTCCTCGCCTGTGGCAGGTGGCGCAGGGCACGCATGCCCGGCGTTTGGCAGATACGGCGCGGCGGATTGTCCCAGGGGGCTTTCGCCGGCGGGCACTTCGTGACCGGGAATGGGAAAAAAGTCTAAGGAGCGGGGTATTTTTTGATTTTCACCGTTATAATCGCCCCCCGATTATAAGGACGCCTCCTGATCGGGTTCCGGCCCCCGCGCCATCCCCCCACAGAGAGCCGCCAGTAGAGCGCTGCCCCATGAGGCAGACGCCCTGAAACGCCTGTAGCGAGTTTTTCGGCAAGGAATGCCGCATGACCCCGCACGATTCTGCGAAGGCATGCCCGCGACAGACGAGCCCTTCCGGCCCATGTCTCCAAAAGAGCGTGGATCGAAGGTATTTCACTACTTCACGAGAGTGTGGCGAGCAATGAAGAGTTTTGCGTCGGTAAGTGCGCCATTAGCGCTTGAAACAGCCCCCCGCAGACGCGACCGCAGCGGATACCTCATGACCAGAGCCTGACGGCCCGTTCCGTCGCGAATGTGCTTGCACGACCGGATGCCCGCATGGGCCAGCCAGGCTGCCAGATCGCCAGCCCCGCGCCCGGCATCCATAGGCGATGACGCCCGGCGTCCCGCCGTTGTTGCGAAGAATCGGACATGACGGCTCCCTCCGCCGCTGCCTGCCGGCCCGTACCGGCCTCGGCCCTGCCCCGTCTGTCGTCAATTTGGTGCTGAAGATTTTGGAGAAGCGTTAATGGCGCAAAACGATCACGAAACAGTCGACATGCTGCTGGTAGGCGCCGGCATCATGAGCGCGACCCTGGCGGTCCTGCTCAAGGAACTCGACCCCAACCTGAAGATGGAAGTCGTCGAACTCCAGGAGTCCGGCGCGATCGAAAGCTCCAACCCGTGGAACAACGCGGGCACCGGCCACGCCGGCCTGTGCGAGCTGAACTACACCCCGCAGTCGGCCGACGGCAGCATCGACATCAAGAAAGCCGTGGGCATCAACACCATGTTCGAGGTGTCGAAGCAGTTCTGGTCGCACCTGGTCGCCAAGGGCACCTTCGGCTCGCCGAAGACCTTCATCAACCCGGTACCGCACCTGAGCTTCGTGCGCGGTAGTGAAGGCATCGCCTACCTGAAGAAGCGCTTCGAATCGCTGACCAGGCACCACGCTTTCGAGACCATGGTCTACTCCGAGGACAAGGCCACCCTCGCCGAGTGGATGCCGCTGATGATGCCGGGTCGTCCGGCCGACGAAGCGATCGCCGCGACCCGCGTCGAGGGCGGTACCGACGTCAACTTCGGCGCCCTGACCAACCAGCTCCTGCAACACCTGGCGCAACAGCCGGGCGCGCAGATCCGCTACAACCAGAAGGTCACCCACCTGCGCCGCGCCGATAACGGCTGGCGGGTCACCGTCAAGGACACCCGCAACGGCGGCGACCGCGAGATCCAGGCACGCTTCGTCTTCCTCGGCGCCGGCGGCGGCGCCCTGCCGCTCCTGCAACTTTCCGGCATCCCGGAAGGCAAGGGCTTCGGTGGTTTCCCGGTGAGCGGCCAGTGGCTGCGCTGCGACAACCCGGAAATCGTCAAGCAGCACCAGGCCAAGGTCTACAGCCAGGCCGAGGTCGGCTCGCCGCCGATGTCCGTGCCGCACCTGGACACCCGCGTGGTGGACGGCAAGAAATCCCTGCTGTTCGGCCCCTATGCCGGTTTCTCCACCAAGTTCCTGCGCCATGGCTCGTTCCTCGACCTGCCGCTGTCGGTACGCCCGGGCAACATCCTGCCGATGCTCTCGGTGGCCCGCGACAACATGGACCTGACCCGCTACCTGATCGGCCAGGTCATGCAGTCGCCGGAACAGCGCCTGGAAGCCCTGCGCAAGTTCTACCCCGAAGCCAGGGCCGAGGACTGGCGCCTGGAAGTCGCCGGCCAGCGCGTGCAGATCATCAAGAAAGATCCGAAGAAAGGCGGCATCCTGCAGTTCGGCACCGAGCTGGTGGCCGCCCACGACGGCTCCATCGCCGCCCTACTGGGCGCCTCGCCGGGCGCCTCGGTGACCGTCTCGATCATGCTCGGCCTGATCGAGCGCTGCTTCCCGGAGCAGGCCCGCTCGCCGGAGTGGAGCGCCAAGCTGAAGGAAATCTTCCCGGCTCGCGAGAAAGAGCTGGAAAGCGACGCCGAGCTGTACCGCAGCGTCAGCAGCCGTTGCAGCGAGGTGCTGGAACTGACCGCGAAGAACGACGTACAGGCCCCGGTCAACGCCGAGTGAGCCGCGCGCTACGGAACAAGCCGCCTTCGGGCGGCTTTTTCATTTGCGGTGTCCCGTCCTGAATAAGGTTTACACCTCCCATGCCGATTTTCCGGAGAGCTAGATGGAGCAAGGTGTAAAGCGCACACAGCGAGATTACTCACTGTCTTTTAAATTGGCCGTCGTTGA